>DATHUR010000151.1:0-16134 GCA_035462025.1 Egicoccus sp. | reverse complement strand
CACGGTGCAGCAGGATGAACAGGATGAGCACGAGCGAGAGCAGCACGTGCAGGGTCACCACGATGGCTTCGACGACGGGCACGGAAGATCCCCCGGAGGGTCATGAACACGGACGAGGCGCGAGGGTAGCAAGCCCGGCTGCCACGGCCGGTCGCTCGCGGGGACGTCTCACTCGGCGGCCACGGCCCCCACGAGCGCCTCGTCGTCGGCCCGGGACAGCACGTAGACCCCGAACCCGTCACCGGACCGGCCCGACATCACCGGCGTCGCATCCTGCCAACGGCTGGTCAACTCGTGGTCGACACGGATGTCGGGCCGCGGCTGGAGCCCCAACCCGACCCGGCGTTGGGGTGCCGGGCAGGTGCCGTCCTCGGCGGCGCACGAGCGCAGCGTGCTGGGCCGGTTCTCGTAGCTGCGCTCGTCGAGCTGGGCGTAGCCGCCCGCCTCGGGCTGGGCCACGTCGAGGTTGTTGCGCCGGTAGACCGAGAACGCGCGGGCCGGACGGGCGACCTCGCCGGCGGTGTCCCCGGCCACGCTCGGCGTCCTCGCCGACCACACGACGGCGACGGCATCGCGCTGATGGTCGGCGCCGGTCAGCGCCGTGGGAACCACCAGGGCGGCCGACATCGCCACCATGACGGTGCCGGTCACCGCGACCGCCTCGACGCCGCGTCGACGAGCGGTCACCGGAGGAGCGTCGTCGACCAGGATCCGGACCCGGTCGACCAGCGAGCCGCCCGGCGCCAGTGCCGCGCACGGGTGCGACGGCCGCGGGCCGGCTTCGACGACCTTCAGCAGGCCGGAGGCCAGTGCGCCCGGTCGCTGCGTCACCTTCACGGCGACCTGGTCGGCCGCGAGTTCGCGCTCGCGGTGCAGTTGCCGTACCGCCCAGCCGCCGCCCGGTACGAAGAACGTCAGGTCCCGCAACGCGCCGAGCACACCCGACACGAGGTTGTCGCGCCGCCGCACGTGGGCGAGTTCGTGGGCCAGCACGCCCTCGAGTTCGGCGTCGTCGAGTTGGGCCATCAGGTCCCGACCGATCAGCACCACCGGATGCCGCGTGCCGACGACCAACGCGCCGCCGGGACAGCTCGGCAGCACGGCCACGGCCGGCGCCGGAACGCGTAGTTGTGCGGCGAGCCGGTCGGTGACCGCCTGGAGTGCCGGCGACGCCGTGCCCTCGCGTCGGGCGAGCAGGGCATGCAGGCGGGCGGAGCGGAACCGGCGACCACGACGCCACAGACGCACGGCGGCCACGCTCGCCCACACGCCGACCAGCAACGGGGCGGCGATCGGGGCGAAGTGCAGGTAGCCGTCGCGGACCGGGATCGGCAACGCGCCGGCCGCCTCGACGGGCAACATCAGCGACGGCAGGTGCAGGCTGCCCCACGTGAGTACCAACACGCCGACGACCGCGGTGCCCGGCGCCAGCGCCGTCGCGACGCGCACGGACGGAGCCCGTAGACCCACCCGCAGGAGCGTGCGAACGAGGATCATGGAACCGAGCGTCGCGAGGATCGCCCGGACCGCTACCGACTCCAGGGGCAGCGCGAGGAGGACGCCGAGGTCCACGTCAGCTCAACGTTCGGCGCTGCGACGGCGCTGGACGGCCGCCCGGAGTTCGTCGAGGGTCACCCCGTCGACGTCGTCGACGACTTCGGCGAGGTAGGCCGCAGCCGGTTCGGGATAGCGCTCGAACAGCCACGACAGTACGTCGTCGACGGCGGTCTGCGCGTAGTCGTCGCGGCTGACCGCGGGCCGGTAGCGGTGGGCGAGCCCGGCCGTGTCCCGCTCGAGCAGCCCTTTGCTCGCCAGTCGCGCCATCGTGGTCATGACCGTCGTGTACGCGATGTTGCGCACACGGGCGAGTTCGTCGTGGACGTCGCGCACGGTCGCTTCACCGAGCCGCCACGAGACGTCCCTGACATCCTGTTCGAGGGGACCGAGCAGGGTTTCGAGTGGTTCGTTGCGTCGCGTCACCGCTCACCTCGCCGTCGCGCCGTCCCCCGCGGGGGCGGACTCCCGACCACAAGCCTAGCCTCCGGCCACCTCCCGGGACAGGAGGCGCCCGGACAGGCCCCCACCGGCGACGCCGCGTGCGCCAAGCGCCCCGGGTCTGGCCGATGACTAGGCATTCTCTACCGTTCCGCCCGGCGAGGGGGCCGCCAGCGGAGGACGTGGGTCGTGTCGCGGGTCGACACGGCCTGTCGGGGCGAGGGAAAGTGTCGGACGTGGGCCAGCGTGATCACGAGTCGGGCCAGGTGGCCGGGCCTGGTTCAACGCGTGGTCTGGGCAGCAACTACCGCAAGCTGTGGTCGGCGTCGACGATCTCGAACCTCGGCGACGGCATCGACAGCGCCGCCATCCCACTGCTGGCCGAGACGCTGACCCGCGACCCGCTGCTGTTCGCCGGTGTCGCCATCGCGGGACGGCTGCCGTGGCTGCTGTTCTCCCTGCACGCCGGGGTCATCGCCGACCGCGTCGACCGGCGCCGGCTGATGTATCTGACCAACGCGGTGCGCTTCGGCCTGATGGTGCTGCTCGGCGTCGCGATCCTGCTCGACGGCGCCAGCATCTGGCTGCTCTACCTGATCGCGGTCGCTCTCGGGATCTTCGAGGTGTTGTTCGACAACGCGTCGAACGCCCTGATGCCGGCCGTGGTGCGCAAGGACCAACTCGAACAGGCGAACGGTCGCCTGTACGCCGGCGAGGTCGTGAGCAACCAGTTCGTCGGGCCGGCACTCGGGGCGTGGTTGTTCGGCATCGCGGCCGCACTGCCGATCCTGCTCGACGCGGGGACGTTCGCCATCGCGGCCGGGCTGCTCGTGTCCATGACCGGCACCTACTCGCGGGCGCACCGACGGACACGCGAGGCGACCGGGCACGACGGGGTCGCCGCCGCCCCGGGCGACGGGGCACCGACGGACCCGTCCGCCGCCAGTCCCACCGCGTCCACCGGCGGACGCCGACCGGCGGCGCTGGCCGAGATCCGCGAGGGCCTGCACTGGCTGCGACGCCACCGGCTGCTGCGCACCTTCGCGCTGCTGACCGCGGCGATGAACGGGGCCACGATGACGTGGTACTCGGTCCTGGCCCTCTACGTCGTCGGCGAGGGGTCGGTGCTCGGGCTCAGCGAAGCCGCGTTCGGCCTGCTGTTCATCGCCGGCGCGACCGGCTCGCTGCTGGGCAGCTTCGGGGCACAGCGGGCGACCAGACTGCTCGGCCGGGGCCAGGCGCTGCGGGTCTCGCTGGCCCTGATCGGGCTCGCCCCCCTCGCGATCGCGCTGACGGGCGACGTCGCGGTCTACCTCGTCGCGCAGGCCCTGTACGGCTTCGCCGCCGTGAGCTGGAACGTGGTCACCATCTCGTTGCGCCAGCGGCTGGTCCCCGACGAGCTGCTCGGCCGGGTCAACAGCGTGTTCCGTTTCCTCGGGTGGGGTGCCATGCCGCTCGGCGCGCTCCTCGGTGGCATCACCGCCAGCGTCTTCGGGCTCCGGGCGCCGTGGTTCGCCGCGGCGGGAGTGGTCGCGCTCGCCCTGGTGCTGGCGCTGCGCGTGGTCACGCCGGCGGCCGTCGCGCAGGCCGACGTCGAAGCCGGCCTCACGCCGGGATAGCCTCGGGGCATGTCGACCGACGACCCGCACCTGATCCTGTATCCGTCGCTGCGCGGCCTGCTCGCCGTGCTGCTCACACCCCACCTGCTCATCGTGCTCGGGGCGTGGGGGCTCACCGGCGGGGCCAACACGGTGGCGATCGGGATGGTCGTCATCGGGATCGTGACCGCCGCCACCGGGCTGTACTCGTACCCACGCCACGTGGTCCTCTCGCCCGACGGGATCGAACTGGTCAGCGTGCTGCGGCGGCGCCGTCTGCCGTGGGAGCAGGTCCGCGGCATCGAGCGGACCCGCCCAGGTAGCGCCCGGCGCCTGAAGGCCCGCTACGACGGCGCCGACGGCGGCGCCGGTCCCAGCGGTGGGCTGTTGGCCCGCGGCCACGGTCGCCGGCGCTGGATGATGACCGACCACGTCGAGAGCGTCGACGAGTACGACCGCCTGTGCGCCATCGTCCTCGCGGCGCCCGGCTCCACGCGCGTCGGGGCCGCGCGGCCGGACGATGCGACGCCGCCGACCTGGCTGTACCGCCGAAGGTCGCCTGCCTAGCCCTCCCCCGTGGAACGTTCGCCAGGAGCGCGCGGCGGCTGCGACACCGCGCGACGACCCCTTCCTTCTGGCTAGGGTTGCCGCGGAGGACAACGGCCGAACGTCCGGTGGGCGAACACGCATCACGAGCGCACGATCGCTCGGTGCTAGTTTCCTACGGCCACCGTAGTAGGCCGCAGCAACGGTCTTCCGCGGCGCAACAACGAGGACTCAGTCATCGGACGGGAGAACCCCCGCAAGGGTGGATCCGCTGACCCGCGTCCGGGACTCGCACTTTCCATAACCAAGGAGCGATACATGCGGTCACCCAGTATCCGGCGATGGCGGGGCGTTGGCCTCGTCATGGCTGCTGCGCTCGTCGTCACGGCATGTGGCGGCGGCGAAGAGGAGCCGGAGCCCGAGGCCACCGAGGAAGAGACGGAGGGCGAGGAAGAAGAGCCCACCGAGACCGAGACAGAAGAGGAAGAGGCCACCGGCCCGATCGAGGGCGGCACGGTGCTGTTCGGTGACGAGCAGGAGCCGACCATCCTCAACGGGTGGCTGATCGACGGCAACTCGCTGGTCACCTCCAAGGTGAACCAGAACGTGTTCCCGGGCGCGTACGTCATCCAGCCCGACTTCTCGTACGCACCGTCGGTGATCGACGGCGAGGCCGAGTTCACCGAGGACCCGTTCAGCGTCACCTACACCATCCGCGAGGACGCGGCGTGGTCGGACGGGACGCCGATCTCCTCGCAGGACTTCGTCTTCACGCACGAGACGATCATGGACATGGAGGCCGCCTGGGCCGACCAGATCACCTCGCGCAGCGGTTACGAGCTGATCTCGGACTACGAGGTCATCGACGAGAAGACCGTCACGTTCAACTTCAGCGAGCCCTACGCCGCGTGGCAGCTGCTGTTCAGCGCCATCCTGCCGGCCCACGTCCTCGAGGGTGAGGACTTCACCACGGTGATGAACGACACGCTGCCCGACGTCTCGGGTGGCCCGTACATCTTCGACTCGTGGGACAAGGGCACGCAGCTGCGTCTCGTCAAGAACGAGAACTACTGGGACGGCGACGTGATGCTCGACGAGCTGATCTTCCGCTACGTGCCGGACACCACGACCCTCACCCAGCAGATGGTCGGTGGCGAGCTCGACGTGTACGACCCCCAGCCGCAGATCGAACTGATCGACCAGCTCGAGGGTGCGTCGGACCAGCTGACCTATCAGACGGGCCTCGGCCCGGTCTGGGAGCACATCGACTTCAACACGCTCGTCCCCGGCCTGGACAAGGACTACGTCCGTCAGGCGATCGCGCTCGGCATCAACCGCGAGCAGATCGTCGACACGCTCGTTCGTCCCGTCTTCGACGGCGCCGAGGTGCTCAACAACCCGTTCTGGATGACCAACTCGGAGTTCTACGATCCCAGCTACTCGCAGTGGGACTACGACCCGGACGCCGCCATCGCGCTGCTCGAGGAGAGCGGCTGCACCCGCGGCGACGGTGACATCTTCGAGTGCGACGGTGACCGGCTCGCGTTCCGCATCGGGACCACGGGCGGTAACGAGCGTCGTGAGCTCACCCAGCAGCTGATCCAGGCCGACCTCGCTGCGGTCGGTATCGAGATCACGATCGAGAACGACGAAGGCGCCGCCTTCTTCGAGCGTCTCAACACCCCCGACAACTGTGGTGGCGTCTGCGACTACGACATCGCCCTGTTCGCCTGGGTCGGCTCGCCGGACCCGTCCGGCAACGCCAACATCTACGGCTGTGACGGTGACGCCCCGCGTCCGCAGAACTGGACGGTGTGGTGCTCCGACGAGATCACGAGCCTGATGGACGAGGCCAACACCACCGTGGACCCGCAGGCGAACGCCGACCTGTGGAACCAGGCGGCCGCGGTCTTCGCCGAGGGCGCCCCGGTCGTGCCGCTCTTCCAGCAGCCGCAGCTGGTTGCCTGGGAGAACGGCGTCACGGGCCCGCAGCTCAACCCGACGAACCAGACCAACCTCTGGAACGCCGGCACCTGGGCGCGCACCGAGTGACCCTCGTATGACGGGAGTCGGAAGCGTTCGATAGCTTCCTGGCCGGCGTCCGTTCCTTCGGGACGGGCGCCGGCCCCCCGTCAGCCCCCGGTTTTCGTCTCCTCCACCGGGAAGGATCCGCCGGTGCTCAACTATGCGCTGCGCCGCCTCCTCATCACCGTCCCCATCCTGATCCTGTCGACGTTCCTGACGTTCGGGTTCGTGTCCTCGAGCGGCGACCCGCTGGCCGAACTGCGCGTCCTGCCCAACATCACGCAGGAACAGATCGACCGTGTCCGCGAGATGCGGGGGCTCGACGATCCGTTCCCGGTGCAGTACCTGCGCTGGGTCGAGCAGATCCCCAACGGCGGCTTCGGTGAGTACCTGATCTCGCCCCGCCCCATCTGGCCCGACCTCAAGCGGGTCATGGGCAACACGCTGCAACTCGTGGTCATCGCCGAGCTGTTCGCGTTCGTCATCGCGGTCGCGCTCGGTGCCATCTCGGCCAAGAAGCAATACAGCGTGTTCGACTATTCGACCACGACGCTCAGCTTCCTCGGGTTCTCGATGCCCTCGTTCTGGTTCGCGCTGATGCTGCAGGTCGGGGTCGTGCTGATCTACCGCTGGACGGGAGCACGCATCTTCCCGATCGCGAACCTGTCCTCGCCAAACCCCGGCACCGGGCTGGCGTTCTGGCTCGACCGTCTGCACCACCTGGTGCTACCGATCGCGTCGCTGGCGATCTTCTCGGTCGCGAGCTACAGCCGCTACATGCGGGCCTCGATGCTCGAGGTGATGTCGTCGGACTACATCCGCACCGCGCGCGCCAAGGGACTGTCCGAGCGCAAGATCACCACGCGCCACATGATGCGCAACGCCCTGATCCCGACCGTGACCGTCGCGGCGCTGTCGTTCGGCACCCTGATCTCCGGTGCGATCGTCATCGAGAGCGTCTTCGGTCTCGACGGCATGGGCCGCTATTTCATCAACGTCATCGGGCGTCGCGATCCGTATCCGATCATGGCCTGGTTGGTGATCGTCGGTTTCTTCCTGATGGTCGCCAACCTCGTGGCCGACCTGCTGTACGGCTACCTCGACCCGAGGATCCGCTATGAGTGAGCGCTCGCGGGACAACACCCGGGACGACCGTCCGGCGGCGCAGGACGTGCCGGTCAGGACCGGTCTCGGGGGCGCCGACATCGTCACCGACGACGCCGGCCTGCACCGCCCCGACGAACCGGCCGGCGAGGCGCCCGAGTACCACGACGGGACGCAGATCGTCGCGCGCAGCCAGTGGCAGCTGTTCCGGCGCCGCTTCGTCCGGCACAAGCTGGCGATGGGCAGCCTGCTGTTCCTGCTCCTGGTCACCATCGCGGCCATCAACGCCGAGCGGATCGCCCCCTACGGCTACGCGGAGATCGACGTCATCATGCGGTCGACGGCGCCGACATTCGAGGGCTGGCACCTGTTCGGCACCGACCAACTCGGACGCGACTACTTCAGCCGCGTGATCTACGGCACCCGCGTCTCGCTCCAGGTCGCCGCGGTCGTCGCGGTCCTCTCGACCCTGATCGGCACGACGCTCGGCGCCGTCGCCGGCTACTACCGCGGCTGGGTCGACGCGGTCCTGATGCGGTTCGCGGACCTGATCATCATCGTCCCGCTGCTGGCCGTTCTGCTGATCGCCGCGGCGTTCTTCGGGCAGGGCAAGCCGATGCGCATCGGCGTGATCATCGCCCTGCTGTCGTGGCCGTCGCTGGCCCGCATCGTGCGCGGCGTGTTCCTGAGTCTGCGCGAGAAGGAGTACGTCCAGGCGGCCCGCGCAGCCGGGGCCGGCGACCTGCGCATCATGTTCCGTCACATGCTGCCCAACACGATGGGCCCGATCCTGGTCAACATGACCCTGGTGCTCGCGGCGGCCATCCTGCTCGAGGCGACGCTGGCGTTCCTGGGCCTCGGCGTGAACCCGCCGACACCCGCGCTCGGTCTGCTCATCAACGATGGCCGCAGTTCGATGCTGACCTCGTGGTGGCTGGTCGTCATGCCGGGCCTCGCCATCGTCTCCATCGCACTGGCGATCAATTTCGTCGGCGATGGTCTGCGCGACGCCCTCGACCCGACCCAGCAGGAGAAGTGATGGGTTCCGAGCCCGAGTTCGTCGACGGACCGGCCGGCGCCACCAGCGTCCAGCCGCTGCTGTCGATCCGTGACCTGGTCACCGAGTTCAAGACACCCGACGGCATCGTCCACGCCGTCGACGGCGTCAGCTACGACGTCTTCCCCGGCGAAACCCTCGGGGTCGGCGGCGAGTCCGGTTCGGGCAAGTCGGTGACGGTCATGAGCATCCTCGGGCTGATCCCCCAGCCACCGGGCCGCATCGCCAACGGGCAGATCCTGCTCGAGGGCACCGACCTGCTCCAGCTGTCCGAGTCCGACATGCGCAAGGTCCGCGGCCAGGACGTCGCGATGATCTTCCAGGACCCGATGACCTCGCTCAACCCCGTCCTGACGGTCGGCGACCAGCTCGCCGAGGCCATCCTGGTCCACGACCACGTCGGCGAGGACGTCGCCCGCAAACGCGTTGTCGAACTGCTCGAGCTGGTGGGTGTGCCCAACGCGGACCAGCGCTACGACCAGTACCCCCACGAGTACTCGGGCGGGATGCGCCAGCGCGCCATGATCGCGATGGCGATGGCCAACCAGCCCAAGATCCTGATCGCCGACGAGCCGACCACGGCGCTCGACGTCACCATCCAGGCCCAGGTCCTCGAGGTGCTCCACCGCGCCAAGGAGGAGACCAACGCCGGTGTGATCCTGATCACGCACGACCTCGGGGTCATCGCCGAGATGGCGGACCGCGTGGTCGTCATGTACGGCGGCCGCGTGGTCGAGTCCGGCACGGTCGACGAGATCTTCCACTCCCCCAAGCACCCGTACACGCTGGGGTTGCTGTCGAGCCTGCCGCGTCCCGACGTCGACATGGAGCGGCTGGTGCCGATCCCGGGCCAGCCCCCCAGCCTGATCAACCTGCCCAGCGGCTGTGCGTTCCACCCCCGTTGCCACCTCGGCGAGGGCCGCCAGACGTGCCGCACCAAGGTCCCGCCGCTGTTCGAACTGGGACCGATGCGGTCGTCCGCGTGCCACTTCCACGAGGAGATGGAGGACGAGATCCACCGGGTCGAGTCCACCACCGGCACCACGTTCGAAGGAGGCGAGGCATGACCGCCGTCTCGACACCCGGCGGCATGCAGCCCGTCCCCGAGGACCAACTCCACGTCCGTGCCCAGGTCGGCGAGGAAATCCTGCGCGTCGAGGGTCTGACCAAGCACTTCCCGCTGCGCGGCGGGGTGTTCAACCGCCAGTACGGCGCCGTCCGTGCCGTCGACGGGGTCAACCTCACCATCAACGCCGGTGAGACCGTCAGCCTGGTCGGCGAGTCGGGCTGCGGGAAGTCGACGACCGGACGCTGCATCGTCCGACTGCTCGACCCGACGGCCGGCCACGTCTATTTCAAGGGCCACGACCTCGCCGAGATGTCGCACCGGCAGATGCGCCAGATGCGCCGCGAGATCCAAATCGTGTTCCAGGACCCGTACGCGTCGCTCAACCCGCGCATCAACGTCAACGAGATCATCGCCGAGCCGATGCGCATCTACGGGCGCTACAAGGACGGCGGCAAGGAACGGGTCAAGGAACTGATGCGGATCGTCGGGCTCAACCCCGAGCACGGCAACCGGTTCCCGCACGAGTTCTCCGGCGGTCAGCGCCAACGCATCGGCATTGCGCGGGCGCTCGCGCTCAACCCGCAGTTGCTCATCCTCGACGAGCCGGTCTCGGCGCTCGACGTGTCGATCCAGGCCCAGGTCATCAACCTGCTCGAGGATCTGCAGAACGAGTTCGGTCTGGCCTACCTGTTCATCGCCCACGACCTGTCGGTGGTCCGCCACCTCTCGGACCGGGTCGCGGTGATGTACCTCGGTCACGTGGTCGAGTTCGGCACGAAGCACGAGATCTTCGACAACCCGACCCACCCCTACACCCAGGCGCTGCTCTCGGCGGTCCCGCTCACCGACCCGCGACTGCGCAACAAGCGCGAACGGATCGTGCTGGAAGGCGACGTGCCGAGCCCGTCGAACCCGCCGTCGGGCTGCCGGTTCCGCACCCGTTGCTGGAAGGCCGAGGACATCTGCGCCACCGAGGTGCCCGAACTGATCGACCGGTTCGGCCACGGCCACCCCAGCGCCTGCCACTTCGCCGAGCCCAAGGCCGTCATCCGGGGGTAGCTGGGTCCCCTGTCTCGCTCACTTCGTTCGCTCGTTGCCCCCCAGCCCGGTCCGTCGGCGGGGGCGACGTGGTTCAAGCGTCCTACCGGCGATGCCCGACGATGAGGGCGAAGTCCTCGCTGGACAGGCTCGCGCCGCCGACCAGGGCGCCGTCGATGTCGGGCCGCGACATCAACTCGCGCACGTTGCCCGGCTTGACGCTGCCGCCGTACTGGATCCGGATGCCGGCGGCGGTCTGCTCGTCATACAACGACGCGAGTTCGGTACGGATCGCGGCGCACATGTCCTGTGCGTCCTGCGGCGTCGCGGTACGGCCGGTGCCGATCGCCCACACCGGTTCGTAGGCGACGACGAGTTCCTCGGGATCGTCGACGCGGATCCCGGCGAGGCTGCCCTGCAACTGCGACACGACGACCTCGACCGCCCGGCCGGCCTCGCGCTGGTCGAGCACCTCGCCGACGCACAGGATCGGGCGCATCTTGTGACGCTGGACCGCCTGGATCTTGGCGTTGACGATCTCGTCGGTCTCGCCGAACAGTTCGCGTCGTTCGGAGTGGCCCACGATCACGTACCGCACGTCGAGCCGCGCCAGCATCGTCGCCGAGATCTCGCCGGTGAACGCGCCCTCGTCCTCGGTGTGGCAGTTCTGCGCGCCGAGGTGCATCGGCAGCTTGTCCGACTGCAGCAGCGTCTGGACCGAGCGCAGCGCGACGAAGGGCGGACAGACCACGATCTCCTGGCCCTCGTAGTCCGCCTCCTGGAGGTGGTAGGCCAGCTTCTGGACCAGCTGGATCGCCTCGAGGTGGTCGCGGTGCATCTTCCAGTTGCCGGCGATGACGGGTACCCGGTCGGTCACGCTGGTTGTCCTGTCGAGGGGTGCTCGGGTGGGCGAGCCTAGTTGAACGCGCTCAGCGGCCGGTCACGGACGACCAGTCGGCGTGCAGTCCGCGGTAGATCCCCGGGGCGTCGACGAGATCGGCGTGTCGGCCCTGCTGGACCAGGCGTCCGGCGTCGAAGACCAGCACCCGGTCCGCGGCCTCGGCCGTGGACAGCCGGTGCGCGACGGTCACGCTGGTGCGGCCCGCCGTGAGCCGCTCGATGGCCTGACGCAGGCGGACCTCCAGCGCGGGATCGACCGCCGAGGTGGCCTCGTCGAGCACGAGCAGGTCGGGGGCCACGATCCATGCCCGCACCAGGGCGACGAGCTGGCGCTCACCGGCCGACAGGCGCGATCCACGCTCCCCCACCCGCGTGTCGGCACCGTCGGGCAGCCCGGCCACCCACTCGCCCAGCCCGAGCTGGTCGAAGGCCCGGGCCACCTCGGCACGGTCGGCCTCGGGGACGCCGTAGCGGACGTTGTCCTCGAGCGTCGTGTCGAACAGGAACCCGTCCTGGGGCACGAACGCGACCCGGCGGCGCAGCGAGGAGAACCGGACCTGCTCGAGCGGAACGCCCGACAGGGTGATCGTCCCCTCGACCGGGTCGAGCAGCCGGGTCAGCAGCTTCACGAAGGTCGACTTGCCCGAGCCGGTCTCGCCGACCACGGCGACCCGCTCCCCCGGCGCGATCGACACGTCGAGGTCGCGCAGCACGTCGGGACCACTCGGATAGCGGAAGCGCACGCCGGTGAAGCGCACGGCCAGCGGCCCGTCCGGCAGCTCCCGACCCCGACCGGGTACCCGCTCGGGGTCGGCGATCTCGAGCGGGGCGTCGAGCACGTCGACCACCCGGCGGACGCCCGCGGCGGCCGTCTGGGCCTGGTCGAGCACCTCGACCAGCAGTTGGACGGGCTCGATGAACAGCGTCACCAGGAACAGGAAGGCCACGAGTTGTCCGGCGGAGAGTCCGCCGGCCGGACCGATCAGGACGCCGGCGGCGACGACCAGCGCGGTCACCGAGGCGGCGAACAACTCGCCGCTCGAAAACATGACGGCGCCGAGCGCGCCGGTGCGGAACTCGGTGCGGAACTGCGCGTCGAGCGCCGCGTCGACCTTTGCGCGGCTGCGCGCCTCGGTGCCGTAGGCCCGGATGGTCGGCAGGCCGGCGATGGTCTCGGACATGGCGCCGAGCGACTCGCCGACGCGCACCCGCACCCGGTCGTACGCGCGCGACAGGATGCGCTGGAACGACAGCAGCAGCCCGAGATAGAGCAGGCCGGCGACGAGGACCAGCAGGGTCAGCCGCCAGTCGTAGACCGCCATCAGCCCCAGGACCAGCACCACCTGCGCGCTGCCGACGAGCATGCCGACCCCGCCCCACTCGAGGAACTGCGAGATCGCCTCGATGTCGGAGGTCACGCGCGCGACCAGCACCCCCCGGCGCTCGGCCTGCACGTGCAGCACGGACAGGTCGTGGACGTGGCGGAACACCTTGACGCGCAGTTCGGCGAGTCCCCGGGCCGCGGCGACGGCGAGGCGGTACTGCGACACCCGGTTGGCCAGCATCGCGCCGAGCAGGGCGACCACGGCAACCGCACCGGCCACGACGACGGCGGACACGTCGATGGCCGCCGCGGTGAGGACCTCGCGGTCGAGGACCTCGCGGATCGCGATCGGCACGACGAGGTGGCCGGCGGTGCCCAAGACGGCGAGCAGCAGGGTCACACCGAGGCCCCGGCGCATGGCCGGCGCCTCGTGCAGCGCGCGTCGGATCGCCGTGACGGCGGAGCGGGAGTTCATGCGGGGTGCTCGGTCTCGTAGGCGCGCAGTAGCGCTGCGTACCCCGGTACGTCGCGCAGCAGGTGCCCGTGCGGGCCGTGTGCCACGACCCGGCCCTCGTCAACGAACACCACCTCGTCGGCGAGCATGATGCTCGACCGCCGGTAGGCGATCAGCACGATCGTCGAGGGCAGTTCGGCGTCGCGCAGCGCGCGCAGGATGCTGGTCTCCACCGACGGATCCACGGCCGAGGTGGCGTCGTCGAGGATGAGCAGCCGAGGCCGGCGCGCCAGTGCCCGAGCCAGCGCCAGGCGCTGCCGCTGACCGCCGGACAGTGTGGCGCCACGCTCGCCCAGGTTGGTGTGGAGCCCCTCGGGCAGTTCCTCGACGAAATCGAGCGCGTTCGCCAACCGCAGGGCCTCGCGGACCTGTTCCTCGTCGAGATCGAGGTGCAGGGCCACGTTGCCGGCGACCGTGTCGTCGAACAGGAACGCCTCCTGCGCGACGTAGGCGACCTCGGCCGGCACGACGCCGGGGGCGAGGCTTCTCAGGTCACGACCGTCGAGGCGGACGCTGCCGGCGTCGGGGTCCCACAGGCGGGCCAGCAGCAGCGCCAGCGTCGACTTGCCCGAACCCGTCGGTCCGACGACCGCCAGTGTGCGGCCTGGCTCGAGCCGCAACTCGAGGTCGTGGAGCACCCGCAGCCCGGGCTCGTAGCCGAACCCGACGCGATCGGCATCGACGCTGGCCGGAGCGGCCGGCGGCGGCGTGCGGTCGTCCCCGGACGGCAGCGCGTCGTCGGTGTCGAGCACCTCCTCGACCCGCCGCCAGCCGGCGACGCTGTGCGCGGCGTCCCACATCAGGTAGCCGATCAGCCGCGTCGGCACCGCCAGCAGCGACAGCAGGTAGGTGACGCGGACCAGTTGGCCGGCGGTCAGCCCACCGTCCGCGATGCGGATCGTGCCGACCACGAGCACTACGACGGTGCCGATGGCAGGCAGGCCCTCGGTCAGGGCGCGGTAGCCGCTCCAGACCCGTCCGACCTCGATGAGTTGGTCGGCGAGGCCGTCGGCGGCCGTGCCGAACCGCTCGCTCTCGGCCTGCTCGCGGCCGAGCGCCTTGACCGTCAGGGCCCCGTCGAAGCTCTCGTGCGCGACGGCGGCGACCCGGCCGCGCCGGGCCTGCGCCAGTTCCATCAGGTGGAACGTGCGCCAGGCACCCTGCAGGTCGAGCAGGACGACGACGGCAAGCAGGACGACGGCGAGCAGGCCCAGCAGCGGATCGGTCACCGTGATCACGACCGCGGAGCCGACCAGGAGGAAGCTCACGCCGGTCGCGAAGGGCAGCGGCGCGAGGACCATCGTGGCCTGGCGGCTGTCGACGTCGGAGACCGACAGCAGGTCACCGACGCCGCGGGTGCCGTACCAGCGCAGGCTCAGACCCAGTTGGTGCGCGATCAGGCGCTTGCGCAGGCGGGTCTGGGCCATGAACTGCAGCCGCGATGCCGCCGTGCGGCGGATCACGATGCCGAGCGACTTCCACACGGCGACGCCGAGGATCAGGGCCAGGGCCGTCCGCAGCCGGCCGCCGACGGGCTCACCTCCCTCGAGCACAGGCACGACCAGCGCGTCGGTCACCCATCCGACGACGACCGCGCTGGCAACGATGGCCGAGGTGAAGGCGATCGCGCCCACGGCGGCGACGCTGAACACCACCGGTTGGTCGCGGATGAACCCGGCGATCAGGCGCGCGGCCGACCTCACGACCCCGCGCGGCGAGTCCGGGACCGCCGGCGGGCTGACGACGGTGGGGGTCGCCGTGTCGGTCACGACCGCCCCCGCGCCGGCGTGCTGGTCATCCCGTGCGCCTGAGTGCGGCGACCCCGGGCAGGTCCTTGCCCTCGAGCAGTTCCAGGGATGCACCGCCGCCGGTCGACACGTGGTCGACACGGTGGTCGAGTCCGAACTGGCGGATGGCGGCCGCCGAGTCGCCACCACCGACCACGGTGAACCCGTTCGCGGTCGCGATCGCCTGGGCGATCGTGCGGGTGCCCGCGGCGAACGCGTCCCACTCGAACACGCCCATCGGGCCGTTCCAGAACACGCTGCCGGCTTCGCTGATCGCGTCGGCGTAGGCGTGCGCCGTCGCGGGGCCGATGTCGAGCCCCATCTGGTCGGCCGGGATGTCGTCGACGTGGACGGTCGTCGCGGCGGCGTGCTCGTCGAACTCGGACGCGACGACCACGTCGTGGGGCAGCAGGATGCGCACGCCGCGCTCCCGGGCGGCGGCGACGAGTCCGCGCACGTCGTCGACCTTGTCGGTCTCGACCCGTGACGCGCCGACCTCGTGTCCCTCGGCGACCAGGAACGTGAAGGCCATGGCACCGCCGACGGCGATGGCGTCGACGCGCTGCAGCAGGTTCTCGAGCACGGTCAGCTTGTCGCTGACCTTCGCACCGCCGAGGACGGCGACATAGGGGTGGGCCGGGTCCTCGAGCAGGCCGCCGAGGACCTCGAGTTCACGGGCCAGCAGCAGACCGGCGTAGCCGGGGATGCGGGCCGGGATCCCCGAGATCGAGGCGTGGGCGCGATGGGCGGCGCCGAATGCGTCGTCGACGTACACGTCGGCGAACGCGGCGAGCGCATCGGCGAACGCGCCGTCGTTGGTGGTCTCGCCGGCCTCGAAGCGCAGGTTCTCGAGCAGCAGCACCTGGCCGGGTTCGAGCGCGTCGGCCTTGGCGCGCGCGTCGTCGCCGACGACGTCGGTGGCGACGACCACCTCGGTGCCGAGCAGTTCCTGCAGACGCTCGCCGACCGGCGCCATGGAGTACGCGGGGTCGGGCGCGCCCTTCGGACGTCCGAGGTGGGAGGCAACGACCACGCGCGCGCCCTGGTCGAGCAGGCGGCGGAGGGTGGGCACCGACGCCTGCACGCGCAGGTCGTCGCTGACCTTGCCGTCACGCAACGGCACGTTGAGGTCCGCGCGCACGAACACCCGCTTGCCGCTGGCGTCGAGGTCGTCGAG
>DATHUR010000150.1:0-2472 GCA_035462025.1 Egicoccus sp. | reverse complement strand
CGGTCCTTGACGCCGATGCCGACCGCGACCGGCACCTGCGTGCGCGGGCGGACCCGCTCGACCAGTTCCCGGGTCACGTCCTGCGCGACGCCCTTGACGCCGGTCACACCGAGCAGGCCGACCGCATAGACCCAGCCCTGCGAGGCGGCTCCGATCGCGTCGAGACGCTCGTCGGTCGACACCGACGACGCCAGGAACACCGTCGCCAGCCCGGCCCGCTCGGCCTCGCGGCGCCACGCGTCGGCCTCGGGGACGGGCAGGTCGGGCAGGATCACGCCCGACAGACCGGCCTCGGCGCACTCGTCGGCGAACGCGGCATAGCCGCGCGTGTCGGCGATCGTCACGTAGGTCATCACCAGCTTCGGCACGTCGAGGTGGTCCAGGGACCGGATCAGTTCGAGGTGGTCGGCCACGCGCACGCCGGCGTCGAGCACCTGCTGGTTCGCGGCCTGGATGATCGGTCCGTCCATCATCGGGTCGGAGAACGGCACGCCGATCTCGAGGATGTCCGCCCCGGCGTCGACCGCGGCCTCGAAGCAGGCCGCCGACACCTCGCGGTCGGGGAAGCACGAGGTCAGGTACACGATCAGGGCTGCGCGGTCCTCGGCCTTCGCCCGGTCGAACGCGGCCTGGATGCGCTGCGCGCCGGCGGTCGTCGTCGTCGAACTCATTTCCGATCCTCCGAGACCGCCTCCGGCCCCTCCAAACCCTCCAACGGGCCTTCGGCGCCGCTCCGCCGTTCCTCCCCTGCCACGTCGCTGCCCGCCACACCACCGGGAGCACGGTCGGGGTCGCCCCCACCGAACGCCTTGGCGACGCCGAGGTCCCAGCCGGCGACCTCGACCACCTCGTCGACGTCCTTGTCGCCACGCCCCGACATGGTCAGGATCACCCGCGCACCCGCACCGAGTTCCTCGCGGCCGTGGCGCAGCAGCCACCCGACCGCGTGGGCGGGTTCGAGCGCGGGGATGATCCCCTCGAGCTCGCACGTGCGACGGAAGCCCTCGAGCGCGTCCTGGTCGGTCGCCGACACGTACTGGGCGCGACCGGTGGACGCCAGCCACGCGTGCTCGGGTCCCACGCCCGGGTAGTCCAGTCCGGCGGACACCGAGTGGGCCGGCCGGACCTGGCCGTCGTCGTCGACCAGCACGATCGAGCGCGACCCGTGCAGCACCGCCTCGCGGCCCTCGCTGATGGTCGCCGCGGAGCGGCCGCTGCCGACGCCCTCGCCGGCCGCCTCGACCCCGATCAGGCGCACCTCGGGCACCTCGATCCACTCGGCGAACGACCCGATCGCGTTCGAACCGCCACCGACGCACGCCAGCACGGCGTCGGGCACCCCACCGGCCTGGGCGGCGAACTGCTCCTTGTCCTCGATCGAGATCACCTTCTGCAACTCGCGCACCATGGTCGGGAACGGGTGCGGCCCCATCGCCGAGCCGATCAGGTAGTGCGTGTCGTCGACGTTGGTGACCCAGTCGCGCATCGCCTCGTTGATCGCGTCCTTGAGGGTGCGGGTGCCCGACTCGACCGGCACGACCTCGGCGCCCAGCAGCTGCATGCGGACCACGTTGAGGCGCTGGCGGCGACAGTCCTCGGCGCCCATGTAGACCGTGCAGCGCAGCCCGAACAGCGCCGCCGCCGTCGCCGTCGCCACGCCGTGCTGGCCCGCGCCCGTCTCGGCAATCACGCGCGGCTTGCCCATGCGCCGGGCCAGTAGGGCCTGACCGACCACGTTGTTGAGCTTGTGCGAGCCGGTGTGGGCGAGGTCCTCGCGCTTGAGCCACACCTCGACGCCGACCTCCTCGGACAGGCGCGAGGCGAGGTAGAGCGGGGTCGGCCGGCCGCCGTAGTCGCGGCGCAGCAGGTCGAGTTCCTCGCCGAAGGCCGGGTCGGCCTGCGCGTCCGCCCACGCGTCGACCAGTTGGGCGAGCGCGTCGGAGAGCGACTCGGGGACGAACTGGCCCCCGAAGGTGCCGAAGTAGCCCTCGCGCGGGTCGGTTGCCGGGGTTGCGGTCATCAGACGTCCGATCCTGCAGAGGTGCCCGGTGCCGGCGGGCCGACGCCGGCCGCGACCAGTCCGGCGACGGCGGCCTGCGGGTCGGCGGCCGTGACCAGCGATTCGCCGACCAGCACCGCGTCGGCACCGTCCATCGCGGCCCGGCGGACGTCGGCGGCATCGCGGACGCCGGATTCCGACACGGCGATCACGTCGTCGTCGAGGTGGGTGCGCAGTCGGGCGAACCCGTCGCGGTCGAGTTCGAAGGTGCGCAGGTCACGGGCGTTGACGCCCACGATGCGGGCGTCGATCCGCTTGGCGGCCGCCGCCTCGGACGCATCGTGGATCTCGACCAGGACGTCGAGGCCGGCCGCCTGCGCCTCGGCGTGCAGCAGCGCCAGGGTGGGCTCGTCCAGAGCGGCGACGATCAGCAGCACGGCTGAGGCACCGGCGACCCGCGCCTCCCACACCTG
>DATHUR010000149.1:0-16229 GCA_035462025.1 Egicoccus sp. | reverse complement strand
GAGCCCGCGCAGCTGCGCGAACGAGACCCGATGCGTGCGTACTGCGGCGTCCAGGGTCGGCAGCCGGCCGAGCAGCCGGCACGCACGCAGCAGCAGCCGCCGGTCCATCCGGGTCGTGCGGACGACGATGGTCAGCCAGTGTTCGACCCCGACCCCGGTGACCGTCTCGACCCGACCCGAGGCGAGCAGGTCGGCCAGCCCGGCGACCGCGTCGAGCAGTGCGTGGTCGGCGACCGTGAGCCGCTGAAGCACCGCGGCGAGTTCGGGCAGCTCGGCCAGCACCGGCAACCCGAACGGCACCGCACCACCGTCCGGCTCGGGTGCTGTCGCGTGGTAGGCGCCGCCGTGTTCGGCCGCCAGGCCGGGCCAGACGATGCGGTCGGGACCGGTGCGGCGTGCACGCAAGGTCCGCCGCCCGTGCAGGGCGGGCGCGACACGAGGGCGGACCGGAGAACTCATGGGTGCCACTCAACCGTCCGGCTGTGACATCCCCACCCCCACATCCACACCCCCGCGCGGACAGTGCCACGTGCGTGCGTTGCGGGACCCGCCGCCCGTCATGCGAGCGGCCCGGCCGGGCGATCTCACGCGGGTACGCTGCGGCCCCTCCTGCGCCCGTCGAGGCGCCGCGAACGCCTGCCATCACCTTCCACTCGAGGCCACTACCCCGTGACCTACCCGATCGAGCGCATCCGCAACTTCTGCATCGTGGCCCACGTGGACCACGGCAAGTCGACCCTGGCCGACCGGATGCTGCAGCTGACCGAACTGGTCGACCCGCGCAAGATGCGCGAGCAGTACCTCGACAAGATGGACATCGAGCGCGAGCGCGGCATCACGATCAAGGCCCAGGCCGCCCGGCTGCCCTACAAGCCGCTCGGTGACGTCGGCGACGAGTACCTGCTCAACCTGATCGACACGCCGGGGCACGTCGACTTCTCCTACGAGGTGTCCCGGGCGCTCAATGCCTGCGAAGGCGCCGTGCTGCTCGTCGACGCCGCCCAGGGGATGGAGGCGCAGACGATCGCGAACCTGTATCTCGCGCTCGAGGCCGACCTCGAGATCATCCCGGTGATGAACAAGATCGACCTGCCGGCGGCCCGCCCCGACGAGGTCGGCCGCGAGATCGCCTCGATCATCGGCGGCGACCCGGCGGACGTGCTGCGCATCTCGGCCAAGACCGGCGAGGGCGTGCGCGAGGTCCTCGACTCGATCGTGGATCGCGTCCCCGCGCCGAAGGGCGACCCGGACGCGCCGCCACGCGCGCTGATCTTCGACTCGATCTACGACGCCTACCGCGGCACGTTGGCCTACTTCCGCGTCGTCGACGGCCAGCTCAAGCCGGGGGACAGGATCCGGCTGATGGCGACCGGGTTCGAGGGCGAGATCGACGACCTCGCCGTCAACTCGCCCGAGGAGACCCCGATCGACGCCCTCGGCGTCGGCGAGGTGGGCGTGCTGTCGGCCGCGATCAAGGACGTCGCGCAGGCCAAGGTCGGCGACACGATCACGTTGGCCGGCAAGAAATACCGCGACGTCCCGGCGTTGCCGGGCTACCGCGAGCCGTTGCCGATGGTGTTCAGCGGCCTGTACCCGATGGACTCCGACGACTTCCCGATCCTGCGCGAGGCACTGGACAAGCTGCGCCTCAACGATGCCTCGTTCTCCTACGAACCCGAGACCTCGGCCGCGCTCGGCTTCGGGTTCCGCTGTGGCTTCCTCGGCCTGCTCCACCTCGAGATCGTCATCGAACGGCTCGACCGCGAGTTCAACATCCCGCTGGTCACCACGGCGCCGTCGGTCCGCTACCGCGTCACCCTGGACCAGAAGATCGACCCCGAGACCGGCGAGGCGATGGTCATCGAGGTCTCCAACCCGCAGGACCTGCCCGAGCCCAACAAGATCGCCGCGATCGCCGAGCCGACCGTGAAGGTCCGGCTGCTGACCCCGTCGAGCTACATCGGCCCGGTCATGCAGTTGTGCGAGGGTCGACGCGGCGACATGGAGGCGATGGACTACCTCACCGAGGAGCGGGTCGAACTGCGCTACCGCCTGCCGCTCGCGTCGATCATCACCGACTTCTTCGACCAGTTGAAGTCCATCACCCGCGGCTACGCCTCGCTCGACTACGAGATGTCGGACTACCTGGTGTCGAACCTGGTGCGCGTCGACGTGCTGCTCAACGGCGAACCGGTCGACGCGTTCAGTTCCATCGTGCACCGCGACGAGGCGTACGCGTTCGGCAAGTCGATGGTCGAGAAGCTCAAGGAGCTGATCCCGAGGCAGATGTTCGACGTGCCGATCCAGGCCGCCATCGGCTCGAAGGTGATCTCGCGCGAGACCATCAAGGCCAAGCGCAAGGACGTGCTGGCCAAGTGCTACGGCGGCGACGTGTCGCGCAAGCGCAAGCTGCTCGAGAAGCAGAAGGAGGGCAAGAAGCGCATGAAGCACGTCGGGTCGGTCGAGATCCCGCAGGAGGCGTTCGTCTCGGCCCTGCGCACGAGCGCCCCGACCAAGAGCGAGTAGCCGTCCCTACTGGACGCAGAATTCGTTGCCCTCGGGGTCGGCCAGCGTCGTGTGGAATGCACCGGGTTCGTCGACGCGGTACAGCTCGGCGGCGCCGAGCGCGATGAGGCGTTGAACCTCGGCGTCGATGCGTTCGCGCCCGACGTTGAGGTCGAGGTGGACCCGGTTCTTGACCGTCTTCGGCTCGGGCACCGCCATGAACAGCAGCCGCCGCGGCGCCGGATCCTCGAACGGGCCCGTACCGACGTCGTCGGGGTGGCGGATCGCGGAGCCGGTGCGCCAGAACAACGTGCCGTCGATCTCGACGACGTCGTCGCGTGTCGCGACCCCCTCGTCGAGCAGTTGGCGGATGAAGGTGTCGTCCGCCTCGAGGTGGTAGTGCAGTGCGGCGGCCCAGAACCTCGCCTGGGCGTGCGGGTCGATCGCGTCGACGGTGATCTGGAATCCGATCGGGCTGGTCATGCGGCGTCCTCCTCGGTGGTGGTTCGACCCACCTGTGCGTACAGGTCGCGCAGGAACGCGATCTCGGCGGCGTGGTGGATGACCTCGCGGTTGACCCACCACACGATGTCGAGCAACGGCAGGTGCGGATCGAGGCCCCAGGGATTCTGGCTGCGCCCGACAGTGGCGACGTCGGTCTCGTCCATGCGCGAGAGCGTGTCGCGCCAGCGTTGGAGGCCGTCGAACAGGAACGTCACGCCCTCGGCCGCCGTGCCCGGCCACTGCGTGCACAGCCCCTGCGGGGTCAGGTCGTGGTCGCCGTCGGTGTAGTCCGAGCGCAACAGGCCCATCTCGGCGAGGTGCCCGGCCAGCCACGCGATCGTGCGCACGGTCCCGCACGGATCGCGTTCGTCCTCGCGGTCGCGCCGCCAGCCGCCGCCGTAGGGACGCACGGTGAAGACGTTGGGTGCGGGCTCCCACCGCCACTCGTGGTCGTCGATGCCAACGAGGCGTTCCTGCAGGACCTCCACCGACGTGTCGAACTGGGCGAGCAGGGGCGCGAGACGCTGCGGGGTGTGGTCGGTGTGCATGGACGTCCTCCGCCGGGCGTCGACAGGTGCGGCAGGTACCGTGGACGGACGGTACGAGGCGTTGCGGACGCGACCGGTCCGTGACCCCCTGGAGCTCCGAGGCCGCCCGATGAGTCAGACGCCACCTCCTCCGCCGCCCCCGGGCGCCGAGCACAACCCGCGCGACACCCTCACCAGCGAGGAGGTCCGGGCCATCGACGCGCTGGCCCAGGCCGCGCGCGCGGACAGCAAGTCCGACCTGTGGGCGTTCGTGCTCGACGGGCCGCTGCGTGCCCAGGAGGCGCTCATCGCCACGATGCGCCTGGTCGGCCGGCAGCACCTCGACCTCGAGGACGCCGCGATCGTGACCAAGGTGGGCACCCGCGTGCGGATCACCCAGACCCGCGACGTCACGCCGAAGACCGGTGCGATGAGCGGCGCCTGGCTCGGCATCCTGGCCGGGCTGTTCCTCGGCCCCGGCGGCCCACTGATCGGTGGTGCGCTGGGCGCGGCCGCCGGCGGCCTGTTCGGCAAGCTGCGCGACCACGGCATCGACGACGACCAGATGCGCCAGATGGGCGAGGAACTCGCCGACGGCGAGTCCGCGCTGTTCCTGCTGGTGCGCGACTGCCACCGCATCCGGGCGCTCCACGAGGTGAGCCGCTTCCCGGCCCGTCTGCTGGCCACGACCGCCGACGCCGACCTGGCCGAGACGGTGCGCGAACGCCTCGCCGTCGACCCCTGGGACTGATCGTGCCGGCCGCCCCGGCCCCGCAGCCGACGTCGTCGGCGGCCCGCTGGTGGGACGATCCGGTCGAGTCCGGGGCGGCCGCCGGCTTCGGGGTCTACCTCCACGTGCCCTTCTGCCACCACCGCTGTGGCTACTGCGACTTCGCGACCGATGCGGTCGGTGATCGCGACGACAACGAGGCGTTGTTCGCCCGCTACGTCGCCGCCCTGCGCGCCGACCTCGGCCGCCAGGTGGCCGCCGGCCGTCGCGCCCTGGCGCCGCTCGCCGAGCACGACCGCCTCGACGACGCCTGGCCCACGGTCACGTCGATCTTCCTCGGTGGCGGCACCCCGACGCTGCTGCCGCCGCAGTTGTGCGCGGCCGTCGTGCGCAGCGTGTTCGACGAACTCGACGTCGCCGCCGAGGCCGAGGTCACCGTCGAGTGCAACCCCGAGACCGCCAGCGAGCCGCTGTTCGCCGCCCTCGCGGACGCCGGCGTGACCCGGATCTCGATGGGCGCGCAGTCGTTCACGCCGTCGGTGCTGGCCACGCTCGAGCGTGGGCACACCCGCGAGCGCCCGGTCGAGGCGGTGCGTCAGGCCCGCGCCGCCGGCATCGGCGAGATCAACCTCGACCTGATCTTCGGCACGCCCGGCGAGACCGACGACGACTGGCGCGACACGCTCGCCAGCGTGCTCGCGGCCGGCACCGACCACGTCTCCGCCTACGCGCTGACCATCCACGACAGCACCCCGTTCGGGCGGGCGATCGGCCGCGGCGTGATGCGTCATCCCGACGACGACGTGCAGGCCGACCGCTTCGCCATCGCCCGCGAGGTCCTCGGGGCCGGCGGCTTCGAGCACTACGAGGTGTCCAACTGGGCGCTCGGCTCGGCGAGGCGCAGCCGGCACAACCTGCTGTACTGGCGCCACGGCGACTATCTCGCCGTCGGCGTCGGCGCGCACGGTCACCTCGCCGGCCGGCGGTGGTGGACCACTCGCTCGACGGCGCGCTACCTCGACGCGGTCGAGTCCGGTGCCTCGCCGGTCAGCGGGTCCGAGGAACTCGACCTCGACCAGCGCGCCCACGAACGGCTGCTGCTGGGCCTGCGTGTGCGCGAGGGCCTGCACCCGGCCGACGCGCCGCCACTGGACCCGATGGCGCTCGAGGACGCGATGGACGCCGGCCTGATCACCACCGCCTGCGGCCGCCTGCAGTGCACCGAGGACGGCTGGTTCCTCCTCGACGAGGCGGTGAGCAGGCTGCTGCCGTGATCACATGCCGAGGCGGCGGCGGACGTCGGCGGCCTGGCGGCGCGAGACGGGGACGCGCGAGCGGTCGGCCATCACCAACTCGAGCGCGCCACCGACCGACGGCAGGACCTCGCGGACGTGGCGCAGGTTGACCAGGTAGGAGCGGTGGGTGCGGCAGAAGTCGCGCGACAGCCGCCGCTCGAGGTCCTGCAGCGTGAACGAGGCCAGCAGGGTCGCGTCGGCGGTGCGCAGTTCGGCATAGCCGCGGCGGGCGTGGGCGAACAACACCTGGCGCTCGTCGACCAGGATCACGCGGTCGCCCTTGTGGACCGGGATCCGGGCCGCGGCAGGTTCGCGACCCGTGGTGGGGGTCGCGGCGTCGCGGGCGTCGCCCAGGGTCTCGTCGCGTGCGGGTTCGGCCGGCCGGTTGCCGAGCGCCCGCTCGAGCGCCCGGTGGAGCCGCTCGCCGTCGAACGGTTTGACCAGGTAGTCGACCGCCTCGAGTTCGAAGGCCGTCACGGCATGCTCGGGATAGGCCGTGGTGAAGATGACGGCGGGCGAGCGGGGCCGGCCGCGCAGGGCGCGCGCCAGTTCCAGGCCGCCCATGCCCGGCATGCGTACGTCGAGGAACACCACGTCGTATTCGATCGAATCGAGCAACGCCTGGGCCTCTTCGGCGGTCGCGGCTTCGCCGACGACCACGACGCCCGGCACCTCGGAGAGCAGGAAGCGCAACTCGTCGCGGGCCGGCGACTCGTCGTCGACCAGCAGGCACCGGGCCGGCGGGGCGAGATCGTCCATGCTGCTCACGGGAATCCTCGACTCATCGCAGGGGGATGCGCAGACGCACGTCGGTCCCGTCCGACTCGCGCGAACGCACGGTCAGTTCATACCGATCACCGAAGAGCAGTGCCAGCCGCTCGTCGATGTTGCGCAGGCCGATCCCACCCCGGCGCAGCGGTGGGACCTCGGCCGGATCCTCGAACGCCTCGGGACGCCGACCGTTGCCGTTGCCGCCGTGCAGCGAGCGCAAGGTCGCCGCGTCCATGCCGACGCCGTCGTCGCGCACCAGGATGTCGAGCGAACTGGCCAGCGGATCGACCCGTGCCCGCAACGTGACGGTGCCGCGTCCGACCTTGCGCGACAGCCCGTGCTTGATCGCGTTCTCGATCAGCGGCTGGATCATCAGCACCGGCACGCGCACGCCAAGCACCTGCGGGTCGACGTCGTACTCGACGCGCAGGTCGTCGCCGAAGCGGGCCTGTTCGAGCGTGACGTAGGTGCGCACGAAGAAGTACTCCTGCGCGAACTCGGCGAACTGGCTGCGTTGGTCGATCGCGTAGCGGAAGAAGTCCGCGAGTCGCAGCAGCAGTTGTCGGGTCTCGTCGGGATCCGTGCGCGCCTTCGAAGCGATCGTGTTGAGCACGTTGAACAGGAAATGGGGGTTGATCTGGGCCCGCAGCACCTCGAGTTGGGTGTCGGTGGACGCGCGCGCCTGCGCCTCGAGGCCGGCAAGTTCGAGGTGGAGCGAAAGCACGCCGGCGACGCCCTCGACCAGTTCCAGCCGCGGCGGTAGGGGGGTCTGGCGGTAGACGGTCACGGTGCCGATCACTTCGTCGCCGACCGTCAGCGGCGCGAACGCGGCCGAGCGCAGCGGACAGCCGGTGTGCCGGCAACTGATGCTGGTCGAGATCGCCGAACGGCCGGTCCGCAGCACCTTCTCGCGCTCGGGGGCCCACAACTCCGACCCGGGCGTGTGGTGGTCGGCGCCCGGTCCGGCGAACGCCAGCATGTGCTCGCGATCGGTGATGGCGACGGCGTCGCCGCCCAGCAGTGGTCGCAGCAGGTCGACGGTGCGCTCGGCGGCCTCGAGCGTGAGGCCCTGTCGCAGGGCGCCCGGTCCGGTACCCAGCCGCACCAGCGACGCGACGTCCCCCTCGGCCTTCCCGCGCCGGCGGCGCCGCTGACGTGGGCCGCGCAGCACCGACGGGTAGCCGAGGATCGCCAGGTTGGTCGCGATCAGGCCGATGACCAGCGTGGTCTGGGCGGGCAGTGGGGGATGCACCACGACCTGGCTGGCGACCCACACCAGGCCCCAGGCGACGCTGACCATGGCCATCAGCGGCCCGACGCCGCGCGTCACCGGTCACGCCCCTGGCGCGCGGCCAGGCGGGCGAAGCGCTCGACCTGCCGGTCGGCGGCCGTGCCGTGCATGCGCAGCCACACCCCGGTCAGCCCGGCCGGTGGCCCGTCGGTGCGGGACACGACGAGGGCGGTCAGGGTCGCGACCGGCGCGGCGAGCAGCGTGGGCGCGAGCAACAGCGAACTGAGATCGTCGGTGTCCCCGCCGCGCAGCAGGCCCACGGCGAGTGCGGCGAGGACCACCACCGTCCCCGTCAGCATCCCCGCGATCGCACCGTTGGCCGAGATGCCCCGCCACCAGATCGACAGCAGCAGCACCGGTGTGAGCGCCGAGCCGGCCAGTGCGAAGGCCCAGGTCACCAGCAGCGCGACCACGGACGGGAAGTCCGCCGACAGACGGGCCGGTTCCAGCGCGAGCGCGATGACGGCCGCCGACGCCGATGCCACGCCGACGGCGAGTTGGCCGGCGCGGATGGCCTGCTGCTGGGTGGCGCGCGGGTTGAGGTAGCGCTCGTAGACGTCGTGGCCCCAGGACGCCGCCGCCGCGAGTAGCAGCCCACCGATGGTCGAGATCATGGCGGCGAACGCGGCGGTGGCCACCAGTCCGAGGCCGGGCACGCCGGCGTGGATGCGGCCGAGTGCGAGCAGGGCGTGCTCGGGCACGCGCAGGACACCGTCGATCGTGAGCGCCGCGAGCCAGGGCGTGTCGGCGGCGTGGTCGGCGATCGTCACCCGTGCAGCGGTGCCCAGCAACACCGCGAGGGCATAGAAGGCGCCGGCCAGGCCCAGCACCCAGACGGTGGTGAATCGCGTCGAACGCCCGGTCGGCGAGGTGAAGTAGCGGTTCATGATGTGCGGCAGCCCGGCGGTGCCCAGCACCAGCGTCGCGAGCAGGGCGAACTGGCCCAGCCCGCCGTAGCGCGCGCCGGGCGTGCCGAAGATCGCCTCACGCTCGGGGCGTAGCCGGTCGGGCACCGTGGTGAGGGTGACCCCGTCCTGCGCCGGGACCAGCAGCGGCGTCGACGAGGCTTCCTCGACCGCGCTCGGGTAGGAGAAACCTTCCGAGAACACCAGGGTGGCCAGCCAGATCAGCACGATCAGCAGCAGGACGAACTGCAGGGCCTGGTTCCAGGTCGTGCCGCGCATCCCGCCGATCACGACCAGTGCGGCGATCAGCGAGGCCGAGATGACCACGCCGGTCGCGTAGGGGGACAGGCCACCGAACCCGCGACCGACCAGCAACTCCCACGTGATCCCCGACCCCACCGCCTGCGGGACCAGGTAGGCCAGCACGATCAGTTGCACGACGACGACGGCCGCGACCCGGACCCGCTCGGAGCCGAAGCGCTCGCCGAGGAAGTCGGGCAGCGAGATGCGTCCGAAGCGGCGCAGCGGCGCCGCGACGAACAGCAGGACGGGCACGAACCCGGCCGCGAACCCGGCCGCATACCACACGCCGTCGAGGCCGCTGGCGTAGACGGCGGCGGCGACGCCCAGGAACGAGGCCGCCGAGAAGTAGTCGCCGCAGATCGCGCAGGCGTTGGTGAAGGTCCCGACGCGCCGGCCGGCGAGGTAGAAGTCCAGTGTCGTCGCGCGCCCGCGGGCGCGCGCCGTCACGGCGACCAGCGTGCCGATGGCGCCCAGGACCAGCAGGAGCGCGACGGTCTGCGCGTTCACGAACCGTCCTCGCGCTCGGTGCCGCCGGCGCGGCCGAGCATGCGGTCCTCGCTGCCGTCGGCCAGGGTCGCGGCGGCGATCCCGAGTCCGACGAAGAACACGTACAGCACGA
Organism: Egicoccus sp.; assembly: GCA_035462025.1. Lineage (GTDB taxonomy): Bacteria > Actinomycetota > Nitriliruptoria > Nitriliruptorales > Nitriliruptoraceae > Egicoccus. The sequence goes on along the minus strand of DATHUR010000149.1, from coordinate 6,779 downwards.
TGGCCGCCATCAGAAAGCTCGGGCTCATCCCCCCGACGACCCGCGAGTCGAGCCACCATCCCGACGAGACCGTCAGGACCGGGATGGCGAAGGTCACCAGCAGGAACACCAGGCAGTAGCCGACCGCGATCCGGCGCTGGGTGACGAACGCGGCGTCCACCTCGGCGGGCGCGTCGTACTCCTGCAGGTCGGCCAGACCCTCGACAGGGAACGAGAGGGCGTCCTCGGGGTCCGGCTCCGCGTCCGGTCGCTCTGCTGGCATCTGCCGGAGCCTACGTCAGGTGGTCGGCCGACCCAGCAGATACGTGGCGCGTGCCGTGACCAGGCCGAGTGCCCCGACCATGGCCAGTCCCATGGCGGGCATGCACACCTGCCAGTCGCAGGTGTTCGACAGGTGCAGGACCTGCCAGGCGGGCAGGCCGATCGCGGCCGCCGTCACGATCACCCCGCTGGCGCGGGCCATCCAGCGCCGGGCGACGAGTCCGCCGGCCATGCCGATGGAACCGGCATAGAAGGTCCACACGCCGGCGCCCTGCATCCCCCAGAAGCGACCCGCGATGGTGTCGACCCACGGCAGGAACGAGCCGATCATGATCCCGACCGACGCGGCGAGCAGCAGGCCCTGACCGCGGCCGAGGGGCGGGAAGGCGCGGCGGGTCGTCCCACCTTGTTCGGGTCCCGGCCCACCCTCGGTCGACTGGCGTGCGTGAACGGACACCGGCACGGCTCTCCCTCCATCCCCGGCATGGTGGGCTCCGGGGGATCGTGCCCCGGCATGGTGGGCTCCGGGGGATGATGACAGTCCAAGGTGTACGTGGTCCCCGGCGGTCGTGAAAGCCGGCGTCGTCCAGCGGCGCCCAGCCCACGCCGAACGGTCGTTTGGTGCCGCCGAACGGACACCGTCCGGGGGTCGCGCCGCTCGCGGGGGCCAGCCTGCCGTTCGCCGACCCGTCGCCGCCGTCCGACCGACCCGGGCTTGTACGCGCCCGCCGCGTGGCTTTCCTTCGCCTCGAGGGCCGCTGGGAGAGTGGCTCCACGTCGGCATACGTCCACATCGGGAGAGGGGACACACGTGTCCGAAGATGCCAAGCGCGCCTACTGGTCGCGCAACCTACGCCTGATGGTCATCTTGTTGGCCATCTGGTTCACCGTCTCGTACCTGTTCGGCATCCTGCTCGTCGAGCAACTCAACGAAGTCGTCATCAACAACTTCCCGCTCGGCTTCTGGTTCGCCCAGCAGGGCTCGATCGTCACGTTCGTGGCCCTGATCGCCGTCTACGCCTGGCGCATGGACAAGCTCGACGAGGAGTTCGGCGTCGCCGAGGACCGTCCGGGGAGCGTGCGTCAATGAGTAGCCAAGCCTGGACCTTCTTCTGGGTCATCATCACGTTCGGCACCTACATCACGATCGCGTGGCGGTCGCGCGTCAAGGACACCGCGGGCTTCTACGTCGCCGGTCAGGGCGTGCCCACCGTCGCCAACGGCGCCGCGATCGCGGCCGACTGGATGTCGGCCGCCTCGTTCCTGTCGATGGCCGGCATCATCGCCTTCAACGGCTACGACGCGTCGGTCTACCTGATGGGGTGGACCGGTGGCTACGTGCTGCTGGCGCTGCTGCTCGCGCCGTACCTGCGCAAGTTCGGCAAGTACACGGTTCCCGACTTCGTCGGTGACCGCTATTCGGACACGGCCCGCCTCGTGGCCGTCGTCGCGGCGATCTTCGTGTCGTTCACCTACGTGGTCGGCCAGATGCGCGGCGTCGGCATCGTGTTCAGCCGGTTCCTGGGCACCTCGATCGTGGTCGGCATCATGTTCGGCATGGCGATCGTGCTGTTCTACGCCGTGCTCGGCGGCATGAAGGGCATCACCTGGACCCAGGTGGCCCAGTACAGCGTGCTGATCGTCGCCTACCTGATCCCGGCGTTCGCCATCGCGGCCCGGCTCACGGGCATGCCGATCCCGCAGATCAGCTTCGGCGAGATCATGCAGGAGCTCAACGCCCTGCAGGCCGACCTCGGCTTCAGCGAGTACTCCTCGCCGTTCGTCAACCAGAGCAAGCTCAACGTGTTCCTGATCACGGCCTCGCTGATGATCGGCACGGCCGGTCTGCCCCACGTGATCGTGCGCTTCTACACGACCCGTTCGGTTCGCGCGGCGCGCTGGTCGGCGTTCTGGGCCCTGTTCTTCATCTCGCTGCTGTACCTGACCGCGCCCGCGATCGGCGTGTTCGCCAAGTTCAACCTGCTCAACACGGTCGCCGACGAGCCGCGTGCGGAGATGCCGGCCTGGTTCGACGCCTGGGAAGAGACGGGTCTGCTCGCACACGACGACCTCAACGGCGACGGCAACATCAACTACACGCCCGACCCCGCGACCAACGAACTGACCATCGACAACGACATCATGGTGCTCGCCACGCCCGAGGTCGCCGGTCTGCCGGCGCCCGTCATCGGTCTGGTGGTCGCCGGTGGTCTCGCCGCCGCGCTCTCGACGGCGTCCGGGCTGCTGCTGGTGATCTCGTCGTCGGTGGCCCACGACTTCTACTACCGGCGTCTGCGCCCCGAGGCGACCGAGCAGCAGCAGTTGATGGTCGGACGCATCGCCATGGCGGGCGCGGTCGTGATCGCCGGCTACTTCGGCGTGAACCCGCCGGGCTTCGTGGCCCAGGTGGTGGCGCTCGCGTTCGGCCTCGCGGCGGCCAGTTTCTTCCCGACGATCGTGCTCGGGATCTTCTGGAAGCGGGCCAACGCCGCCGGCGCCGTCGCGGGTATGGGCACGGGTCTGGTGATCACGGCCGCGTACATGATCGCGACGCTGTACGGCGGGATGGAGCCGATCCTCGGCATCAGCCCGACGGGCTTCGGCGTGGTCGGCGCGCTCATCAACTTCGTGGTGGCCCTGGCCGTCACGAACGCGACGCCGCCGCCGCCGGTCGAGATGCAGGAACTGGTCGACTCGGTGCGCTACCCGTCAGCGACCGGCGTCACCAGCTCGGCACCGGTGGAAGGGACGCACTGATGGCTGATCGCTACCCACCGCCGGACGGGTTCGTCAGGACCGCGCTCATCACCGACGACACCATGCACGCCGCGGGCGAGCGTGACCGCGAGGGTTTCTGGGCCGGCCAGGCCGAGCAACTCGACTGGTTCCGCCCCTTCGACCGGGCGTTCGAGGGCGACCTCGCCAACGCCAAGTGGTTCGTCGGCGGCGAGCTCAACGCCTCCTACAACTGCCTCGACCGTCACGTCGAGGCTGGGTTGGGCGACCGCGTCGCCTACCACTGGGAGGGGGAGAACGGCGACGCACGCACGATCAGCTATGCCGACCTGCTCGACGAGGTGCAACGCGCCGCGGCGATGCTGCGGGAGCTGGGGGTCGAGCGTGGCGATCGGGTAGCGATCTACCTTCCGATGATCCCCGAGCTGCCGGTCACGATGCTGGCCTGCGCGCGGCTCGGGGCCGCCCACTCGGTCGTGTTCGGTGGCTTCTCGGCCAACGCGCTGCGCGACCGCATCCTCGACGCGGGCTGCCGCGTGCTCGTCACCGCCGACGGGGCGTTCCGACGCGGCAGCATCGTGCCGCTGAAGGAGAACGCCGACGAGGCGGTGGCGGGCGAGACGCCGATCGAGCACGTGGTGGTGGTGCAGCGCACCGGCGCCGAGGTGGCGATGCAGGACGGCCGCGACCGCTGGTACCACGACCTGGTCCCCTCGGACCCGGTCGAGGTACCGGCGGTGGGTGTCGACAGCGAACAGTTGCTGTACCTGCTCTACACCTCGGGCACCACGGCCAAGCCCAAGGGCATCATGCACACGACGGGTGGCTACCTCACGCATGTGACGGCGACCACCCGGTGGACGTTCGACCTCCGCCCGGAGAGCGACGTCTTCTGGTGTGCGGCGGACATCGGGTGGGTGACCGGACACAGCTACATCGTGTACGGCCCGCTCGCCAACGCCGCCACCTCGGTGTTGTTCGAGGGCACGCCGGACTGGCCCGACCGCGACCGGTTCTGGGAGGTCGTCGAGCGCTACGGCGTGACGATCCTGTACACGGCACCGACCGCGATCCGCTCGTTCATGAAGTGGGGACGCGAGCACGTCGACAAGCACGACGTGTCCTCGCTCCGGCTGCTCGGGACGGTGGGCGAGCCCATCAACCCGGCCGCGTGGGAGTGGTACCACGAGGTGATCGGCGGTGGGCGCTGCCCCATCGTCGACACCTGGTGGCAGACCGAGACGGGTGGCCAGATGATGACCCCCCTGCCCGGTCTGCACGCGGCGAAGCCAGGGTCGGCGATGCGGCCGCTCCCGGGCATCAGCGTCGAGGTCGTCGACGACAAGGGTGGGAAGCTCACCGAGGCCGGCGACGGCTACCTCACCATCTCCCATCCCTGGCCCGGCATGTTGCGCGGGGTCTGGGGCGATCCGCAGCGGTTCCACGACACCTACTTCTCGAGGTTCGCGGGGCGCTACTTCGCCGGTGACGGTGCCAGGCTCGACGAGGACGGCGACATCTGGATCCTCGGACGCGTCGACGACGTCATGAACATCGCCGGCCACCGGATCTCGACCGCCGAGGTCGAGTCCGCGCTCGTCTCGCACGAGGCGGTGGCCGAGGCCGCCGTCGTGGGGCGCAGCGACGAGACGTCGGGCCAGGCCATCGCGGCGTTCGTCACGCTGCGCGGAACCTCGGACGGCGACGGCGACCTCGAGCAGGCGCTGCGCGACCACGTCGCGAAGGTGCTCGGCCCGATCGCGAAGCCGAAGACGATCCTGTTCACGCCTGATCTGCCGAAGACCCGCTCCGGCAAGATCATGCGCCGGCTGCTCCGCGACATCGCGGAGGGGCGGGATCTCGGTGACACCACGACGTTGGCCAACGCCGAGATGATGATCGAGCTCAGCGAGCGCGCGGCCGCGTCGCGCTGAGCGCCCGGCATGTGGGCCCGGGAGGACACCGGGCCCGGGTCCGGGGCGAAATCGGCCGTGGGGGCGGGAACCTGGAGACGGCCCGCCCCCACGGCTTCATCACATGGGCTCCGGGGCCGGATCCGGCTTCCCCGCGAAGCCATTCGGGCCCGAATGGTTAGACTTGGTGGTCGCGTCGAGGACGAGGGAGCGCGCGTGGACACGCCGGGACGGCCGCGGATCGCGATCACCCTGTGGCGCCGCGAGCTGCCCACGTTCGTCAGCGACCGCACGCTGCTCTACACGCTCGCGGACGAGTACGTGACCTCGGTCACCGAGGTCGGGGGACTGCCGCTGCTGGTGCCCCACCTCGACGGCGAAGCGGCCGCCGACGCGGTCCTCGACGTCGTCGACGGGTTGCTGGTCGCCGGTGGCGGCGACGTCGACCCGTCCAGCTACGGGGCCGAGGACGCCGGCAGCAAGGACGTCGACGTCCGGGCCGACCGCAGCGAGGTGGCGCTGCTGCGGCGCGCTCGCGAACGGGGCGTGCCGACCCTCGCGATCTGTCGCGGGATGCAGGTGCTGGTGGTGGCCGAGGGCGGCACCCTCGACCAGGACGTCACCTCACGGTCGAGCGATCCCGCCCGACCTCATCTGCCGGTCTCCGACGACCCCACCGAGGTCCTCGCCGCGCACCACGTCGTGGACGTCCTGCCCGACAGCCGCCTGGCCGAGGTGTTCGGCGCCGGCCGGCGCGAGGTCAACACCATCCACCACCAGGGGGTGGCCGACCTGCCACCGAGCCTGCGAGCGACGGCGGTGGCCGCCGACGGCGTCATCGAGGCCGTCGAACCGACGTCGGGCACGTGGCCCCTGCTCGCCGTGCAGTGGCACCCCGAGAAGATGGCGGGCCGCGACCGTGCCCTGTTCGAGGCGTTCGTCGCCGACGCCCGGGCGCATGCGGCCGGCGCGGCTGCCGCCGTGGTGGGCTGACGGGTGGGCCCCTCGAGCGCCCCGCGCGACACGGACGCCGCCGCGCCGCGTCTCGATGACCTGATCGAGGCCGAGCGCGACATCGTCGACCGCCTCGCGGCCAGCGATGTCGCCGTCGACTTCGCGGCCCTGTCGGTCGTGTCCAACATCTACCGCGCGGCCTCGGCGATCCGGCGGCACATGGAGCAGACGGTCCTGGGACCGAAGCAGTTGTCGTGGACCGCGTTCGTCACCCTGTGGGTGCTCTGGATCTGGGGCGAGATGGAGACGCGCCACCTCGCCGCCGAGGCCAACGTCACGAAGGGGACCCTCACCGGCGTGCTCGACACCCTCGAGCGCCGTGGCCTGGCCACACGCCGCCGTCATGACGACGATCGGCGCCTGGTCAGCGCGGCGTTGACCCCCGCCGGCGAGCGGTTGATCGCCACGGTCTACCCGGACTTCAACGCCGAGGAGGCCCGCATCGCGGCGTTGCTGCCGGCCGACCAGCGCGAGACGATCGCACACGGACTGCGCGAGATCGTGCGGGGCATGGCGTAGGCGGCCGTCTGCCGTGGAGTTGCGTCGCCGCACCAGTCGGGTAGCCTTCCACGTCTGGCCGCTTGTCGGCCGGTGACAACACGAGTTGCACGCCGCGGCGAGCAGGCCTACACTTCGGAGCCTGCTCGGCCACGTCGAGCAGCGCTGCCGACCGCTCGGTTGGCCGACTGCAGCACCGCGCGCTACCATCTCTGGTCGCGTGACTGCGGTCACACGAAGCGACATGCTGTCTCGAGAGCCGCCTGCTGTTTGGTGGGTGTGGGTTCGGGGTGGGTGTTGTGGTGTTCTTTGAGAACTGCACAGGGTGCGAGAAGCCAGTGACGCGCCTGCCCGTTT
>DATHUR010000148.1:0-1912 GCA_035462025.1 Egicoccus sp. | reverse complement strand
GCCGGCACCGTCGGCGGCAACATCGGCACGGCGAGCCCCGCCGGCGACGCGCTGCCGCTGCTGGCCGCGCTGGACGCCGAGGTCGTGTGCGACGGCATCGACGGGCGCCGTGTCGTTGCGCTGCGCGACTTCGTCACCGGTCCCAAGCAGACCGACCGGCGGCCCGGCGAGCTGATCAGCCGCGTCCGCTTCGACGCGTGCCCCGGTCCACAGCAGTTCCTCAAGGTCGGTCCCCGCAACGCCATGGCCATCTCGACGGCGTGCCTGGCCCTCGTGGCCGACACCGACGGTCGCCGGGTCCGCGTCGGGATGGGCTCGGTCGCGCCGCAACCGACACGGCCCGCCGAGGCCGAGGCGTTCGCGTCCGAGGCGATCGACTGGGACGCCGGCGCGATGGCGCCCGACGACGTCGAGACCTTCGGCGCGATGGTGGCCAGGGCGGTGACCCCGATCACCGATCATCGCGGCACCGAGACGTACCGGCGGCACGCCGTGGGCGTGCTCGCCAGACGGGCACTGGTGCGCGCACTGCGGGACCTGGCGGCCGGCGAGGGGACCGGCCCGTGACGACCGGGAGGTGGCGGTGACCGATCTGGAAGGGGTGCGCGACACGTCCGTGTCGTACGGGCTCCGGATCAACGGACGGGACCATGCGGTCCAGGCCGGCTGGCTCGGTGAGAGCCTGCTGTACGTGCTACGCGAGCGCCTCGGCCTGCCCGGTGCCAAGAACGCCTGCGAGCAGGGGGAGTGCGGTTCGTGCTCGGTGCTGCTCGACGACGTGCTGGTGTGCGCGTGCTGCGTGCTCGCCGCGGACGCGGCCGACAGCGACATTCGCACGGTCGAGGGGCTCGGCGACGGTGGTCGGCTGACCGACGTGCAGCAGGCCTTCCTCGACGAGGGCGCGGTGCAGTGCGGGTTCTGCACGCCGGGCCTGGTGGTCGCGATCCACGACCTGCTCGACCGCCGGCCCGATGCCGACGAGTTCGCGGTGCGCGAGGCGATCAGCGGCAACCTGTGCCGCTGCACCGGCTACGGCCGCATCCTGGCGGCGGTGGCCGCCGTCCAGCGGGAACGGTCGGATGCCTAGTACCACCACGACGCGACGCGGCGTCCGCGACGGCGTGGGGACCGACGCCGCCCGCCCCGACGGCGTGCCCAAGGTCCAGGGCCGGTTCGCGTTCTCCTCGGATGCCTTCACCGAGGGCATGCTGTGGGGCCGGACGCTGCGCAGCCCGCACCCTGCCGCCCGCGTCCTCGGCATCGACACCTCGGCGGCCGAGCGGATCGACGGTGTCGAGGTCGTCGTCACCGCGGCCGACGTGCCGGGCACGGCGACCTTCGGGCTCGAGCACGCCGACCAGCCGGTGTTCGCCTCCGAGGTCGTGCGCTACGAAGGCGAACCGATCGCCGCGGTCGCCGCCGACCATCCCGAGACGTCACGGCGGGCGGCCGAGGCGATCGTCGTCGACTACGAACCCGTCGAGCCGCTGGTCGATGTGGAGGTCGCGCTCGACGCCGACCCGATCCACCCCGACGGCAACGTCGTCCGCCACATCCGGATCGTGCACGGCACGCCCGACGACGTCGCCGGCGACGTGATCGTCGAGGGCGAGTACGAGGTCGGGATGCAGGACCAGGCGTTCATGGGCCCGGAGTCCGGCCTGGCGATCCCCGACGGCGCCGGTGGCGTCGATCTGTACATCTCGACGCAGTGGCTGCACGTCGACCGCGACCAGGTCGCCGCGTGCCTGGCGTTGGAGCCCGAGCAGGTTCGCCTGACGCTGTCGGGCGTCGGGGGCGCGTTCGGTGCTCGCGAGGACGTCAGCCTGCAAGTCCACGTGTGCCTGCTGGCGTTGCGGTCCGGCCGGCCCGTCAAGATGGTCTACTCGCGCGAGGAGTCGTTCTTCGGCCA
>DATHUR010000147.1:0-2982 GCA_035462025.1 Egicoccus sp. | reverse complement strand
CGACCTGACCACCCGGCTCGGGCAACGAGTCGATCACCACCGTGGACAGACCACGAAACCCCGCGTAATAGGCCGCATACAACCCCGCCGGACCCGCACCCACGATCGCCAGATCCACCTCATGCCGCACCGACACGCTCGTTCCGATCTCAACAGGTGATTGCCGCGCTCAGGCACCGTAAACCGTCTCGCCGATCAGGACATCAACAGACCACGACAGTCGGGGGGCGTCCGAGCGGACCGGGCTCGGGTTCGCCTTCCGTCGGCGCGTCGGCGGGGTCGTCCCCGTCGTCCCCCTCGCTGCCGTCATCCTCCTCGACCGGGGCTGGCGGAGGCGGTGCGATCGTGCAGCCCTGGACGTCCGCGGCGAGCACGAGGGCGAGTTCGTCCATCACGGCGCGTGCGACCCAGCGATCCTCGGCGGCAGCGGCGTTGCCGACCACGGCGAGGTGGTAGCGGTCGCCGTCGTCGCCGACCACGGCACCCGTCAGGCCGGTGACGTCGTTGAGCGTGCCCGTCTTGCCGTACAGGCGCCCCTCGACCGGCGTCCCGCGCAGACGGCGGCGCAGGGTGCCGCTCTCGCCGGCCACGGCCTGCAGCGACGCCCAGGTGTCGGCGTGCGGACCGTTCCACATGGCGCGGTCGAGGTCGACCAGCAGGCGGGCGGTCACGCGATCGTCGCGTGAGAGCCCCGACCCGTCGGCGAGGTGGAGGCCGTCGGTGGCGACGCCGAGATCGCGCAGCAGGTCGCGAATTGCACGGGCCCCGCGGTCCCAGCTCGCGGCGCCGGTCTGTCGCCGGGCGAGCACGTGGAACAACTGGTCGGTGAGATGGTTGTCGCTGCGCTGCACCGCGAATCGCAGGATGTCGGCCAGCGGCGGGCTGTCGACCGCGGCGAGACCGGTGACCGCGACCGCGGCGCCTCCCGCGACGGCGTCGGCCGCACCGTCGACCTCGACCCCGCGTTCGGTGAGCAGCCGCGCCAGTTCGCGGGCGGCCTGGAGCCGGGGATCTGCGACCACCTCGACGCGGGCCAACGGCGGGTCCAGCCCGGCCAGGCGGGCCTCGATCTCCTCGCGGGTACCGGTCAGCGGGATCGAGATCGGCTCGGGCGGCTCGGCGGTGGCGGTCCCGTCCTCGGCGGCCGGATCGGGTGTGGGCTCGGCCTCGGCCCGCTCGCGCTCCAGCTCGGGCCAGCGGATCGAGGTCGCCAGCCCCGCGTCGACGGTCAGGCCGGTGACATAGCGGGCGTCGAAGTTGGCGAAGTAGCGGGGCAGCCAGCCGACGGCCTCGGTCGGCCCGGCGAACCCGGGTGCGGTCCCTCGCACCCCGCCGGTCACCCTACGCAGGCCGGCCTCGACGAGTTGGTCGGCCAGGGCCTCGAGCGGTGTGCGGGGGCGCGAGGGGTAGATCCAACGGCCGTACTCGGGCGTGGCCAGCGTCGGGTCCCCCGACCCCACCAGGACCAGCGAACCGTCGAGCACCCCATCGGCGCCGATGGGGGCGGTGGCGTCCACGCGGGTGGACAGCCGCGTCTCGGGACCCAGCGCGAGCAGCGCCGACGCCGCGGTCACGATCTTGAGCGTGCTGGCGGGCACGACCGGCGCATCGGCCCCGGCGGCGCCGACCTCACGGCCGTACGCGTCGGTGACCAGCACCGCCAGCTCCGCCTGGTCGAGCGCGGTATCCGCGGCCGCCAGCACCTCGGCGACGCGTTCGACGAGTTCGGCCCGGCCCGCCGGCACCGGCGGCGGCTCGGGATCGGGTTCGCGCGTGGGCTCGGGCGACGGCTCCGGGGCGGCAGTCGGTTCCCCGCCGCCGGGCGGGCCGGTCGGCTCGGGCGACGGTTGTCCGTCCGGCTCGGAGGCGGTCGAGCCGGAGTCGGGTGCGATCTCGGACGGGGACGAGCACCCGCCGAGCGCCAACGCCAGCGCCACGACGCCCCCGAGGGGACGCCGCGCGAAGCGGAGCGTCAGTGGCCGCGTTCGAGGCGGTACCAACGCCTAACTCGGCGCATCGACGCTGTCGAGCAGCCCCCGCAGCTGGAAGCCGCGCGAGGGGTGGCGCAGCTTGGTCAGCGTCTTCTTCTCGATCTGCCGTATACGTTCGCGCGTCAGCCCGAACTGGGCCCCGATGTCCTCGAGGGTGTGCTCCTCGCCGTCCATCAGGCCGTAGCGCAGCATCAGCACCGTGCGCTCGCGGTCGGTCAGCGCGGACAGGGCACGCTCGACCTCGCGCTTGGCGAGCACCGCGGTCGCCGACGACTCGGGATCGATTGCGTCCTCGTCGGCGACGAGCTCACCCATCGTGGCGTCGCCGTCCTCGCCGATCGGCTTGTCCAACGACGCGACGTCCTGGGCGGCGAGCTTGACCTCGCGCAGGCGCTCGACCGGCAGGCCGAGCTCGGCCGCGATCTCGTGCTCGGTGGGTTCGCGCCCGAGCTGTTGCAGCAGTGCGAACTCGGCGTAGCGGACCTTGCCCATCAACTCGTGGACGTGCACGGGCAGACGGACGGTGCGGCCGGTGTTGGCCAGGCCGCGCTGCAACGCCTGGCGGATCCACCAGGTGGCGTAGGTCGAGAACTTGTAGCCCTTGGTGTGGTCGAACTTCTCGACGCCACGGATCAGGCCGAGGTTGCCCTCCTGGATCAGCGAGAGCAGGTCGACGCCGCGGCCACGGAACTTGCGGGCGACCGACACGACCAGGCGCAGGTTGGCCCGGATCATGTGGTCCTTGGCGCGCTCGCCGCCGCGGGTCACCATGCGCAGCTGCGCCTTGCGGCGCGGCGTGAGCTTCTGGCCCGACCCGATCAGCGCGGCGGCCGCGAGCCCGGCCTGGTAACGCTTGGCGAGGTCGACCTCCTGCTCGGGGGTGAGCAGGTCGGTGCGCCCGATCTCGTTGAGGTACTGACGCACCGAGTCCGAGGAGGCCGACAGCGGCGTGGCCTCGGGACGGTCGGCGTCCTCGACGAGGTCGTCGAGC
>DATHUR010000146.1:0-11036 GCA_035462025.1 Egicoccus sp. | reverse complement strand
TGTGCAAGCTGCTGATGACCCGACCCGACATCCTGCTGCTCGACGAGCCGACCAACCACCTCGACGCCGACACCGTCGCCTGGCTGCAGCGCCACCTCGCCGACTACCCGGGCATGGTCGTGGCCATCACGCACGACCGCTACTTCCTCGACCAGGTCGCCGAGTGGATCCTCGAACTCGACCGCGGCAAGGGGTATCCGTTCGAGGGCAACTACTCGGGCTGGCTCGAGCAGAAGCGCGAGCGGTTGCGCCAGGAGGAGAAGGAGGAGTCGTCCCGCCAGCGGCAGCTCGCCGACGAGGCCGAGTGGGTCAAGGCGTCACCGCAGGGTCGTCGCACCAAGGCCCGCGCTCGCGTCCAGGCCTACGAGGCACTGCTCAACCAGGAGCGCCCGAAGCAGATGACCAAGCCGGTCATCATGATCCCCGAGGGTCCGCGACTGGGTGACGTGGTGGTGGACGCCAAGGGTGTGATGAAGGGCTTCGGCGACAAGCTGCTCTACGAGGACCTGACGTTCACGCTGCCACCGGGCGGGATCGTGGGCATCATCGGCCCCAACGGTGCCGGCAAGACCACGCTGTTCCGCATGATCGTGGGCGAGGAGTCCCCCGACGAGGGCGAACTGCGTGTGGGCGAGACGGTGCAGTTGTCCTACGTCGACCAGTCGCGCCAGGACCTCGACCCGTCCAAGAGCGTGTTCGAGGAGATCACGGGCGGCGGCGACTGGATCCAGCTCGGCAAGACCGAGATGTCCTCGCGCGCCTACGTCGCCGCGTTCGGCTTCAAGGGCGGCGAGCAGCAGAAGAACGTCGGGTCGTGCTCGGGCGGTGAACGCAACCGCATCCACCTCGCCAAGCTGCTGCAGAACGAGGCGAACCTGCTGCTGCTCGACGAGCCGACCAACGACCTCGACGTCGACACGCTGCGCTCGCTCGAGGAGGCGCTGCTCGAGTTCGCCGGCTGCGCGGTGATCACCAGCCACGACCGGTGGTTCCTCGACAAGGTCGCGACCCACATCCTCGCGTTCGAGGGCGACTCGCAGATCACCTGGTTCCCGGGCGGCTACTCCGAGTACGAGGAGGACCTGCGCAGGCGCAAGGGCGACGAGGCCCTCAACCCGACCCGGATCAAGTACAAGCCGCTGACCCGCCGCAGCTGAGTTCAGCGCGGGGCGGCGCGACGGCGGAACAGCCAGGCGGCGACCGGCACGGACACGGCCACGATCCCGACGCACCAGGCCAGCGCGAGCCAGGCGTCCGCCCCGACGGACCCTCCGAGCAGCAGGCCGCGCATCGTCTCGATGACCGGCGTCATCGGCTGGTGCTCGGCGAACCCGCGCAGCACGCTCGGCAGCGTCTGCGGCGGGACGAAGCCGGTCGACAGGTAGGGCAGGAACAGCACGAAGAACGTGAACCCCGAGGCGGTCTCGGGCGAACTCGCCGCGATCCCCATGGTCGCCGACACGGTCGCGATGGCCCCCATGAAGGCGATCGCGACGCCGGCCGCCGCGAGCCAGCCGAGGACGCCCGCGCGTGGCCCGAACCCCATGAGCAGGGCGAGCAGAACGACGCCGATCGTCGAGACGACGTTGCGTGCGAGGTTGGCGAGCACGTGACCGGCCAGCAGTGCCACGGGGGAGGTGCCCATCGCGCGCAGGCGATCGATCGTGCCCCCCGTCAGATCGAGTGTGACCGCCGGGGCGACCTGCGCCGCACTGAACCCCGCCGCGAGCACGACGATGCCGGGCACGACGTAGTCGACGTAGGCGCTGCGACCGCCGTCCCCGCCGAGTGCGCCGCCGAACACGTAGACGAACATCACCAGCAGCATCAGGGGCAGCACCAGCCCCATGATGAGGCCGTCGACGTGCCGGTACTGGTGCCGCAGGGCCCGGCCGGTCAGGATGCCGGCGTCACGGGACAGCCGTCCGGGCGAGGCTTCGAACGTGTCGTGGGTCGTCATGCGGCGGACTCCGTCGCGCTGCGGTCGGTGAGGGCGAGGAACACGTCGTCGAGCGTCGGGGCGCTGACCCGGAGGTCGGTGACCTCGATGCCGTCAGCGTCGAGGCGGGCGAGCAGGTCGCGCAGGTGGGCCGACCCCCGCAGCGGGACGCCCAACCGGCCGGGAGTTCGATCGTGCGCGGCCGCGCCCGGACCGAGGAGCGCGGTGGCGCGGGCGATGTCGGCGACGGTCACGGTCACGGTGAGCAGTTCCTGCCCGACGTGGGCCTTCAGTTCGTGCGCGGTGCCCTCCACCAGCAGCCGCCCGCCGTCGAGCACGCCGATCCGGTCGGCGAGGTGGTCGGCCTCGTCGAGATACTGCGTGGTGAGCAGGACCGTCGTGCCCTCGCGGGCCAGGTCGGTGATCGTCTCCCAGAGGGTGCGGCGGCTGCGCGGGTCCAGGCCGGTGGTCGGTTCGTCCAGGAACACCACGGCCGGTCGGGCCAGCAGGCTCGCCGCGAGGTCGAGGCGCCGCCGCATCCCGCCCGAGTAGGTGTCGACCCTGGCGTTCGCGGCGCGGGCCAGGTCGAACCGTTCGAGCAACCCGTCGGCCCGCCGTCTGGCGGCCGCCGCGGGCAGTCCGAGCAGCCGGGCGAACATGACCAGGTTCTCGCGCCCGGTGAGCAGGTCGTCGACCGAGGCGTACTGCCCGGTCAGGCCGAGCAGTCCACGGAGGCGGTCGCGATCGGCGACCACGTCGTGACCGAGGATGCGGGCGGTGCCGCCGTGGGGTGTGAGCAGGGTGGACAGGACGCGGACCAGGGTGGTCTTGCCGGCCCCGTTGGGTCCGAGTAGGCCGTACACCGATCCGCGTGCGACGCGCAGATCGAGCCCGGCGAGCACAGGAGTGCCGCGAAACGACCGTTCGAGGTGGTCGACGACGATGGCGTGGTCGCTCACGGGACGCTCCTCAGGCGATCGGTGTACGTCGCACACCTATATGTGTAACACATACACGAACCGGGCGGGAGGCGGCCCCACAGATGTGCGTAAGCTGCACACAAATCGGCCAAGCCTGCGACAGGAGCGCGTCGTGACCGCCGACGAGCACGAGGGCACGATGCCCCCCGGCCTGCGGCGGCTGTGGGGGAGCGACGACCGCTCCTCGCGGCCGGGCCAGAAGCCGAGCCTCGACATCCGTCAGGTGGCGCGGGCCGCCATCGGACTCGCCGACGAGGGTGGGCTCGAGGCGGTCTCGATGAGCCGGGTGGCCGCCGCGCTGGGCGTCACCACGATGGCGCTGTACCGCTACGTGGAGAACAAGGCCGACCTGCTCGAGCTCATGCTGGAGGTGGCCGCCGGCGACCCGCCGCCGCTGGACCCGGCGCTCGAGTGGCGCGATGCGATCACCGCGTGGTCATCCAACCTCGCCGCGGTCTACCGCCCGCGCCCGTGGGTCCTGCAGATCGCGATGCCGGGCCCGCCGCGCGGTCCTCACCAGCTCGCCTGGGCCGAGCAGGGGATGGACGCACTGGCCTCGACGGCGCTGCCGGCGGAGGAGCGCCTCGAGTGCGTGCTCGCCCTGCTGGTCTACGTCCGCGGCCAGGCCTCGCTCGAGCAGCAGTTGGCCGCCGGCTTCGACGGCGACGAAGGCGAGGCGTACGCCGCCCTGATCGGCGGTCTCGACAGCGCGCGCTTCCCCCACCTGACCGGCCTGTTCGCCGCACCGTCGACCGAGGCGGTGCCGTCACCGGCCGACGACACCGGGGTCGGGTTCGGGCTCGAGCGCCTGCTTGACGGCATCGAACTGCTGGTGCGCCGGCGGGCCAGGCAGGCACGGTCGGCCTGAACGTGCCCGCGGTTCAGGCGCGCAGGATCCTCACGTCGCCGAACACCGAGGTCGCCCGCACGCGGACGCGACCCGGGGCCGCCGCCGTGGTCGGGGGTTCCGGGGTGCGCCCGTCGCCGAACACCGCCAGTGGGCTGACCTCGACGACGAGGTCGCGCGGCACGGTCAGGGTGCACTCGCCGAACAACGCGAGGCAGCGCAGCGACTCGCCGTCGGTGCGCGGCCCGACGAGTTCGCCCTCGGTCTCGCCGAACAGCGCGACCAGCGGACGCAGCGGTTCGCCCGGCGCCAGGCGCAGGTCGCGGTCGCCGAAGACGGCCACTCCCTCGATGCCGGGGAAGTCGGCCAGCCACCGCCGGCCCGTGACGGTCCCGCCGACCAGCAGGACGCCGAGGAAGATCAGCAGCGCCGGCCAGATGTACTCGCCGGGGACGTTGGTGACGATCAGCAGGCCAGTGCCGATCGTGCCCATCGTCAGCGCCGGGGCCCGGAGGCCGCGGGTCACCAGCCACGCGGCGACGAGCAGCAGCGCCGCCGGCCACCAGGAACCCGCCTCGTCCGGCACGACGTCGAGCACGATCAGGGCACGGAAGAGCCCGAGCAGCACGAGGACCGCGCCGATCGCGCTCAGGCCGTCGCCGGCGGCACGGAAGGCGTCGATCCGCCGGCGTGATACCGGGGTGGAGGTCGTGGCGTCCATGGTCACAGGCTCCCTGCCGCGTCGAGGTAGCGCACGCGGGTGTCACCGAACAGCGTCATGCCGTGGATCTCGACCACGGGCGCCTCGGGATAGGTGGGCTGGTCGCGCGGGATCTTGATCTCTCCGAACAGCGTGGTCGTACGGTCCACCACGCGCCACCCCGCCGGGACCGAGACCAGCACGTCGCCGAACACCGCCAGCGTGGTGACGGCCGTGCGGTCCGAGCCGTCGTCGGCGAGGTTGAGGCGCGCGTCGCCGAAGACGGCGGTCGCCGTCGGCGGGCCGTGCCAGGTCCCGCGGTCCGCGGCCGCGGACCAGGTGCCGGTGAGCCCGCGCATGCGCGCCCCGGCGACCAAGATGCCGGCCCCGATCGCGACCAGGATCGCTGGCCAGATCAGTCCGAGCACGTCCGCCTCGACCAGGTCGTGTTCGGCGGCCAGGACGAGCAGGCCGACGGCGACCAGCAGCGCCCCCGCCAGGCGGGACGTCGTCAGGGTCATCCACAGCCCGGCGCCGACGAGCAGCAGGGGCCACCAGTCCGATGCCAGCGCGCCGGCGTCGACCACGTCGCCGCGGTCGAGCAGCAGCACGGCACCGACGACGATGAGCAACAGGCCGAGTGCGACGGACGAGTTGAGGCGGGAGCGGCTGGTGCCGGCATCCCGCGTGGGAGTGCTCACGAGGTTTCCTCCGTGTGCAGCAGGGTCTGTGCGACAGAACCGTCGAGGTAGTGCGTGATGGCGCGCACGTAGTCGTCGTAGGCGTCCCGGCCCCGTGGGGTCAGGCGGACGGTCGTGGTCGGGACCCGGTCCCGGAACGCCTTCGTGACCGTCACGTTGCCGGCCTCTTCGAGTTTGCGCAGGTGGGTGGACAGGTTGCCAGGGGACAAGGCCAGCAGTTGCTGCAGTTCGCCGAAGGTCGGCTCCCTGTCGTCGGGCACGGCGGCGAGGACGGCTACCAGTCCGAGCCGCACGGGGGCGTGGATCACGGGATCCAGGTCCGGCAGCACGATGGTTCCCTCGTGGCAAGGCAAACAGCTTTGTGATGCAAAGTACTCTGGTCTGTCGAGGTTGGCAAGCGGCGTGTGCGGCCGGAGACGCGCGAGCGGCCCCGCCATGTGGGCGGGGCCGCTCGTCAGCGGGGTCGACGACCGGCTATGGCCGGGCGCAGAACTCCGCCCACTGGATGTTCGAGCCGTACTTGCCCTTCAGCACGCCCGGCTTCTTCTTCGCCTGCTGCTCCGAGCCGTTCGAGAACACGGTGACACTGGTCACCTTCAGCTTCTCGTCGGTGAAGTCCCACGCCCAGTTGTCGTGGGTGCCGGCCGGGTTGGTGACCGTGAAGCCACCCTTGGAGACCGTTACCGCGTTGTTCCAGTCCCAGCCCATGTCGGTCCGGTCGAATGTGGTGCACGTGGGTTGGTTGGGCTTGGGCTTCTTCGTCTGGATCGTGAACTCGGGCGAGGTCCACGTGTCCCAGTGGTCCGGGTTCGACGCGTCGCCCGTGGCCCGCAGCACCCGTAGTTCGAGGGTGTAGTCGCCGCTGGGGGCCAGGCGGTCCTTGCCGCTGTCGCCCTTCGGGACCCGTCCGTTCCACGGGATCAACTGCCGCACCACCGGTGCCTCGCTGCGGCCGACGTAGTCCTGCTCGGCGACCAGGAAGCGGTCGTCGTCGCCGACCTTGCTGGCCCACAGCTCCAGCTTCTCGGGGAAGTGGCCGAAGAACGGCGCCACGATCGGGTAGTCGCCCTCCTTCGGCTTGAACACGTGGTCGGGCTCGGCGAGCACCGGGTCACCCTCGGCGTTGTAGCGCGCCATGACGGGGTCGACCTCGATGAACTGCAGCCCGGCCTCCGGGTCGTCGGCGTTCCAGAACCCGAGCAGCCCCATCTCCTCGACGTAGTCGCCGTCGTAGCCCATGTAGGGCACGTTGAGCGCGCTGGCCGTCGGGTCGTCGGGCGTCAGGGTGATGAACCCGCCGTACTGGTGGTTGGGCAGTCCGCTGTCGGGCGAGGTGATGGTCACCACGACCGGCACGGTCCCGCCCGCCGGCACGGTGACCGACGCGGGGCCGGTGAACCCGGCCGCGGGCAGGTAGAACCACGGCGCGTAGGTGTCGATCGCCGCCTCGATGGCACCGTGGTGGCTGACCGTGTAGGTGACGTCCGACGCGCCGTCGTTGCTGATGGTCAGCGTGGTCGTCACCGCGTCCTCGTCACCGAGCGCGAGTTGCGCCGGTGTGACGACCTGGTCGGCCAGGACCGCCTCGTCGATCTGGATGAGACCGGCTCCCTGGCG
Source organism: Egicoccus sp. (assembly GCA_035462025.1). GTDB lineage: Bacteria > Actinomycetota > Nitriliruptoria > Nitriliruptorales > Nitriliruptoraceae > Egicoccus. The sequence continues at coordinate 4,252 of DATHUR010000146.1, read as the reverse complement.
GAAGGTGTGCTCGAGGTAGCCCGCGCCCGGGGCCAGCGACCACTCCGCCGGGTCGGCGGTGTTCTGCAGCCGGTCACGGACCTCGAACGGGTCGAGGTCGGGCTCGTTCTCGAGCAGCAGCGCGACGGCACCCGCGACGTGCGGGGCGGCCATCGAGGTGCCCGACAGGCTGGCGTAGCCACCCTGCGCGAGCGGGTAGGTGGACACGATCAGGCCGCCCGGCGCCATGACGCTGGGACCGAAGCCGAGCTCGACGTCCTGGCCGTAGGAGGTGAACGAGGACGCCAGGCCGCCCGTGGGGTTGACCACGGTGACCCTGTCGTCGGTGAAGGTCAACGTCACGGTCTCGCCGTCGGCGAGCAGGCCCTTCAGTGCGGCCCCGTCGGCCTGGCTGATGCCGGCGCCCCAGATGCCTTCGATGCCGTCCTCGCCGATCGTGCCGGCGAACAGGCCGGGTGCGTTGTTCGCGATCACGACGCCGGTGGCACCGGCGTTCGCGGCGGCGAGGTACTTCTCGGAGAACGTGCAGGTGCCACGGTCGATGAGTGCGACGCTGCCGGCCGGGTCGGCGGCGAGCGTGTCACCCCCGGTCTCGGTGCAGGCCCGACCGACGTAGACCACGGGGTCGGACTCGCCCTCGGTGGGCGGCAGTTCGGCGCCGGTCAGTTCCATGTAGGCCACCGGATCGGCGAGCTGGGCGACCTCGAAGGCCCGGGCGTTGACGTGGGTGTTGTCCGCCGACGCGACCGAGATGATGTCGTGGCCGTTGGCCGGGGCCGAGAGGGTCCACATGCCGAGCGTGCCGTCGTTGCCGGCCGAGTTGACGACCACGACGCCGTTGTTGGCCAGCTCGTTGCTCGCCCTGGTCGTCGGGTAGTCCTGACCCCACGCGAAGGTGGCGCCGAGCGACATGTTGACGATGTCCATGCCGTCCTCGTACGCGTCCTCGAGTGCCTCGACGATCACGTCGGAGGTGGTCGATCCGAGTCCGAAGACCTTGTACGCACCGAAGGTCACGCCGGGAGCGACACCGGTGGCGCCGTCCTCGTCGGCCGCGTTCGCACCGACGATGCCCGAGACGTGGGTGCCGTGGCCCTGCGCGTCGTGCGGGTCCGGGTCGGGCGACGGCTGCTGCGGTGCCGCAGGGTCGGACGGGTCGAAGTCGGCGCCGACGTAGTCCCAGCCGTGCGTCACACGCGGGTGGTCGAGTTCGCGGGTGTTCGGGTCGGCCGAGATGCGGTTGCTGCCGTCACCGGTGCCGCCGAGGTCGGGGTGGTTGTAGTCGATGCCGGTGTCGATGATGCCGACCTTGAGGCCCTCACCGGTCAGGCCGAGTTCGGACTGCGCCGCGTCCGCGCCGGTCATGCCGAGCGCGGTCGCCAGCTCCGGCGCGATCGACGACGGCTCGGGGCGCTCGACGAGCGCGACGGGGTAGACGGCCTTGACGCTGTCGAGCGTGGCGAGTTCGCTCGCCTCGGCGGCGTCGGCACGCACGGTCACGCCGTTCCAGAGCTTGCGGAAATCCTTCTCCTGCTCGGCTTCGACGCCCTCTTCCTCTGCCTCGGCGCGGAACTCGGCGCGCTCGCGCTCCTTCTGCGCCCCCTGCGCAGAGCGGGCGCCACGGCTGCGGCTCTCCGGCGGAGAATCGAACTCGACGAACCACAGGTCGTCGACGAACTGCATCTCGTCACTGGCCTCGGCCGCCTCCCAGGGCGTTGGCTCCGTCGGCTCGACACGGTCACCGGTGGCGCTCGCGGGTGCGGCGAGAGCCGCGACCAGTGCGCCGACCAGGAACGTGGGGCCGACCAGTTTGCGGCTCCCTCTCATTTCATCCCCTCATTGGTTCCCGACCGGATACGTCCGACCGGACAGTGTTTGCGTGCCGGCAGAGGCTAGGCCGAATGGACGGGATCACCATGGGGTGTGCGGGCCGAGCACGTCTAGTCAATCCGGACGTGGACCGGACGGGACCCGCCGATCACGGTCATCCGACCCAAATCGACGGCGGATCGCGCAGACTACGGATCCATCTTCCTGGGAGGCCTGCATGAGCGACAACCCGAACGTCAACGAGCGGACCCCGACCCCGCCGGTCGACCTCGCCGAGATCGGGCAGCAGTTGCTGGGTGAGGCCCGTGAGTCGAGCGGCCGCTCCGCCGTGACGCTGACCCCGTCGGACGGCGGTCCGCTCAAGCAGACCCTGATCGCGCTCACCGCCGGCTCCGAACTGACCGAGCACCCCTCGCCGGGGCCCGCCGCCATCCACGTCCTCGAAGGCGCCGGCACGCTGCGCTGGGGCGACGAGTCGTCGCGCCTCATCGCCGGCCAGTGGGCGCCGCTGCCGCTCGACAAGCACGGGTTGTCGGCCGAGGAGGATCTCGTCGCCTTGCTGACGGTCGTGTCCACCTCCTGATCACCCCCGCGACGCCGACCCGGGGCCGATCCGTTCCGGGTGGCTGTAGACGTTGCCGCGGTCGCCTCGGACGAACCCGACGAGGGTGATGCCGAGGCGGTCGGCGGTGCGCACCGCGAGATCGGTCGGCGCCCCGACCGCGACGACCACGCCGATCCCGGCGGCGGCGGCCTTCGCCACCAGTTCGAAGCCGATGCGGCCCGACAGGACCGCGACGGTGTCACCGAAGTCGAGGTCCCCGGCCCGGACCCGGGCGCCGATCGCGGCGTCGAGCGCGTTGTGGCGCCCGACGTCCTCGCGCAGGACGTCGAGGTGGCCGTCGCGGAACAGTCCGGTCGCGTGGGCGGCCCCGGTGGTCTCGTAGACCGTCTGCGCGCGCCGGAGGCGGTCGGGGAGTTCGAGCAGCGCGGTCGGCAGGAGCGGGGTCCCGGGCCGGTCGGGCGACACCGGTCGGCAACGTGCGGCGAGTTCGTCGATCGATGCCCGTCCGCAGACCCCGCACGACGCCGTCGCGACGACGTGGCGGCGTACGGCCTCGTCCAGGCGCAGCGGGTGCGGCAGGCGGACGGTGACCTCGTCCTCGGGGCGTGCCACGTCGCGGGGGTCGCCGACCGCCACCTCGGCCGGGCCCAGCGTGGGGTCGTAGAGTCCTTCCGTGAACAGCCAGCCCACGGCGAGGTCGGCTTCGTGTCCCGGGCTGCGCATCGTCGTGACCACGTCCTGCGGCGCCTGCTCGGGACCGGCCGCGCGGATGCGCAGCGGCTCCTCGCGCGCAAGCCGTTCCCGGTGCGGGTGCGACGTTCCCGCCGCACCGTCGTCGCGGAGTCGTACGACCTCGATGTGGGCGTTCTGCCGCCGTCGCTCGGCCGCGTACGCCTGCAGATCCTCGGGCGTGTCGAGGTCCTGCAGGCTCCAGCCGGCCGGGTCGTGGCGCCGCCAGTCGGTCGGCGGCAGCAGGTGGACGTCGAGGTGGTCGAGGACGGCGCCGGCCCGACGCTCGCCGGCGTCGAACGCGGCGCGCAGCGGTGCGAGGGCCCGGCGGTGGTACGCGCCGAGTAGTGGCTGGGCACGGCCCCGTTCGTCGGCGAGTACGACCGCGTCGCACGACCGCATCGCCAGGTGCTGGGCCAGCAACGACAGCACATCGGGGACCAGGCGGTGGTGATCGCCGGCCACCACGACGACGAGGTCGGTGTCGGCCGCCTCGAGCGCGGTGATCAGTCCGCCCAGCGGGCCCTCGCCCGGCCACCGGTCGACGACGGTGCGGACGCCGGCCGGTATCGGCAGGTCGACCTCGTCGGCCCCGACCACGACCGCGACGCCGATGGGGCGGAACACCTGCAGCACGGCGTCGAGGGCGTGTCGCAGCAGCGGTCGACCGTCGACCTCGACGAGTCGCTTGTCCCGGCCCATGCGTCGCGACGCGCCACCCGCCAGCACGGCCGCCGAGGCCGACAGGCCCGGGTCGGGAACCTCGCCCTCCACTGCGTGCCTCCCGGGTGCCGGCGCCATCGATCCGGCACCGTACTCCGCACCGATGGGACCCAGGGGCGCGGCTCGCGGCGCGGATAGCCTCGCGCGCATGACTGCTCACCAATCATCCGACATCCGCGCCTACCTCGAGATCCGCACCGCCGCCCCATCCGGCTGGTCGCCGGATGCCCGCAGCCTGCTGGTCTCGTCCGACCTGCCCGGCAGCGCCCAGGTCCACCGCCTCGACCTCGATGGCGTGACGTTGCCGGTCGCGGCCGAGGACCTGGTCGCGGTGACGCGGTTCGCCGAGCCGATCGGCGCCGGCTACCTGCCGGCGGACCCCACCGGCGGCGAGACGCACCGCCT
>DATHUR010000145.1:0-46629 GCA_035462025.1 Egicoccus sp. | reverse complement strand
TCCCGGATCAATGGTGAGGGTCACGGTCGCGATCAGGTTGGCGGCGGATGCTCCGACCATGGCCCAGGCCGCCGGCAGACGGTGTGCGCCGGTGACGAGCAGCCGGATACAGGCCGCCAGGATCGGTGCCATCGTGAGCGGCATCGCGATGACGGTCGCATGCCGCGCGATCGAGCCGCCGGTGGTCTGCAGCGACACGGTCACGATCAGGATCGTGGCCGTGCCCACCAGCACGATCAGTGCGTCGATGCGGCCTTCGGGGTCGCCGTCGGGGAACCGGCGGGCGGCGATGCCGTTGAGCGCGACCGCCAGCACGAGGAAGGCCATCGGATAGAAGACCAGTTCGTACTGCTCCAGCACGTGGTCAGGGGGCAGGAACGCGACCACGAACTCGACCAGGGTGCCGAACAGCAGGATGCCGGCGCCGACGACGAGTCCGTGGCCACGCGCCGCGCGGGGCTGGCGGCTGGTCGCGACCACGGCCCCCACGAGCGCCCAGGCACCGAGCACGACCCACGTCGTCTCCTTGACCCCGGGGCCGCCCACGACGAGTACCGCCGGGAGGGCGAGGGCTCCCGACGCGGCAGCCAGCAGCCAGACACGATCGCGCATATCGGAACCCGTCGGCCACCCCGTGGGGTCCGATAGGCGGGGTACGGCGACCGCGCGGTGCGCTCAGCCCGCCTCGAGTGCGGCGATCGCCTCGGCCTGCGCGACGGCGCGGCGGGCCTCCTCGACGTGCAGGTTCTCGATCATCCGGCCGTTCACCGTGACCACGCCGCCCTGTCCGGCGGCCTGGGCGGCATCCCAGGCGTCGATCACCTCGCGGGCCTCGTCGATCTCGACCTCGGAGGGTGCGTAGATCCGGTTGCACGGTGCGAGTTGCCGCGGGTGGATCAGGGTCTTGCCGTCGAAGCCCATCTCGCGGCCCTGCCGGCACTCGGCCTCGAATCCGTCGGCGTCGTCGAGGTCGTTGTAGACCCCGTCGAGGATCACCTTGCCGGCGTCGCGCACCGCGAGCAGCGCCCACGACATGGCCGGCAGCAGGGGCGCGCGACCCGGGACGCGGACGGCCCGCAGTTCCTTGACCAGGTCGTTGGTCCCCATGACGAACCCGGTCAGCCGTTCGGAGCACGAGGCGATCTCGGCCGCGTGCAGGATCGCCGAGGGGGTCTCGAGCATCGCCCAGATGCGGGTGTGGTCAGGGGCTCCGGCGGCCTCGACGGCGGCCTCGATGGTGCGCACGTCCTCGACCGATCCGACCTTGGGGACCAGCACGGCGTCCGGACCGGCTGCGGCGACCGTGCGGACGTCGGCGGCGAACCAGTCGGTGTCGAGGCCGTTGACGCGGCCGATCAGTTCGCGCCGGCCGTACTCGCCCCCGGCGATCGCGGCCGCGATGCGGTCGCGCGCGTCGGCCTTCGCGTCGGGGGCGACGGCGTCCTCGAGGTCGAGGATGAGCCCGTCGGCCGGCAGGCCCTTGGCCTTCTCGAGCGCGCGTTCGTTGGCCCCGGGCATGTACAGCACGCTGCGCCGGGGGCGGTAGGCCTCGTTCATTCCGATTCCTCCGAGACCGCTTCCGGTCCCTCAAAAAGCCACATGGGACCTCCAGCGCCGCTCACAGCGCGTACTCCTCGGCGAGTTCGGGGTCCCGTTCGGCCAGCGAGCGGGCCAGGTCGAGCACGACCTGGCACTGCTTGTACGTGGCGTCGTCCTGCATCTTGCCGTCGATCATCACCGCGCCGCTGCCGTCGCCCATCGCCTCGACGACCTTCTTGGCCCAGGCGACCTCGGACGGCTCGGGCGAGAACACCTTCTTGGCGATGTCGATCTGGACCGGGTGGAGGCTCCACGCCCCGACGCACCCGAGCAGGTAGGCGTTTCTGAACTGGTCCTCGCAGGCGACCGTGTCCTTGATGTCGCCGAACGGGCCGTAGAACGGCAGGATCCCGGCGACCCCGCACGCGTCGACCATGCGCGCGACGGTGTAGTGCCACAGGTCCTGCTGGTAGGTGGCGCGGGATGCCTCGATGTCGTCGCCGGCGGGGTCCTCGCGCACCAGGTAGCCGGGGTGGCCGCCACCGACGCGGGTGGTCTTCATGCGGCGGTCGGCGGCGAGGTCCGCCGGGCCGAGCGAGAGCCCCTGCATGCGCGGCGAGGCGAGGCAGATCTCCTCGACGTTGGCCATGCCACGCGCCGTCTCGAGGATCGCGTGGAGCAGGATCGGCCGGGTGAGGCCGGCCTTGGCCTCGAGCTGGGCGAGCAGGCGGTCGGCGTAGTGGATGTCGTCGGCGCCCTCGACCTTGGGCAGCATGATCACGTCGAGCTTGTCGCCGATCTCGGTGACCAGCGTGGTCAGGTCGTCGAGGATCCACGGCGAGTCCAGCGCGTTGGCCCGCGTCCACAGCTGGGTACCGGTCGAGGGATCCCAGGACCGCCCGACCTCGACGAGGCCGTTGCGTGCGGCCTCCTTGTTGTCGACCGAGACGGCGTCCTCGAGGTTGCCGAGCAGGATGTCGACCTTCGGCGCGATGTCGGGGACCTTCGCCACCATCTTCGGATTCGACGGGTCGAAGAAGTGGATCATCCGCGACGGGCGGAACGGGATCTCGCGCACCGGCTCGGGCGCACCGATCGCCAGCGGGCGGAAGAAGTCCTTCGGGCTGCGCATCGCGGTCCTCCACGTCGAAGCATTCGTCGGGGACGCTAGGTCTGCGCCGTGACGCGCCGGAAATCGAGGGCTGCCCCTTCGTACGTCGGCGGTCAGGGCCGCAGGAGCACCAGGCCGAGCAGGGCGATGGTGCCGAAGACGGCCCGGAGGAACGCCCGCGCCGTCACGCGCCGGTGCAGGGCCCGGCCCAGCGGCATCGCCAGCAGCATGCCGGGGGCGGCAACCGCGAGCAGGCGGGCGACCTCCCAGCTCCACAGGCCGCCGGCGCCCTGACCGAGCGCGACCAGCAGGCTCGACACGCCGAAGTAGGCCTGGAGGGTGCCCCGGAACCGCTCGGGGTCCCAGTTCTGCAAGGTCCCGAAGACGGCGACCGGAACGCCGTTGAGGTTGTACGCGCCGCCGAGTGCCCCGGCGGCGATGCCGAACGCCGTGGCCCAACGTGCGGGCAGTCGACGCCGCAGATGTGGGCGCAGCAGCATCGTGACCCCGTAGGCGAGCAGCATCACACCCAGCGTCGCCTTGAGCGGGCGTTCCGGCAGTCGGGTCACGAGCAGGACGCCAACGGGCAGGCCGACCAGCGTGCCGGCGAGCAGACGCCCCAGGATGCCGCGCTCGACGTCCATCCGCGGACGCACCGTCATCAGCGTGATCAGCACGCCGCCGAGTCCGACCACCGGGACGGCGAGTTGCAGGTCGACCGCGGCCAGCGCCAGCAACGGCATCGCGACCACGGCGTCGCCGAAGCCGAGGAAGGCCCGGGTCAGCGCCCCCGCGAACAGGATGAGCGCGACGAGCACCAATTCGGGCACGCACTGACCTTCCGGGTCGTCGCCGAGTTTGCACCGCCGTGGCCGCGGCGACCACGATGGCGCCCCAGGCCCGCCACGAGGCCGAGAACCCAGGAGCCGCCCATGCCGACCGCGGATTTCGGACGCTACCTCGACGACTTCGAGGTGGGCGACGTCTACAAGCACTGGCCCGGCAAGACGATCACGCAGGCCGAGGACATCCTGTTCTGCTCGATCACGATGAACCAGCACCCGCTGCACAGCGACGACAACTACGCCGACGCGGCCACCCCGCACGGCAAGGCGATGGTGGTCGGCAACCTGGTGTACTCGGTCGTGCTCGGCCAGTCGGTGCCGGACGTGTCGGGTCGTGCCATCGCCAACCTCGAGATCGAGTCGCTCAAGCACGCCAACCCGACCTTCCACGGCGACACGATCTACTCCGAGACCGAGGTGCTCGAGAAGCGCGAGTCCAAGTCGAAGCCCGACCGCGGCATCGTCAAGGTCCGCACGATCGGTTACAAGCAGGACGGCACCATCGTGTGCGAGTTCGTGCGCAGCGTCCTGGTGCCCAAGCGCGGGCACGGCTTCGACGGTCACCCCGGCCGCCCCGAACCGCAGCAGGACTGACACCTTCGGAGGTCGCCGTGCTGCTCCGCCGCCGCGGACTGACGGGGCAGCGCTACGACCTCGTCGGCCCGGATGGTGAGCTCTGCGAGGTGCGCCTGCGTCCGGTGCGCGAGGGCGCGGTCGTCACGGCGGGCGACGGGTCCGGGTGGCGCATCGAGCGCGACCCGGGCTTCGGTGCCTGGCGCACGCGGCCGGTCGAGGGCGGGGGCGAGCCGCTGGTCTCGGTCGTGAAGGGGTTCTCGCGCGAACGGTACGAGTTGGACTTCGACCGCGCCCACCTCGTGCTCGTGCGCCGTCGTGGCTTCCACCGGCGTCGGATGGACCTGCTCGACGGTCGCGGAGCGGTCGTTGGCGAGGTCGTGCGCGCCACCGTGTGGAGCGGCGCCTACGACCTGCGGCTGCCGGCACTTCCCGATGCGGTGCTGGCCACGATCGCCTTCCTCGTCGTGCTGCTCAACCGGCGCGACAACGCGGCCACCTGGAGCTGATGCCGCGGTTCCCGCCGCCCGCCGGGCGCGCACTGCAGCCGGCGCCGCCCCCGGGTGCCCTCCGCCGTCGATGTCCCGGCGTGCACGTCAACGGGAGTGGTGCACGTGCGTGCGCCCTGCCATCAGCGGAGGAGTCAGCATGAAGCAGCAACAGCAGCACGGCCGGCGGCGTCTGGGTGCGGTCATCGCCGCGGGAGCGGCGATGAGCCTGCTGGTCGCGGCACCGGCGGCGGCGAACCACGGCGAGTGGACCGCCAACCCCGGCACGTCCGTCGCGGACGGCGCGATCGTCATGGACACGACCGACGAGGCGCTGACCCCGGCCGGCACCTCGTACGAGAACGCCGACCTCGGCGTCGAGATCGCGCCGGGCGACGTCATCGCCTTTGACTACGAACTCGACGGCGCGGTCTGCGGCGGCGGGCAGCCGCGACTGTTCGTGGAGGTCGACGGCACCTACGTCAACACCTTCGACGGCAACGACCAGGGCGACTGTGGCGAACTGACCGACGGCCTCGGCACGAGCACGAGCGGGACGGTGCTGTTCACCTACGAGGGGGAGGTCGGCACGATCGGCCACGCCGGGATCGTGTTCGACAACATCTCCGACCGGGGCGTGGCCACGATCAGCTTCGTCGAGATCGGTGACCACGAACTCGACCTGACCGACGACGGCGACGACGGCGACGAGGACCCGACGACCAAGGACGACTGCAAGCGCGGTGGCTGGGAGGACTACGGCTTCCGCAACCAGGGCCAGTGCATCAAGTTCGTGAACACCGGCAAGGACAGCCGCTGACCAAGACGGTCGGCCACGCATCCGGTCGGGCGTGGTCGTGGGGCTACCTTCACCGGTCCCATGACCACGCCCGCCCCCACCCCGACCTCCGACCCGACCACGACCGAGCCGATGGTGCTCGCCCGTGGTCTGGTGAAGCGTTTCGGTGACTTCACCGCCGTCGACGGCATCGACGTCGAGGTCGCCGCCGGCGAGGCGTTCGGATTCCTCGGGCCGAACGGCGCCGGCAAGTCGTCGACGATGCGCATGATCGGCGCGGTCTCGCCCATCAGCGAGGGAACCCTGCGGGTGCTGGGGCGCGACCCGGCCACCGAGGGCCCCGAGATCCGTGCCCGCCTCGGCGTCGTGCCGCAGGAGGATTCGCTCGACCAGGAACTCTCCCTCGAGGAGAACCTGCTCATCTACGGGCGCTACTTCGACCTGCCCCGCAAGGTGCTGCGCGACCGCATCGGGGAACTGCTCGAGTTCGTGCAGTTGTACGACCGGCGCAAGTCCAAGGTCGAGTCGCTCTCGGGCGGGATGAAGCGCCGGCTGGTCATCGCCCGGTCGCTGGTCAACGACCCCGAGATGGTGCTGCTCGACGAGCCCACCACCGGGCTCGACCCGCAGGCACGGCACGTGCTGTGGGACCGGCTCTACCGGCTCAAGCAGCGCGGCGTCACGCTCATCCTCACCACGCACTACATGGACGAGGCCGAGCAGTTGTGCGACCGGCTCGTGGTGATGGACGGGGGTCGGATCGTCGCCGAGGGGTCGCCGCGCCAACTGATCGAGACCCACACCTCGCGCGAGGTCGTCGAACTGCGCTTCCCGGTGGGGGAGCAGGAATCGGTGCTCGACCGCCTCGACGGGCTGGCCGACCACGTCGAGGTGCTGCCCGACCGGGTGCTGTTGTCGACCGACGACGGGGACGCGACCCTGGCCGAGGTGATCGGACGCGGACTGACGCCGGCCGGGACGGTCACGCGGCGCAGCACGCTCGAGGACGTGTTCTTGCACCTGACCGGCCGCCGGCTGGTGGACTGATGGCGCGCGCCGTCACCCTGCGGGTGGTCGAGGGGCACGCCCGCCACTACCGCCACACCTGGCGTGGGTCGACCTTCTCGACCATCGTCACGCCGGTGCTGTTCCTGTCCGCCATGGGCCTCGGGCTCGGCAGCCAGGTCGACCGTGGCGCGACGGCGGCGCTCGGCGGGGTCGACTACCTGACCTGGCTCGCGCCCGGACTGCTGGCCGCGGCCGCGATGCAGAACGGTGCCGGTGACGGTTCGTTCCCGGTCATGGCCGGCATCAAGTGGCTCAAGACCTACGACGCCGCGCTCAACACGCCGGTCCGGCCGGCCGACCTGGCACTCGGCAACCTGACGTGGGCGGTCCTGCGCGCGACCGTGTCGGCGCTGATCTACGTCGTCGTCGCCACCGCGTTCGGTGCCATGGACCTCGGCCGCGGGCTGTTGTCCGTGGTCCCGGCGGTCCTGACGGCGGCCGGCTTCTGTGCGGTGATCAGCGCCATCACCGCGCGGTTGCAGAACGAGCAGGGCATGACCGCGATCCACCGCTTCGGTGTCATGCCGCTGTTCCTGTTCGCCGGCACCTTCTTCCCCGTGTCGCAGCTGCCCGACCACATCGAGCCGCTCGCGTGGCTGGTGCCGCTGTGGCACGGCGTCGAGTTGTCCCGGGCGCTGGCGCTGGGCACCGACCCCGCCGGCCCGTGGGCGGTGCACGCCGCCGTCGTGGTCGGGTTCCTCGCGGTCGGGATCGCGCTGAGCCTGGCCAGCTTCCGCCGGCGGCTGCACCGATGAGCGTCGTTCCTCCCGGGGCCGACGGTGCCGGACCCGCTGTCGCGCCGCCCACGTCGGCGCTGCTCCCCTTGCGGACCACGCCGCCGATCCTGCTCGGCCGTGGTGCACGGCTCGTCGAGCGCAACGTGCTCGCGTACCGGCAGTCGTGGCTGGTGTTCGTCAGCGGTCTGCTCGAACCGGTCTTCTACCTGTTCGCCGTCGGCGTCGGCATCGGCGGGCTGGTCGGCGCGGTCGAGGTGCCGGGTCTCGGCGAGGTGCCCTACGGCGTCTTCGTGGCTCCCGCCCTGCTCGCGTCGTCGGCGATGAACGGCGCGGTCCTCGAGTCGACCTTCAACGTCTTCTCCAAGCTCAAGTGGGGCAAGCTCTACGACGCGGTCCTGGCCACCCCGATGGAACCGCGCGACATCGCCGTCGGCGAGCTGACCTGGGCACTGCTGCGAGGCGGGATCTACGCGTTCGCGTTCCTGCTCGTCGCCTGGTTCAGCGACCTCGTCGTCTCGCCCTGGGCGCTGCTGGCGCCGCCTGCCGCGCTGCTGATCGGTTTCGGGTTCGGCGGGGTCGGCCTGGTCGTGACCACCTTCCTCAAGAGCTGGCAGGACTTCGATCTGATCAGCATGGCGCTGCTGCCGCTGTTTCTGTTCTCGGCGACCTTCTACCCCCTGCAGGTCTACCCGGCGGCGCTGCAGCCGATCGTGTTCCTCTCGCCGCTCACCCACGGCGTCGAACTGGTGCGCAGCCTGATGCTCGGCGACGTACGTGTCGCCCTGCTCGGACACGCGGCGGTGTTCGTCGTCATGGGCGTGGTCGGCGTACGGGTCGCGAGCCGCCGCTTCGGGAAGCTGCTGCTGAGCTGACGCGTCCGCCCCTCGCGCGCCGACGTTCACGGCCCCGTCACGTCGGGCGCCTCGGTGTGAGCGCGTGGTGAACCCCAGCTGAGTTTTGCCTGAAGGTACGCGCGCGGTAGTAGGGACGGCCACCGGTCGAGGGGTCACCCGCATAGCCTCCGCGCTCATGGGACTACGACTCGGCATCGACCTCGACGGGGTGGTCGCGGACTTCAACCGCGGCTGGACCTCGGCCTACAACGCGACCTTCGGTGCCGAGCTCGTGCCCGACATGGTCACGACCTGGGACAGTCCCCTCGAGTTGACCCACTTCCCGGACATGGACGCGTTCTGGGGCTGGGCGAAGGACCACGGCGGACACAGCGTGTTCCGCCACCTCGAGCCGTATCCGAGCGCGGTCGAAACGCTGTGCGCGCTCGAGGCGGAAGGTCACGAACTGGTGATCGTCACCGCCAAGCCCGACTGGGCCGTCCACGACACGCTGCGCTGGCTGGCCGACCACCGGATCCCGCTGCGCGCGATCCACATGACCGAGGACAAGTACACCGTCGAGTGCGACGTCTATCTCGACGACGCACCCGGCCAGATCGAGTCGCTGGCCCGCCACCGCGGGACCACCTCGACCGTGTGCCGCTTCGTCCGCCCCTGGAACCACCCGGTCGAGCACGCCCGCGACGTGCACGACTGGGACGAGTTCCACGCCACCGTGCGTGACCTGGCTGGCGAGTTGCACCACGCGAGATGACAACCAGACTCCCGGGATGCGGCTTCGATGTCCCGGGCTGGCCGACCGGGACCCCGGTGCCGGCCGATCCGCCCCACTGACCAGGGACAACGATTGATGAAGATGCGTAGATGGGCCGCGGTCACCGCGGCCGGCCTGCTGCTCGCGGCCTGCGGAGGCGGCGAGGAAGAGCCCGAGACCGAACCCACAGAGGCCGAGGAGACCGACGAGACCGAAGCCGAGGAGACCGAGGAAGGCGCTGCCGGCGAAGGTTGGCCCGAAGAGCTGATCCTGGGCCTGGTGCCCTCGCAGGACATGGACAAGCTGGTCGAGGACGCGACCGTCCTCGGTGACCTGCTGTCCGCCGAGCTCGGCATCCCGGTCTCGACCAACATCACCGACGACTACACCGCGCTCGTGGTTGCCATGGGTACCGGCCAGGCCCACGTCGGCATGTTCGGCCCGATCGCGCTGGCGCAGTCGGTCGACCAGTCCGGCGCCGTGCCGATCCTGCAGTCGGTCCGCCGTGGCACCTCGACCTACCACACCCAGTGGTTCACCAACGAACCCGACCGCTTCTGCGAGGACGAGCCGGTCGAGGCCGAGAACGCCGAGGGCTACACCTTCCTGTACTGCAACGGCACCGACACGGCCGAGACCGGCCCGGTCGGCGAGGACGCCCTGAACAACATCGAGGAGGGCGAGACGATCTTCTTCGTCGACGCCGCCTCCGCGTCGGGCTACTACTACCCGGCGACCCAGCTCCAGCAGGTCACCGGCATGGACCCGTTCACCGCCATCGACGCCCAGTTCGCCGGTGGCCACCCCAACGCACTGCTCGCGGTGCTGCGCGGTGACGCCGCGATCGGCACCAGCTTCGACGACGCCCGCAACGTGGTCGTCGAGGACGAGCCGACGATCGCCGAGGAGGTCGTGGTGTTCGCGTGGTCGACCGAGATCCCCAACGACGGCATCTCGGTCGCGGGTGACCTCCCGGAGGACCTGCGGCAGGCCATCACCGACGCCTTCCTGGCGCTGGCCGGTAGCGAAGAGGGCAACGCCGCTCTGTTCGAGGTGTACGAGATCGAGGACCTCGTCCCGGTCGACACCGCCGCCATCGACGATGCGCGTGCGGTCGCCGAGAACTTCGGTAGCTGATCCGCCCTACCGTGTGCCCGGGTCGAGACGGCCCGGGCACACGGCTGCAGGAGTCCAACCGTGATCCGATTCGAGAACGCCTCCGTCACCTACCCCGGCGGGGTCAAGGCTCTGCAGGACCTCGACCTGACCATCGAGGACGGTGAGTTCGTCGTCGTGGTCGGCCTGTCCGGCGCCGGCAAGTCCACCCTGATCCGCGCGGTCAACGGGCTCGTCCCGCTGTCGTCGGGGACGCTCGAGGTCAACGGTCACCGCGTCGACGGCGCCGGCCGCAAGGAGTTGCGCCGGTTGCGCAGCGAAGTGGGGATGATCTTCCAGTCCTTCAACCTCGTGAAGCGCACCACGGTGCTCAACAACGTGTTGATGGGACGTCTGCACGCCACCTCGACGTGGCGTTCGCTGCTCAGCATGTACACGGCGGCGGACAAGGAGCGCGCGTTCCTGGCACTCGAGCGGGTCGAGATCGTCGAGAAGGCCTACGTGCGGGCCTCGAACCTGTCCGGCGGGCAGCAGCAGCGTGTCTCCATCGCTCGCGCGCTCGCGCAGGAACCCAAGGTCGTCCTGGCCGACGAGCCGGTCGCCTCGCTCGACCCCCCGACCGCGAACGTCGTCATGCGCGACCTGCAGCGCATCAACCGCGATCTCGGCATCACGACCATCGTCAACCTGCACTTCCTCGACCTCGCCCGCCGCTACGGCGACCGCATCATCGGTATGCGCGAGGGGCGCGTCGTCTTCGACGGCACCGGCGAGCAGGCCGACGAGCAGGCCTTCGAGGACATCTACGGGCGCAGCCTCACCGCGGACGACGTGCTCGACAGCGGCCCCAAGCAGGTCCAACTCGATGCCGCGGACGCGGAGTCGCAGGCGTGAGCACAGGGACGACCACGCCAACCCGAGGTCTCCAGCGTCCGGCCAAGCCGCCCGTGAGGTGGACGACCTGGGCTGGGGTGTCGGCCTTCGTAGCAATCACATT
The DNA here is from genome assembly GCA_035462025.1 of Egicoccus sp. Lineage (GTDB taxonomy): Bacteria > Actinomycetota > Nitriliruptoria > Nitriliruptorales > Nitriliruptoraceae > Egicoccus. The sequence goes on along the minus strand of DATHUR010000145.1, from coordinate 35,748 downwards.
GTGGGCCGCGCTCGAACCGCTCGGCGGTATCGGTTTCAGTCTCGCGCCGTTGTTCAGCGAGCAGGCCGCCGCAGGCTGGTTCATCATCCGTCGCTTCTTCAATCCCGAATGGGCGTTCCTGCTCCGCGTCTACCCGCGGTTCCTCGAGACCCTCTACATCGCCGTGCTCGCCTCCGCGGTCGGGTGCACGGTGGCGCTGCCGATCGCGTTGTTGTCGAGCAAGGTCACCAATGGCAGTCGGACCCTGTACGGGCTGATGCGTACCTGGCTCAGTGTCATCCGGTCGCTGCCGGACGTCGCCTGGGCGTTCTTGTTCGTGGCCGCGGTCGGCACCGGCGCACTCGGCGGCATCATGGCGCTGATCATGTTCAACATCGGCATCATCGCGAAGTTGACTTCTGAGACCGTGGACGGCGTGGATCCGGGCCCGGTCGAGGCAGCTCAGGCCGCCGGTGCGAACCGGATCCAGACGGCGTGGTCCGCCGTCGTTCCGCAGATCCTGCCTGGATACCTGTCGTACTCGCTCTACGTGTTCGAGCTCAACATCCGGGCGTCACTCGTGATCGGATTCGTGGGCGGCGGCGGCATCGGCAACGTCATCCGCCAGACGATGTCGCGCTTCGAGTGGGAGCAACTCAGCGCCCTGATCATCGCGTTCTTCGTGATCGTGGTGATCCTCGACCAGGTCTCGATCGCGCTGCGCCGGAGGCTGGTATGAGCACCGGCATGACGACGAGGGCCGAGCGTGCCGGCGCGGCGCGGCGGCCGTCGCCACCCGACAAGACCCGCAAGACCGTCGGGATGCTCGCGCTCGCCGCGGCCATCTTGGTGTGCTTCTGGCTCGTCGAGGCGCGCTGGAGCCGTCTCCCCGAGTTCCCGGCGCAGTTCACTCGCTACCTCGGGTTCATGGGCGAGGGCGTGTTCAGCAACCCGCTGGCTGACGAGACGGTGAGCGGGTACTGGACCAACGCGTTCACGCTGATGCTCGAGTCGCTGCACATGGCCTGGATCGGCACGATCATCGGCGCGATCTTCTCGCTCCCGATGGGGTTCCTCGCAGCACGCAACGTCTCGCCAAGGGCTGTGGTCCTGATCGCCCGCGCGATCCTCAACGCCATCCGCGCGATCCCGGAGCTGATCTGGGCGATCATGATCATGCTGCCGATCTTCGGGCTGGGTCCCTTGTCGGGCGCGCTGGCGCTCGGGATCAACTCGATCGGCACACTCGGCAAGCTGACCAGTGAGGTGATCGAGGGCATCGATCCCGGCCCCGTCGAGGCGGCCCGGGCGTCCGGCGCCCGTCAACTGCAGATACTGCGATGGGGCACGCTGCCACAGGTGATGCCCGAGGTCGTGGCGTTCTGGCTCTACCGCTTCGAGATCAACATCCGCGCGGGTGCCATTCTCGGCGTGGTCGCGGCTGGAGGTATCGGTTCGCTGCTCTCGCAGGTACTGGGTCGGCGCTTGTGGGACCGGGCTGGGATCATGCTGACCGTGATCATCGTGGTCACGATTGCCGTCGACCTCGTCTCTGCACGCATCCGCAAGCGGATCATCGCCGGCCCCGCCGGCCCCGCCGGGGACGACGCGGTCGAACTCGACGACACGGGCTCGCATGCCGGCGCCTTCGTATGAACGAGATCGGATCGCACGGGCAGCCCGGCGGCGTCCGCCACCGCTCGCGCGAGGTGCGCGAGGCCGAGGAGCGCGAGTGGCTCTCGCCGATCGCGACGCGGTCGGCCGACGCGCGGGGTCGTGACGTGCCCGAGGAGGAGGACCCGCACCGGACCGCGTTCGAGCGCGACCGCGACCGGATCCTGCACTCCAAGGCGTTCCGGCGCCTCAAGCACAAGACCCAGGTGTTCCTCAACCCGGACGGCGACCACTACGTCACGCGCCTGACCCACACGCTGGCGGTCGCGCAGGTGGGCCGCTCGATCGCGTCGGCGCTGGCGCTCAACGAGCCGCTGACCGAGGCGATCTGCCTCGGCCACGACATCGGGCACGCCCCCTTCGGCCACACCGGCGAGGACGCGCTGACCCCCTACGTCGAGGGGGAGTGGCAGCACGCCATCCACGGGGTCCGGGTGGTCGAGAAACTCGAACCGCTCAACCTCACGCTCGAGGTCCGCGACGGGATCAGCCAGTCGTCGTGGAAGAACGACCCGCCGCCGTTCACCGCCGAGGGCTGGATCTGCCGCTTCGCCGACCGGATCGCCTACCTCGCCCACGACGCCGAGGACGCGATGCGGGCCGGCGTGATCGAGGCATCCGACATCCCGTCCGATTTCCGCGACCTGTTCGGCGAGCCCGGTCGGCTGTGGATCGACTCGATGATCGGCATGGTCGTCGAGGCGTCGGTCGCCAACGGCCAGGTCACGATGGCGCCGCACTGCCTCGACGCGATGAACGGGCTGCGGACCTGGATGTTCGACAACGTCTACCTGCGTCCGGTCGCCCGCAAGCAGGCCGAGCGGGCGGTCCGGGTCATCCAGGATCTCGTCGAGTGGTTCGCCGAGCGTCCGGGCGACATCCCCGACGCGTATCGCCTGCCCGACTCGTCCGACCTGCAGGCCGCGGTCGACTACGTGGCCGGCATGAGCGACAAGTACGCCATGCGCCTGCACGACGAACGCTTCCGCCCCGCCGGCCTCTACTAGATCTGCGGCGGTTCCTGCTGCCGTTGGTCCCGACCCGATCGTTCGGGACCGAAAGCTGGGCCGTGGCCCAGGTTCGGGCGGCGTGCGGCCCCGGCCCAGATCGTTCGGGACCGAAAGCTGGGGCACCGCCCGGTTTTCGGGGGCGGGCGGGGCGTGGCGGTGCAGCGCTACCGTGCGCGGCCATGAGTGAGCCTGCCGTACGCGATGCGACGACCGCCGATCTGCCGGCGGTCGCGGCCATCTACACCCACTACGTGCTCAACACCACGATCACGTTCAACACCCAGGTCCGTACGCCACGCGAGTGGACCGAGCGGTTCGTCGAGGAAGTCGAGGGCGGGCCGTACCACCTGCTGGTCGCCGAGGTCGACGGGATCGTCGCCGGCTACGTCGAGACCCAGCGGTTCCGGCCCAAGCCCGCCTACGACCGCTCGATCGAACTGTCGATCTACGTCGCGCCCGACACCCAGGCGCGGGGCACCGGCGGCGCGCTGCTCGGCGCCCTGCTGGCGCGACTCGAGGGCTCCGAGTTCCACCGGCTGTACTCGATCATCGCGCTCCCGAACGACGTCTCGGTCCGCTTCCACGAGAAGTGGGGTTTCGAACACCGTGGCACCCTGACGGAAGCCGGGCACAAGTTCGGGCGTTACCTCGATGTCGCCTTCTATGAAAGAGCGCTGTGAGTCAGGCCGACCGACGCGAACCCGTCAACCTGCCCGTGGACAACCTCGACCCGTCCGAGGTGTTCGAGCGGGTCGGAGGCATGGACGCGTTCGTGCGACTCGTCGATGCGTTCTACACCCGTGTCGAGACCGACGAGGTGCTGCGACCGCAGTACCCCGACGACCTCGAACCCGGCAAGCGTCACCTCGCGATGTTCTTCGCCCAGTACTGGGGTGGGGGTGACGTCTACTCGTCCGTGCGCGGCCACCCGCGGCTGCGGATGCGCCACGCGCCGTTCGACGTCACCCCCGAGGCGGCCCAGCGGTGGGCGCTGCACATGTCCGAGGCCATCCGCGAGATGCGGTTCGCCTCCGACGTCGAGGCGCTGCTGCTGGCCTACGTGCAGCGGGCCACGCCGACGTTGATCAACCGCATGCCCGACGAGGTCGCACCCCGCGACTGATTCTCGCTCAGGCGTCCGCGGACGCGGCCGGCTGGACGGCGCGGCGCAGGGTGATGTCCCCGGTCGTCGCCCGCACCCGCAGGCTCAGGTCCGCGCCACCGGCGGCGACGTCGTCCGACGCCTCGAGCTCCGACCGGATGCTGCCGATCGTGCTGCTGACGTCGAGGTGCAGGTGACGTCCGCGCGGCACGCCGATCTCGATGTCGCCGGTCGTGGCGGTCACGGCGACATGGCCCTGTTCGGCGCAGTCGATGCTGACGTCGCCGGCCGCGGCGGTGACCTTGACCGACTCCAGCGTGGTGCCGAGCCGGATCCGGCCCGAGGCCGTGCGCACCTTGATCGTCCCGCCGGCCCGGGCGACGTCGACGCCGCCCGCCCCGGTGTCGATCTCGGCCGTCCCGCCGACGGTGCCGACCCGGACCTGGCCGCTGCCGACCTTGATCGCCGCGGAACCCGTGACGTCGCGCAGTTCGACGTCACCTGAACCGGTGACGATGTCGACCGCACCGAGGTCGAGTGCGGCACGCACGGCGGCCGCGCCGGTGCGGGCCTGCAGGTCGCTGCCGGACGGGCAGTGGATGGTGACGTCCACGCCGCCGCGGCCGGTGATCGAGAACACCCCCGACAGCAGGCTCTTGGCCGGGTAGTGGACGACCAGTCGCTGCCGACCGCTGCCGTCGTCGTGGACGGCGACCTCGCCGCGTCGGATCAGTTCCTCGCCGCCCTCGCCGTGTGCGCTGACCTCGACCCGGGCGTGGCCCGGTTCGGCGGCGACCAGTCGGACCTCGCCGACCGTCAGACGGCAGTCGACGCGCAGGTGGCCGGTGACCTCGAAGACGTGTGTCATGTCGTGGTGCTCCTGTGACGGCCGGGTCAGCGGCCGGGTGGGTCGTCCGCCGGGGTGGGTGTGTCCCGGCGGTGGGTGTCAGCTACGTGCCCAGCCGGTCAACCGGCTGCCGATGATCGTGGCCGAGGGGGTGCGGTTGGTCGCGCCGGCGAGCGTGCGCACGATCCAGGCGTTGACCGAGATGCCCTCGCGATCGGCCTCGCGGGTCAGGGCGTCCTTGAGCGGTTCCGGCAGGCGCACCGTGAGTCGGGCCTCGCCGCCCGTGGTCGGCGGCGGGGGCGGGACCAACTCGGGCTCGGGGACGACCACGAGCGTGGCGTCGCGTCCGTCGAGGCGGACCTCGACGCGGGCGTGGTCGAGCTGTCCGGTCAGTTCGGCGGCGAGGCTGCCGAGCAGGTCGGTCAGGGCCACGCGCAGGACGTCGTCGAGGGCGCCCGCCATGGCGTCGGCGGCCTCACCCGCCTCGGGGGACAGCCCGGCCAGGGTGCGCAGCCGTTCGCGGACCGAGGCGATCGTGGTGGTCAGCACCGTGGGCTCCTCCGCAGGAGGCACGACCAGGTACAGCGCCGCAGCGGGCCGCTGTCGTGGTGGTGCCAAAGGTGACGTCAACATGACGTCACTTTCGCACCATCGCGCTGTCACGTCAAGTACCTGGGATGGGTCCCCTGTCTCGGGCGCTTCGCGCCCTCGTTGCCCCCCATCCGGCCGCGGGTCGCGGGTGGGTTTTCACCGCGCCGTGCCGAGCCCCCGCAGCGACGGCGTACGCTCGCGCCTTCCGCCCGCACCGCCTGTGTTCTGGAGTACTCCGTGAGGATCCTGGTAGCCGACCCGCTGGCCGAGGCCGGCGTCGCCGCACTCGCCGCCCACCACGACGTCGACGTCAACACCGGCCTGTCCAAGGACGAACTGCTCGAGATCGTCGCGGCCTACGACGCCGTGGTGGTGCGCTCACAGACCACGATCGACGCCGACGTCTTCGCCGCGGCGACCAACCTCAAGGTCGTGGCGCGTGCCGGGGTCGGGCTCGACAACGTCGACGTCGACGCCGCCACCAAGCACGGCGTGATCGTGTGCAACGCCCCGCAGTCCAACATCGTGTCGGCCGCCGAGCACACCGTCGCGCTGCTGCTGGCGTTGGCGCGCAACATTCCCCAGGCCCATTCGGCACTCGTCCAGGGCAAGTGGGAGCGCTCGAAGTGGTCGGGCACCGAACTGCACGACAAGGTGCTGGGCGTACTCGGCCTCGGCCGCATCGGCACGCTCGTCGCCCAGCGCTGCCACGCCTTCGGGATGCGGCTGGTCGCCTACGACCCCTTCGTCGCCCCCGACCGGGCCGCACGCCTGGGCGTCGAACTGCTCGACACGGTCGACGAGGTGCTCCAGCGTGCGGACTTCGTCACGGTCCACCTGCCCAAGACGCCCGAGACGATCGGGATGCTCAACGCCGAGCGTCTGCGGCTGATGAAGCCGACCGCCCGGCTGCTCAACGTCGCCCGCGGGGGCATCATCGACGAGCAGGCGCTGGCCGACGCGCTGCGCGACGGCGTCATCGCCGGCGCCGCCATCGACGTGTTCGCCTCCGAGCCGACGACCGAGTCGCCGCTGTTCGGCCTGCCCAACGCGGTGGTCACCCCGCACCTGGGCGCCTCGACCGAGGAAGCGCAGGACAAGGCCGGCACCCAGGTCGCCGACTACGTCAACCTGGCGCTCGCCGGCGAGTTCGTGCCCTCGGCGGTCAACGTGCAGGGCGGACCGGTCGACGACGACATCAAGCCGTTCCTGCCACTGGGCGAGAAGCTCGGCCGGTTGCTGACCGCGCTCGCCGAGGACGGCCTGGCCGGCGACGTCACGGTCGAGTACTGCGGCGCGCTGGCCGACCACGACGCACGCGTCGTCGGGCTGAGCGTGCTCAAGGGCATGCTGTCGGGCATCTCCGGCGAGCCCGTCACGTTCGTCAATGCGCCGCTGCTGGCCGACGAACGCGGCCTGCGCGTGCGCGAGGTGTCCGACAGCCACAGCGAGGACTACGTATCGCTGCTGCGGGTCTCGGGTGCGGTACGTGACGGCAACACCATCCGGGTCGCCGGCACGCTGCTGCACCCGGGCGACCGCGAGCGCCTGGTCGAGGTGTGGAACACGCCGGTGGACGTCGAACCCTCGACGCACATGGCGTTCTTCCGTTACTCCGACCGCCCCGGCGTGGTCGGTGCCGTCGGTACCGGCTTCGGCGAGGCCGGCGTGAACATCGCCGCCGCCCAGGTCGGCCGGTCCGTCGCCGGCGGCGAGGCGATCATGGCCCTCTCGCTCGACGAGGCGGTGCCGCGCGACGTGCTCGAGAAGATCACCGCGCAGATCGGCGCCAGCGAGGGCCGCGCAATCACCCTGTGATCCCTGCCGCCGTCCGCGCGTGAACCTGCCGTGCCCTCCCAGCGACTACCTGGGGGAGCGAGCAAGGGCGTGGGATGGATCCGGCCGACGAACTCGTGGTGGTCCGCTGCCAACTCGGTGAGCGCGACGCCTTCGGGCCACTCATCGCGCGCTGGCACCGGCCGGTCACCACGTTCGTGGCCGGCATGGTCGGTGCCGGCCCCCGCGCGGAGGACCTGGTCCAGGACGTCTGGGTGCGGGTGCTGCGGTCCCTGCCGCGTCTGAACGACCCGGCCGTGTTCCCGGCCTGGCTGTTCACCCTCGCCCGCCGTGTCGTGCTCGACGACCTCCGCCGGACCTACCGCCGACCGTCGATCGACGACGGGGCCGATCCCGACGGCCCGGCGACCGGCGACTCCGAGGCCGACGTCGCCCGCCTGCTCGGGCGCGTGGATCTCGACCGCGCCCTCGCCACGCTCGGTGCCGACGACCGCGAGGCGGTGGTGCTGTTCCACCTGCTCGACCTGCCCATCGACGACGTCGCGGCCATCGCCGGTGTCCCACCGGGCACCGTGAAGTCGCGTCTGCACCGGGCCCGCCGCCGGCTCCGCGACCACCTCGACGACCAGGGGGCACCACGATGACCGACCACACCGGCCCGAGGAATGCCGACGTCGGCCGTGCCCTCGCCCTGCTCGAACACGAACTCGCCCGCGGCCGGCGCCTGCGGGCGGTGGCGACCCTCGTGGCGGCCCTCGTCGTGACCGGACCGCTTGCGACCCTGTGGGCCACCGAGCCGGCGCTGCCGACGCGGACCCACGTGGCGTTCGGGGGCCTGGTCCTCATCGGCCTGACCTGGATCGGGCTCAGCGGGTGGATCCTCGCGACCCGCCGGCCGCTGTACGCCCGTGACCGCGTGTTGGCCACCGGCCTGTCCGTCGTCGCGACGGTCGTCGCGGGGACCGGATCGATCGTGCTCGCGGCCATCCGCGGCACGGGCGCGCTGGCGGCCACGGCCGCCGCGACGACCGTGCTGCTGGTCGGCGCCGCAGGTGCCTTGCACCTGGGCGCGCGCCGCCGACGCGCCGCGCTGCTGCGCCGGCGGCGCGAGCTCGAGGGATAGCGGCGCTACTCGGCCGGTTGGTCGTCCTCGTCGTACTCGACGACCTGGGACTGCTCGATCTCGTCGGGCGTGAGCGGGTGGTCCGGGACCTCGGTCCGGGCCTCCTCGACGGTCTCGTAGCCGTCGAGCGAGCCGTCGGCGCGACGCTGCTGCTCGATCTCGTCGGGTGTCAGGGGACGGTCCTGGTCGCTCACGGCAACCTCCGAGGCTCGGGTCGGGCTGGCTCCCAGCATGGACCCGCGCGCCGGGATGCGCCACCGGTCCGGGTGGCCGTCAGGTGACCATCCGACGACGGCGGTACCCGGGGCGATCCCAGGCGCCCGTCGCCAGGACGTCCGCCAGCACCTCGACGGCGTCGAACACGTCGACGTGGCGTACGTACAGCGGCGCGAACCCCAGGCGCAGCAGGTCCGGCGGACGGTGGTCGCCGATCACGCCCCGGTCGATCATGGCCTGGGTCAGCGCGTACGCCTCGGCGTGGCGTAGCGAGACCTGCGCCCCGCGCGCCGCGGGGTCGCGAGGGGTCGCCACCTCCACGTCGCTCCCACAGCGTTGGTCGACCAACGCGACGAACGTGTCGGTGAGGCTGCGCGCCTTGGCGTCGAGGTCGGCCGGAGTGACGCCGTCGAAGGCCCGCAACGCCTGCTCGAGCGCGGTCGTCGACAGCACGTGCGGGGTCCCCGCCAGGAACCGCCGTGCGTCGCCTGCCGGCGCGTAGGAGCCGCCGAACACGAACGGTTCGGCGTGCCCGAACCAGCCCTGGATCGGAGTCTGCGCCCGGTCGTGCCAGCGCCGGGCGGCATACAGCCAGCCGGGCGCCCCCGGTCCGCCGTTGAGGTACTTGTAGCTGCATCCGACCGCGAAGTCGGCGTCCCAGCCGTGCAGGTCGACGTCCAGGGCACCGGCCGAGTGGGCCAGGTCCCAGATCGCCAGGGCGCCGACCTCGTGGGCGGCGGCCGTCAGCGCGGTCGCGTCGTGGCGCCGTCCGCTGCGGTAGTCGACATGCGTCAGGGCGAGGACCGCGACGTCCGGGGTGAGCGCATCGGGCAGGTCCGCGGTCGCAATGACCCGGACCTCGAGGTCGCCCAGCAGCCGCGACAACCCCTCGGCCACGTACAGGTCGGTCGGGAAGTTGGCCTGTTCGGTCACGACCACCCCACGCCCGGGACGCAGGGCGCGGGCGGCCGCGAGCACCTTGAACAGGTCGACCGAGGTCGAGTCGCCGACCGCCAACTCGTCGGCGTCGGCGCCGACCAGTGGCGCGATGCGGTGCGCCACGCGGGCCGGCAGGTCCACCCAACCGGCCTCGTTCCACGACCGGATCAGGCCCTCGCCCCATTCCTGCTCGACCGTCGTGCGCATGCGTTCGGCCACCTCGCGGGGCAGGGCCCCGAGCGAGTTGCCGTCGAGGTAGATCACCCCGTCCGGGAGCGCGAAGGTGTCGCGCCGCCCGGCCAGGGGGTCGGCGAGGTCGCGTTCCACGCAGGCCGCGCGGTCCATGGAACTCCTGTCCGAATCTCGCAAGCGGGCAACCGTAGTGCGTCGTCGCAGGTGAGCCACCGGATCGGGCCACCGCGCGGTGCTCCGAGCTGCCACGGATCGGCCGTGCGTGCTTGACAAGCGCTTGACGTGCGTGTCAACTTCGCACTGATCTGAATCTGACGTCGGTGTCAAGTTACGCTACCGTCACCACGCCACCTCCCGCCCCACCTCTCCCGCACCCATGAGGAGTCGCCTGTGCGTCTCGCGTTCGTGTTCCCCGGCCAGGGTTCGTTCCGGGCCGGCTGCCTCGACGCCTGGGACGCCCACCCGGCGGCCGAACTCGTGGACCTGGTCAGCGAGGCGACCGGTCGCGACGTCCGCGCGTTGGCGAGCGACGCGGGCACGGGGGCACGCACCGCCGACGCCCAGCCCACGATCATGGCCGCGTCGCTGGTCGCCTGGCGCGCCCTGCTCGACGCGGGGATCGCGCCCGATGTCGTGGCCGGGCACAGCCTGGGTGAAGCCACCGCCGCCATCGCCGCCGGGGCACTCTCCGTCGCCGACGGTGCGCGTGTCGTCGCCGCTCGCGGGGCGGCCATGGGCGACGCCTGCGCGGCCAACCCCGGCGCGATGGCCGCACTGGTCAAGCTCGGCCCCGACGCCGTGCAGGTGCTGGTGGACGAGGACGACGACCTCGTCGTCGCCAACGACAACGCGCCCGGGCAGGTCGTGCTGGCGGGCACCCCGGCCGCGATCGAACGCATCCGCGAACGGGCCCGCGAGGCCGGGGGACGCGCGCTGCCGCTCGACGTCGAGGGTGCGTTCCACTCGCCGGCCATGGCGCCGGCCGTCCCACACCTCGCGGCCGCCCTTGCGCACAGCGCCATCCGGACCCCGGACGTGCCGCTGGTCACGGGCACGACGACCGCCGTCCTCCGCGAGGGCGACGCGATCGCCGACGCGCTGGTGCAGGGGGTGCTGGCCCCGGTCCGCTGGCGCGACCTGCAGGCACAGCTGGCGTCGCTCGGTGTGCGTGACCTCGTCGAGGTCGGCCCCGGCGGCGTCCTCGCCGGACTCGCCAAGCGCACCATCCCGGACGTCCGCGTCCACACGGTCGCCTCGCCCGACGACGTCGTGGCACTCGCCGACCACCTCGGCGACGTGGTCGACCTCGCCGACCGCTTCGCCGACGCACGCGCCTAGTTCCCGCCCCCTCCCGCTCGACCCCTCCCGACGGAGCGCGCCCACATGATCCCGATTCCCGCCATGACCCTGGTCACCTCGCCCGTCGACGGCCGCGTCCGCAGCCTGGTCGCGCCCGACACCCTCGTGCGTCATGGCGACGTGGTCGCCACCGTCGAAGGCGCCTACGGGCCCTCCGAGATCCGCGCCCACTGCAACGGGCGGGTCGGCGGCGCGCTCGCCGGTGCCAGCCAGGCCGTGTCGGCCGGCGAGGGCGTGCTCTGGGTGCGCCGCTGATGTCGTCCCCGCCCCGCCGGACGCGTCCGGCCCCGGTGTCGATCGCGGGCCTGGGTTCCTACCTGCCCGAGAAGGTCGTGACCAACGACGACCTCGCCGCGACGCTCGACACCTCCGACGAGTGGATCCGCTCGCGCACCGGCATCGCGCAACGCCACCATGCCGCGCCCGAGCAGGCGACCTCCGACCTGGCCGTCGCCGCGGGCAAGGCCGCCCTGGCCGACGCGGGCCTGTCCACCGACGACGTCGCCGCGATCCTGGTGGCCACGACCACTCCCGACCACGCCGTGCCCGGGACCGCGCCGTTGGTCGCCGCCGCGCTCGGGACCGAGGTCGCCGCGCTGGACGTCAACGCCGCGTGCAGCGGGTTCGTGTACGGCCTGCGCATGGGCACCGCCCTGGCGATGGCCGAGGACGCCCCCGTCCTGCTGATCGGGGCCGAGACCCTGACCCGCATCGTCGACCCCACCGACCGCGGCGTCGCGATCCTGTTCGGGGACGGCGCCGGCGCGGTCGTGCTCGTACCCGACGGTGCCGGCAGCATCGGCCCGTTCTCGCTGGGCGCCGACGGGCGGGACCCCTCGATGCTGTGGACCGAGACCGGCGGCACCCGCACGCCCGTCAGCCCGGCGGTCCTCGAGGCGCGCACCCACTACCTGACCATGCGAGGCGGCGACGTCTACCGCAACGCCGTGACCCGCATGACCGCGGCCGGACGCGAGGTGCTCGACGCCGCCGGCAAGGACATCGCCGACGTCGACCTGTTCATCGGGCACCAGGCCAACCTGCGCATCCTCGAAGCCGTCGGGCAGCGCCTCGGCGCCGACCCCGCCCGCATGCACGTCACCGTCGACCAGCACGGCAACACCTCCGCGGCATCCGTACCGCTCGCCCTGGCCGACGCCCGCGACCGCGGGCGGCTCTCGCCGGGCGACACCGTCCTGCTGACCGCCTTCGGCGCCGGCCTGACCTGGGGTGCCTGCCTGCTGACCTGGAACCCGACCGGCGACGGGGGTGTGGCATGACCCGCGTCGCGCTCGTCACGGGCGGCAGCGGCGGCATCGGCGCCGCCACCTGCCGCGCCCTGTCGGACGGCGGCTACCACGTGCTGGTCGGCTACGGCGGCAACGCCGAGTCCGCCGCGAAGGTCGCCGCCGACTGCACCGGTGACGCCGAAGCCGTCCACGTCGACGTCACCGACGAGGACTCGGTCACCGCCGCGGTCGCACGTGCGGGGGAGATCGGCACCCTGGCGGTCGTGGTCAACAACGCCGGCGTCGCCGACGACGACCTGCTGCTGCGTCTCGACCCGGCCCGGTTCGACCGCACCATCGAGGTCAACCTGCGCGGCGCCTACCTCGTCTCCCGCGCCGCCATGCGGCCGATGCTGCGGGCGCGGTTCGGACGCATCATCAACATCGCGTCCGTCGTCGCCCTGCGCGGCAACGTCGGCCAGACCGCCTACGCCGCGTCCAAGGCCGGCCTGATCGGGTTCAGCAAGTCGTTGGCCCGCGAGATCGGCCGCAAGGGCGTCACCGTCAACGTCGTCGCGCCGGGCTTCGTCGCCACGGCGATGACCGACGCGCTCGGCGACGACGCCCGCGACGCACTGCTCGCCCAGGCACCCACCGGCCGCGCCGTCGAGGCCGACGAGGTCGCCGCCACGATCGCCTTCCTCGCCTCCGAGCACGCCGGGTCGACCACCGGCGCCGTGATCCCCGTCGACGGCGGCGCCGGCATCTAGGCGCCCACCAGCTTCCGGACCGCAACTGGCGGCCCGGTCCGTCACCTCGCCGAGGTGGCCCCTGAACGACCGACCACGCACGACCCACACCCAAGGAGCACCACCCATGAGCCAGGACCTGTACGCCACCTTCCAGACCATCCTCGTCGACACCTTCGGCGTCCCCGCCGACGACATCGCCCCCGACGCGTCCTTCGAGGCGCTCGGCCTCGACTCGCTCGACGTCGTCGAGTTGACCCTGGTCCTCGAGGAGGAGACCGGCGTGAAGCTCGAGGACGAGGAACTCGAGGACGTCCGCACCGTCCAGGACGCCATCGCCAAGATCACCGAGAAGCAGTCCGCCGCCGCCTGACGACCCTCCCGCCCGGGTTCGAAGCGCCGCATCAATGCAGGAGGTCTCGCGCATGTCCGCGAACCGCAACGTCGTGGTCACCGGCATGGGGCTCGTGTCCCCGGCCGGCCGTGGCCTCACCGACGCCTGGAACGGGGTCCTGTCCGGCAAGTCGGCCGCCGCGGTCGACGAGATGCTGGACGCGTACGGCACACCGGTCACGATCGCGTGCCGTGTGCCGGCCTTCGACCCCGACGCCGAGATCGGTCGTGGCGCGAACCGGCGCCTCGACCGCTTCACCCACCTCGGGGTGATGGCCGCGTCCGACGCGGTCGCGCACGCCGGGCTCGGCGACGCGGACGGCGACGAACCCGATCGCATCGTGGTCACCGACCCCGATCGGGTCGGCGTGCTGCTCGGCTCCGGCATCGGCGGCGCCGAGACCTGGTCGGACGAGTACCCGCGGTTCCTCGAGAAGGGGCCGGGCCGTGCCAGTCCGATGTTCATCCCGAAGATGCTGTCGAACACCGCGGCCGGGACCATCGCGATCCGCACCGGCGCCCGCGGGCCCAACATGACCGTGAACACCGCGTGTGCCGCCGGAGCGTCGGCGATCCACGTCGCCCGTGACCTGATCCGCGCCGGTTCCGCCGACGTCGTGCTCGCCGGCGGTGTCGAGGCCGGTATCACGCCCCTGTCCATCAGCGCCTTCGCCCAGATGGGTGCGTTGTCGCGCAACCCCGACGCCGCCGCTGCCTCGCGCCCGTTCGACGTCGACCGCGACGGGTTCGTGATGGGCGAGGGCGCCGGCGTGCTGGTGCTCGAGTCCGAGGAGCACGCGCGCCGCCGCGGGGCGACCATCTACGCCCTCGTCGCCGGGGCCGGGGCGTCGGCCGACGCCTTCCACGCCACCGCGCCGCCCGAGGACGGTGGTGGGGCCGTGCTGGCGATCCAGCGCGCGCTCGACGACGCCGGGATCGACCCGACCGCCATCGGCCACCTCAACGCCCACGGCACCTCCACGCCGCTCAACGATGTCGCCGAGGCCCGCGCGATGCGCAAGGTCTTCGGCGACCACACCGACGCGATCGCGGTCACCTCGACCAAGGGCGTGACCGGGCACCTGCTCGGCGCCGCCGGTGCCATCGAGGCCATCTTCGCCATCCAGGCCCTGCGCGAGGGGCTGATCCCGCCGACCGCCAACCTCACCACCCAGGACCCCGACATCGCCCTCGACGTCGTCGCCGGCGAACCGCGCCGCGTCGACCTCGAGGCGGTCCTGTCGACCTCGATGGGCTTCGGCGGCCAGAACGCCGCCCTCGTCCTCACCCGCGCCTGACCCACGGCGACACCCGCGCCCGACCGAGGAATTCACGTGACCGAGACCATGCACGTCGAGAGTCCCGCCCTCGACCCGATCGCACTGCAGCCCGGTGACGGTGCGCGTGTGCGCCTGTCCCGCCTGCTCGACCGCGACAGCTTCGTCGAACTCGGCTCGCAGCGGCAGCACCGCGCCAACCAGTTCGGTCTCGACCGGCGTCGGCCCGACAGCGACGGGGTCGTCGCCGGGACCGCCTCGATCGGCGGGCGGCAGGTCAACGTCTACGCCCAGGACCGTCGCGTCCTCGGCGGCTCGCTCGGTGAGGCGCACGCGGACAAGATCGCGCGCACGATCGAGCAGGCCGGACGCGGGGGCGTGCCCGTCGTGGGCATCAACGACTCCGGTGGTGCCCGCATCCAGGAGGGTGTCGCGGCACTGGACGGCTACGGGCAGGTGTTCCGCGCCAACGTCGGCGCATCCGGGCGCGTGCCGCAGATCGCGCTGATCCTCGGCCCCTGCGCCGGCGGCGCGGTGTACTCGCCGGCCCTGATGGACTTCACCATCATGACCGACGACGCCTACATGTTCCTCACCGGCCCGCGCGTGGTGAAGGCCGTCACCGGCGAGGACGTCGACGCACGCTCGCTGGGCGGGCCCGAGGTCCACGGTGAGCGGTCGGGGAGTGCGTCCTTCGTCGTCGACGACGACGAGGCCGCCTTCGCACTGACCCGCGAACTGCTCAGCTACCTGCCGTCGTCCTCGTCGTCGCCGCTGCCCGAGATCGCGCCCGAGCCGCCGCTGGACGTCGACCTGCGCAACATCGTCCCGACCGACGGCCGCGAGCCCTACGACGTGCGCGACGTCATCCGCGGCATCGTCGACGGCGGCAAGTTCCTCGAGGTGCAGGAGCGCTGGGCCCGCAACCTCGTCGTCGGCTTCGCCCGCATCGACGGCCGCACGGTCGGCGTCGTCGCCAACCAGGCCAAGTGGCTGGCCGGCGTCCTCGACCTGACCGCCAGCGAGAAGGGCGCGCGCTTCGTGCGGTTCTGTGACGCCTTCGGCATCCCGTTGGTCGTCGGCGTCGACGTGCCCGGCTTCCTGCCCGGTACCGCCCAGGAGAACGGCGGCGTGATCCGCAAGGGCGCGAAGCTGCTGCACGCCTTCGCGTCGGCCACCGTCCCGCGCGTCACCGTCGTGCTCCGCAAGGCGTTCGGTGGGGCCTACATCGTGATGAACTCGCGCAGCCTCGGCGCCGACGCGGTGCTGGCCTGGCCGAACGCCGAGCTCGCCGTCATGGGCGCCGAGGGTGCCGCCGACATCATCTTCCGCCGCCAACTCGACGCCGAGCCCCACCGGCGCGAGGAGATGGTCGAGGCCTACCGCGAGGAGGCGATGCACGTCGACCTCGCCGCCCGCCGCGGCAGCGTCGACGAGATCATCGAGCCCGACGAGACCCGCGACGCGCTGATCGGGATCCTGCGCTCGCTCAGGAACGCCCGCCAGCCCGCGTTCGTCCACGACAACCTGCCGCAGTGACCGTCCCGCTCCCGGCATCCGAGCCGTACCGGCGTCCGTCGGGCGCCGGTCGGTCCGCGACCGCCGGGATCCAACCGATGGTGCCCGGCGCGAACTCGCTGGTCCGACTCGGCCTGCGTCCGCTGCTGCGCCTGTGGCTGCGGCTGCGGGTCGAGGGCGCCCATCACGTGCCCGGGAGCGGTCCGGTGCTGATCGCCTCCACCCACCAGTCGCACGCCGACTCGATGGCGCTCGCCGTCGCGATCCGTCGCCCGATCCACTTCCTCGGCGACGTCCGGCTCACCGAGTGGCCCGTGCTCGGCCCGCAGCTGCCGAAGCTGGGCATGGTCCCGCTCCGACGCGGCGAGGCGGATGCCAGCGCGATGGACGTCATCGCGGGTCTGCTCGACGAGGGCAAGGGTGTGGCCGTCTATCCCGAGGGGTCGCGCAGCCGCGACGGCAAGGTGCACCGGCTGCGCAGCGGGCTGGCGCGCCTGGCCGCGGACGCACAGGTCCCGGTCGTCCCGGCGGCCGTCGACGGGATCTACGCGGTGTGGCCGATCGGTGCCAGACCGCGGCCGCTGGGCGGGCCGGTGACGGTCCGCTTCGGTGCGCCGCTCGCTCCGCCCGAACCGACGCCGCGCTCGCGACGCGAGTTCAACGACGGGCTGCAGCAGACCCTCGCCGAACTCGGCCGCACGCAGAAGGCGATGGACTTCTCGCCCTTCGGTGGGACCGGCCTGTGACCGCCGTGACCGGGCAGCTCGCCCTCGCGGCCGGCTGCGACGTCGTCGACGTCGCACGCCTGTCGGCCGTCATCGACCGCCGTGACGGCTTCCTGGACCGCGTGTTCACGGCGCGCGAGCAGGCCGACGCGTGCCGGGGCGGGGTCGAGGCCGACGCCGAGGTCGCGCGTGCCCGCCTCGCCGCCCGGTTCGCCGCGAAGGAAGCCACGCGCAAGGCGCTGGGTGACCTGCGTCTACCGTTCCACGCCGTCGAGGTCCGCACCGCGCCCTCCGGCGCGCCGGAGCTGTTCATCGACGGCGTCCGCAGTGGGCTGACCTGCTCGCTCTCCCACGACGGCGGCGTGGCCATGGCCGTCGTCGTCGGCCCCCGACCCGCCTGACCCACCGCTTTCGACCCGAGGATCTCCCATGCTGCTCGACGGCAAGAAGCTGCTGATCACCGGCGTGCTCGACCCGCGCTCGATCGCGTTCTTCGTGGCCGAGACGGCGCTGGCCGAGGGCGCCGAGGTCGTGCTCACCGGGTTCGGACGCGGGAAGCGGCTGACCGAGCGCTCGGCCGAGCGGCTCGGTGGCGGGATCGACGTGCTCGAACTCGACGTCACCAAGCCCGAGGACATCAGTGCGGTCGCCGCCGAGGTGGGCGAGCGCTGGGGGCGCCTCGACGGGCTGCTGCACGCCATCGGCTTCGCGCCCGCGAGCTGCCTCGGCGGCGGCTTCCTCGACGCGCCCTGGGAGGACGTGGCCACCGCACTGCAGGTGTCGACCTACTCGTACGCGTCGCTGGCGAGCGGGTTCGCCGACCTGCTCGCCGCAGGGGAGAACCCGTCGGTGGTCGGCCTGGACTTCGATGCCCAGATCGCGTGGCCCGGCTACGACTGGATGGGGGTGGCCAAGGCGGGGCTCGAATCCGCCAACCGCTACCTCGCGCGCGAACTCGGCCCGCGCGGGATCCGCGTGAACCTGG
Source organism: Egicoccus sp. (assembly GCA_035462025.1). GTDB lineage: Bacteria > Actinomycetota > Nitriliruptoria > Nitriliruptorales > Nitriliruptoraceae > Egicoccus. The sequence goes on along the minus strand of DATHUR010000145.1, from coordinate 18,043 downwards.
TCGCCGCCGGGCCACTGAGCACGATGGCGGCCCGTTCGATCGACGGGTTCACCCAGTTCGAGACGGTGTGGAAGGAACGTGCGCCGCTCGGCTGGGATCTCACCGACCCGGGGCCGGTCGCGCGCAGCGTCTGCGCGCTGCTGTCGGACTGGATGCCCGGCGTCACCGGCGAGATCGTCCACGTCGACGGCGGCGTCCACGCGATCGGCGCCGGCGGCGCACCCGCCCCGACCTCCGAGGCTCCGCCCGCCTGACCGCTTCCGCCCGGCACCAGGGCGTTGCGTGCATCCTGGGCCGGGCTGGTGCGTGTCTGGATGCACACATCCCGGCCGGTGGTCAGGCGTCGGGGGCGGCCTTGACGGCGAGGACGGGGCAGTCGGCCTGCAGCAGGATGTCCTGGGCGTTGGACCCGAGCACGAGCTTGCCCACGGGCGAGCGGCGACGGATGCCGATGACGATCATGTCGGCGTTCTCGTCCCTGGCCGCCTGCAGCAGGTCCTCGTCCGGTGCGTTGCCGCGGACGAACTCGCGCAGGCTGTAGCGGATGCCCTCGGTGTTGAGCTGCTGTTCGAGGCGCTCGAACTCCTCGCGGTAGGCGATGACCTCGCCCTCGTCCTCGCGGGGTCCGCCCTTGAACGAGTGGACCACGAGCAGTTCCGCGTCGCGCAGCCGCGCCTCTTCGACAGCACGTTGCAGGGCGGCGCGACCTTCGGGTGACCGCAGGAATCCAACGACGATGCGCATACGTTCAGTCCCTCCATGTGCCCGGCGTTCGGGCACCGACCATGCTAATCGTGCGAACGGGGCCAGGTCGGATCGATTGGGAGACCGACGGCGCGCGGCGTGCGAAACCCGGTCCGGCGGTCGTGGTGACGGCGACTAAGGTGCGCCCCGCACGAGGCCGCGCCCCGGCCGCGTGACCGGAAGGTGGCGCGCGGCGACCCCGCGTCCACCCTCGGTGGAGCAAGCACTGCACCGCCTGTCCGACTCGGGCAGGATGCGGTGACGCGGAACCGGTCAGGGAGCAACGTGACCTCCCGCGGACGAGACGGGCACCGCACGGAGACCCCGCGCGGCGCCCCGGACAACAGGAGTGGGCACGTGGCCGACGCTGCCATCGATCCCCGGGAGCTGCTGCCTCCCGACCAACCCGTGCATCTGCTGGACCCGGACGGGACCTACCACGAGGATCCCGACCATCCGATCGACCTCGACGATGCGGGTCTGCGCGAGCTGTACCGGCTGATGCTGGTCACCCGGAAGGTCGACCGCGAGGCGATCAACCTGCAGCGGCAGGGCCAGCTGGGCGTGTACGCGTCGTGCATGGGCCAGGAGGCCGCCCAGGTCGGTTCGGCGTACGCGCTGGCCGAGGAGGACTGGATCTTCCCGTCCTATCGCGAACTGGGCGCCGCGCTGGTGCGCCAGGTCGACGCGGCCGGCCTGCTGCACCTGTACCGGGGCACGTGGCTGTCCGACCACGACCCCTACAAACACCACTTCGGGCTGATGTCGATCCCGATCGGCACGCAGGCACTGCACGCGACCGGGTTCGCCATGGGCGCCCGCCTCGACAACAACCCGATCGTCACCATGACCTACTTCGGTGACGGCGGCACCTCCGAGGGCGACCCGCACGAGGCGATGACCTTCGCCGGCGTGACCAAGGCCCCGGTGATCTTCTTCGTGCAGAACAACCAGTACGCGATCTCGGTCCCGCTCGCGAAGCAGACGGCCGCACCGACGCTCGCGCACAAGGCCATCGGCTACGGGCTGCCGGGCCGGCGCTGCGACGGCAACGACGTGCTGGCCACCTACGCGGTCACCAAGAAGGCGGTCGACCGTGCACGTGCCGGCGATGGCCCGACCTTCATCGAGGCGCTGACCTATCGGATGGAGGCGCACACCACCTCCGACGACCCGTCGCGCTACCGCACCCAGACCGAGCTCGACGAAGCCGCCAAGACCGACCCGATCGCCCGGATGCGCAACTTCCTGCAGCAGCGTGACCTCTACGACAGCGAACTCGAGGACGCCGTCGAGGAGCAGGCCAAGGAGGTCGCCACCTACGTGCGTGCCGGCATCTACGACGCGCCGCACGGCGACCCGATGGAACTGTTCGAGCACGTCTACGTCGACCCGACCGGCCACTTCGAGGGGCAGCGCGAGCAACTGCGGGCCGAACTCGACGCGAACGGGGAGGGCTGACGATGGCAGTCACCATGGCGCAGGCCATCAACCGGGCCCTGCACGACGCGATGAGCGAGGACGAACGCGTCCTGGTCTTCGGCGAGGACGTCGGCAGGCTCGGCGGTGTCTTCCGGGTCACCGACAAGCTGCAGGAGACGTTCAGCGAGGACCGCTGCTTCGACACCCCGCTGGCCGAGTCGGGCATCATCGGCACGGCCATCGGGCTGGCGATGTACGGGTTCCGGCCCGTGCCCGAGATGCAGTTCGACGGGTTCACCTACCCCGCCTTCGAGCAGATCGTCAGCCACCTCGCGAAGATGCCCAACCGTTCGCGCGGCACCGTCAAGCTGCCGGTCACGATCCGCATCCCCTACGGCGGCGGCATCGGCGCGGTCGAGCACCACTCCGAGTCGCCCGAGGCCTACTGGGCCCACACCGCCGGCCTGAAGGTCTTCACGCCGGGGACGCCGGACGACGCCTATTCGATGATGCGGGCCGCCATCGCGATGGACGACCCGGTCATCTTCCTCGAGCCCAAGCGGCGCTACTGGATGAAGTCCGACACCGAGCTACCGGTCCAGACCGAGCCGCCGCACAAGGCCGTCGTCCGCCGCGAAGGCAGCGACGTGAGCCTGTTCTGTTACGGGCCGATGGTCCGCACGGCGCTGGAGGCGGCCGAGGCGGCCGCCGACGAGGGCTGGTCGCTCGAGGTCGTCGACCTGCGCTCGCTCAGCCCGCTCGACACCCCGACCATGATCGCGTCGGTCGAGAAGACCGGTCGGGCGATCGTGGTCCACGAGGCGGCGCAGACGCTGGGCATGGGCGCCGAGATCGCCGCCCGGATCCAGGAGCGGGCGTTCTACTCGCTCGAAGCGCCGGTCCTGCGCGCCACGGGGTACGACACGCCCTACCCGCCCGCCAAGCTCGAGGAGTTCTGGTTGCCCGACGTCGACCGGATTCTCGACCTGGTGGAACGGTCGCTGACCTACTGAGGGAGGGCGTTCATGCCTGATGTCAAGGACTTCAAGCTGCCCGACCTCGGCGAAGGACTCGAGGAGGGCGAGGTCGTCGAGTGGCACGTCGCCGTCGGTGATGTGATCGAGCTCAACCAGACGGTCGCGTCGATCGAGACCGCCAAGGCCGTGGTCGACGTGCCGTCGCCGTTCGCGGGCAAGGTGGTCGAACGGATCGGCGATGTCGGCGAGGCGCTCGAGGTCGGCAGCGTGTTCCTGCGCATCGACATCGACGTGGAAGGCGGTGCGGTCGCCGAGGGTGACGCCGCCACGCTCGCCGAGACCGAGGCGTCGCCTGCGCAGAGCGGCTTCGAGGCGGGCGAGGCCGCGGCCGCGAAGTCGGTCGAGGAGAACGCCGGCCTGTACGGCGAGGTCCACGAGGGCGAACCGGGCCGCAAGTCGACCGGCCTCGACGCCGACGAGGAGCCGCAGCCGCTGGTCGGCTACGGCCAGGGCAAGGGCGGCGCGCGACGCCGTCGCCGTGGCGGCGCCGCGGCGGCAGCGGCCGGCAACGGGCAGGCGGCGCAGAACATGAAGCCGCTGGCCAAGCCGCCGGTGCGCAAGCTCGCCAAGGACCTCGGGGTCGACCTCGCCGCCATCGCCCCCGGCTCGGGCCCCGACGGCGTCATCACCCGCGACGACGTGAACGCGGCGTCGAGCGGTACCGCAGCGCCCAGCGAACAGCGTGAACCCGTCACATCCACGGCGGCGGTGTCCGGCGCCCAGGCGCCGGCAGCCGCGGGAGGCGGGGCGAGCGCAGCGAGAACCGGCGACCTCGAGATCGGCTTTCGTGGCCGGACACCCGGCGAGGTCGAGCAGATCCGCGGTATCCGCAAGCGGATCGTCGAGAAGATGGAGACCTCGCGGCGCGACATCCCCGCGGCGTCGTGCACCCGCGAGGCCGACCTCACCGAGCTGTGGGAGGTCCGCAAGCAGCTCACCCAGGCGGCGCGGGACGAGGGCTTCGACGTCAAGATCACGCCCTTCGCGCTGGTCATGCGTGCCGCCGTGCTCGCACTGCGGCGGTTCCCGACGCTCAACGCCCGCATCGACCGTTCGCCTCAGGGCGACAGCGGATCAAGTGCCGGCGAGATCCGGCTGCTCGAGCACATCAACCTCGGCTTCGCCGCGGACACCGAGCGCGGCCTGGTCGTGCCCAACATCAAGGACGCCCACGCCAAGTCGACCCTGCAGTTGGCGCTCGAACTGACCGAACTGGCCGGCAAGGCCCGGACCGGGAAGCTCACGCCGGGCGAGTTGACCGGCGGCACGTTCACGGTCAACAACTACGGCGCGTTCGGCAACGACGACGGTGACCCGATCATCAACCACCCCGAGGGCGGCATCCTCGGCATCGGCGCGATCCGCGAGCGTCCGTGGGTCGTGCAGGGCGAGTTGCAGGTGCGGCGCGTCGCGACCTTCCGGCTCGCGTTCGACCACCGCATCTGCGACGGGGGCGAAGCCGGCCGGTTCGTGACCTACGTCGCCGAGTTGTGCGAGCAGCCCTCGCGCATCCTGCTGCACAGCTGAGGGGCCGTCATGCATGACATCGTCGTTCTCGGTGGCGGACCCGGCGGGTACGCCACGGCGTTCCGGGCCGCCGCCCGCGGCCTCGACGTGGCACTCGTGGAACAGGACAAGGTCGGCGGGACCTGCCTGCACCGCGGCTGCATCCCGTCCAAGGCCGTCCTGCACGTCGCCGAGGTCCTCGAGGAGATCCACCGCGCCGACGTGATGGGCCTGAAGGTCAGCTACGACGGCCTCGACGGCGAGGCGCTGTCGGGGTTCCGCGAGGGCGTCATCGCCCGCATGTTCAAGGGCCTCGACTTCCTCGTCACGAAGCGCACCACCCGCCACCACGGCCGCGGCCGTCTGGTCGCCGGCGACGGCGGTCGCATCGAGGTCGAGGTGACCCGATCCGATGCGTCCCGCGCCCGCGGCGACGACGACGGCGCGACCACGCGGGTACAGGGCCGGCACGTCGTGATCGCGACCGGGTCGTACGCCCGCAGCCTGCCCGGCGTCGAGATCGACGGCGAGGTGGTGCAGACCTCCGACCAGGCGCTGTGGTTCACCGAGCCGCCGAAGCGTGCGGTGATCATCGGTGCGGGCGCCATCGGCATGGAGTTCGCCTCGATGTGGCGGCCGATGGGCAGCGAGGTCACGGTCGTCGAGGCGCTCGAGCGGGTGCTGCCGCTCGAGGACGCCGACTGCTCGATCGCGGTCGCCAAGGCCTACGGCCAAGGCGGCATCGAGGTGCTGACCTCGGCGCGCGTGCAGTCGGTCGAACGCGACGCCGACACCGGCCGGGTGATCGTGACCGTGGACGGCCAGGAGCGAACCCTCGAGGCCGACCGGGTGCTGGTCGCCACCGGCCGCGGACCCAACACTGCCGACATCGGCGCGGACGACCTCGGCATCCTCGACGAGCGCGGCTTCGTCGCGACCGACGAGTGGGGCGCCACCAAGGTCGACGGTGTCTGGGCGGTCGGCGACGTTCGGCCGACGCTCGCGCTCGCACACGCCGCGTTCGCCGAGGGGTTCGCCGTGGCGGATCGCATCGCCGGCGTCGAAGGTGCGCAGCCGGTCGACCACACCCAGACGCCACGGGTGACCTACTGCCACCCCGAAGTCGCCTCGGTCGGGCTGACCGAGGCGCAGGCACGCGAGCGCTTCGGCGACGACGCGGTCGCGGTCGAGACGTCGTCGCTGCGGCACAACGCCAAGGGCATCCTCGCCGGCAGCGAGGGGTTCGTGAAGGTCGTCCACCGCACCGACGGCGCGCCGGCCGGCGCGACCGGCGGCTCGGGGCCGGTGGTCGGCGTCCACATCGTCGGCCCGCACGCGACCGACCTGATCGCCGAGGCCACGCTGGCGACCAGCTGGGAAGCGGTCCCGGCCGAACTGGCGGCGATCACGCACGCCCACCCGTCGCTGTACGAGGCGATGGGCGAGGCGTTCCAGTCCGCGGCCGGACTGCCGTTCCACGGGGCGTGACCGGCTCCGGTCCGGATGCGACCGCCAGCCGGTGGACGACGCTGGCCGAGGCACCCGGGCTGCTCCCGTCGGTCCGTGACCTCGAGGAGCGGGACGCCGCCCCCTTCCTGGTCGCGCTGACCGAGCGCCACCGCGGGCACCTCGACGCGAGCGCCCCCGAGTCTCAGTTCGTCGGTCTGGACGCCGAGGGCGCGCCGCTGGTGGTCGTGCGGGCCGTGGCGCTGCGCTGGAACGGCACGACCTCGGATGCTCCGGCCGGCGGCGCCGGTGACGTCGTCGAGGCGGGAGAGACCGCAGCGTCCGCCGACGGGGCGGACACCCTGGCGGTGCTCGACGTGCGTGTCCGGGCGGACCGCCGTGGCCAGGGGATCGGTCGCCGGGTGCTCGGCGAACTACCGGGACTGGCCGCCGCTGCCGGGCTCGATCGCCTGCTCCTGCTGGTGCGACCGCACGCGAAGCAACACCATCCGCTGGTCCCGTTCGCGCGCTACGTCGCGGCGACGGACGCGTCCGGTCGTCCCCTCGACGGCTGGCTGGCCGCCGCCTGGGACGCCGGCCTGCACCCCGTCCTCGCCGTCGACCGCTCGCTGCGGGCCCGCGCGCCGCTGGCCGACTTCGCGAGGTGGTACGGGCGGGCGTTCCCGACCTCCGGGCCCTACCTGCTCCCGGGGGCGATCAAGCCGGCGGTCGTCGAACTCGAGCGTGCCGAAGGGCGCTACCGCGAACCGCACCTGTGGATGGCTCCGGCCGCGGATCTCGCCCAGCGCGCCGTCGAGGCGTCGGCCTTGCGCGTGCCCGAGGATGCCTGGCGGCGGGCGCTGGCGGCAACGGGGTTGGTCGTGCACGGACGTCGCCACCGACGGCCCGACTGACGCGGCAGGTCAGTCCTCGGGGTGCTGCGCCCGGAACACCAGTGCAGCGCCGACCTCGGCCATCAGTTCGCCGATGTGGCGCGCCTCGATCGGGTCGGCCAGCGACGCGCGGGCGAGTCCGGACGCGACCGCGGTCAGGATGCGCGTGAAGTGGTCGGCCTCGAGCCGTTCCTTCGGCACGCCGAGTTCGGTCAGGTGGCGGCGCAAGAGGTCGGCGACGCGGTCGTGGATGGTGCGTTGTCGCGCCTGGACGCGGGCGCGGACCTGGTCGTTGCGGGCGGCGTAGAGCAGGAACTCGGTCTCGAGCAGGAACCAGTCCCGATCGACCACCTCGACCTCGGGGGAGTCGCCGGTGAACAGCAGCGCGCGATCCTCGGCGGGACGCGTGAACAGCAACCGCTCCATCGCCGTGATGCTCGCCTCGATGCGGCGGTCGAGCAGTTCGAGGAACAGCTCCTCCTTCGAGTCGAAGTTGGAGTAGACGGCGCCCTTGGTGTAGCCGGCGGCCTCCGCGACGAGGTCGACGGACGCGGCGTGATAGCCGCGTTCGGCGAAGACCCGGGCGGCAGCGTCGAGCAGCTCGTTGCGGGTCTGGGCGCGTTGCTCGTCGCGCCGGTTGGGACGGGGAGTGGTCACGGCGGCACCTCCGCTGGTCGCCATGGTCAACGAACCTCGTCGTCCGACGTGTCGTGCGATTCCCCCGTTTGGTCGGACACGTCGTCAGTCGTGTCCGCATCGTCCGGCATGTCGGCCTCGAGAACGAAATCCGCGTCGGCCTCGGGCTCGGCGACCGGCCGGCGCTGCCACCAGACCAGGCCGGCCGTTCCGATGATGATCACGGCGAGTGCGACCCAGTTGTTGCGTGACAGTCCGAAGTAGCGATCAGCCGTGTCGACGCGCAACGCCTCGATCCACGCCCGTCCGATGCCGTAACCGATCAGGTAGACGAAGGCGAGTGCGCCGCGCTTGAGCCGGCCGCGGCGGTCGAGCCACAGCAGAACGCCGACCAGTGCGAGGTTCCACAGCGACTCGTACAGGAACGTGGGGTGGAATGTCGCGACGTCCTCGTAACCGGGCCGGCGGTAGGGCGCCTCGACCTCGAGCGCCCAGGCGACATCGGTCGGGCGGCCGTACAACTCCTGGTTGAAGTAGTTGCCCCAGCGGCCGATCGCCTGGGCGAGCGGGACGGTCGGTGCCACCGCGTCCATCAGGGCGGGGACGTCGAGGGAGCGGCTGCGGGCGTACCAGAGCGCCACGATCGAGCCGACCGTCAACCCGCCGAACAACGCCAGCCCGCCCTGCCAGATCGCCAGGATGTCCTGCGGGTTGGCCAGGAAGTGGTCGAGGCGGGGCAGGACGTAGGCGAGACGGGCACCCAGGAATCCGGCCCCGAGCATGACCAGGGCCGCAGTCTCGGCCCGGGTCGGGTCCCCGCCGAACGACTCGTAGCGCCTGACCATCATCCGCAGGGCGAGGTACGCCCCGAACGCGATCAGGATCCCGTACAGACGCACGTCGAGCGGGCCGAGTTCGAACCCGTTGAACGGTGGCGGTGGGATGGTGGCCAGGACTGGCTGCACGGCAGGGCCTCGAGGTCACGACGGTTGGGGTGGACGGTACCCGCCCACGTATACGGACCCGGTGTCGAGCGGCCGGTCGGGCGCTGACCGAATGGCGCGTCAGACGGCGAACAGGTGGGCGAGTTCGGCCGGTGGCGGCGTCTCGAGTTGGTCGTAGCGGCACGAGTCGGCGTCCCGGTCGGGACGCCAGTGCAGGAACCGGGCGCCGTGCCGCAGGCGATCGCCCTGGAGTTGCTCGTAGGCGACCTCGGCGACCAACTCGGGACGCAGGGGTTGCCACGAGGTGTCCTTGGACTGGTTCCAGCGCGACGGCCCGCGCGGCGTACCGGCCGCGCCGTCGCCGTCGGCCCACGGGTGGTCGGCGAGCGACTCGTCGTCGCCCGGACGGTAGGGCGCGAGTTCGTCGATCAGTTCCCGTCGGCGTGCCGCCGTGAACGCGGCCGCGACGCCGATGTGGCGCAGGTTGCCCTCGTCGTCGTACAGCCCGAGGAGCAGCGATCCCACGCCCTCGCCGTCCTTGTGCCAGCGGAACCCGCCCACGACGACGTCGGCGGTGCGCTGATGCTTGACCTTGATCTGGGTCCGCTTGCCCGGGGCGTAGGGCCCGGCGTCGGGCTTGGCGATCACCCCGTCTAGGCCTGCCCCCTCGAACCGTGCGAACCAGTCGGCGGCCACCTCGGGATCGTCGGTGACCGGCGTGAGGTGGACGGGCGGTTCGACGGCGCGCAGGGCGGTCTCGAGCGCCCGCCGCCGATCGACGAACGGTTCGGTCATCAGGTCGCGGTCGTCGAGTGCGAGCAGGTCGAAGGCGACGAACCGTGCGGGGTCGCGTCGACTCAACATCTGCACCCGCGAGTCCGCGGGATGGATCCGCTCGGAGAGCGCGTCGAAGTCGAGGACGCCGCCGCGGGGGACGACGAGTTCGCCGTCGACGACGCAACGTGTCGGCAGCAGCCGCAGCAGCGGCTCGCGCATCTCGGGGAAGTAGCGGTCCAGGGGCTTGAGGTTGCGGCTCTGCAGCAGCAGGTCGTCGCCGTCGCGGAACACGATGCAACGGAAGCCGTCCCACTTGGGCTCGTAGTGCAGCGCACCGGTCGGCAGTTCGCGTGCGAGCTTCGCCAGCATGGGGTCGATCGGTGGCGTGACGGGCAGATCCACGGGGCGCTCGCCGGTCCGGGTGGTCGGGTGGTCAGCGAAAGCCTGCCATGATCGCGGGCGATGTGACGTGGAAGGGATCGCGGTGGAGGTGCTGCCCGTTCGACTGCGGGCGCTGTGGCGCGACCTGCAGGACTCGCTCTGGCTGCTGCCGACACTCGGGGTGGTCGCGGCGATCGTCCTGGCGCAGGTGCTGGTCGCCGTCCCGGCGGCATGGACGGCGCGGCTGCCGGGCCTGCTGGCCTACTCGGGCAGCCCCGACGGTGCGCGCACCATCCTGGGTGAGTTGGCCGGGGCGACCTTCACCGTGGTCGGCGTGGTGTTCTCGTTGACGGTCGTTGCGCTGCAGATGGCGGCCTCGCAGTTCACGCCGCGAATCCTGCGCACCTTCCTCAAGGACCGCAGCGTCCAGTTCGTGCTCAGCGGCATGATCGGCTCCGGTGTCTTCCACGTCACCGTCCTGCGACACGTCCGCACGCCCGACGAAGGGGTGAGCTTCGTGCCCGACGTCGCGGTATCGGCCGCGCTGCTGCTGGCGTTGATGGCGGTCGGGCTGCTGGTCCACTTCCTGCATCACCTGACCAGCCAACTGCGCGTCGACGTGGCGATGAGCGGGATCCGGCGCCAGACGCTGCACCTGGTCGAGGGGCTCCCGCTCTCGCGCGAGACGCTGCCCGACGGTCCCGCTCCCGAGCCGCCGCCCGGCGCCGAGGTGGTCACGGCGCGCACCAGCGGGTACGTGCAGACCGTCGACCTCACGCTCCTGGCCCGGCTCGCGGAGCAACGCGGCTTGGCGGTGCTCATGCGGCCCCGACCCGGCGAGTGGGTGGCCGAGGGCACGACGATCGCCTGGGCATGGGTCGTCGAGACGACCGACGAGGAGCCGGCCGCCGGCGAGCGGGACACCGGTGACACGGCCGCGGATGCCGTCCACCGCAGCTTCCACCTCGGCGGTGACCGCACCGAGGCCGATGACATCGCGTTCGGCATTCGGCAACTGGTCGACATCGCCGTCCGGGCGCTCTCACCCGGCATCAACGATCCCACGACGGCCGTGGAGGCCATGGCCCAGCTCAGTTCGATCCTGGTGCGTCTGGCCGACCGGCCGCTCGGGGCGGTGGTCGTGACCGACGACGCCGGCCGGGTCCGGGCCGCCCAGCCACGCCCGTCGTTCGGCGACTGCCTCGATCTCGCGCTCGCCCAGCCGCGCCGGTACGCCGCCTCCGAACCGGTAGTGCTCGTGGCGATCCTGCGTCTGCTCGTCGACGTCGCCGAACGCGTCGCCGACTCGGCCGATCGCGCCGACGCCGTCCGCGACCAGGTGCGGCGCACGAGCGACCTCGCACAACTCGCCGACCCGGCCGACGTCGCCGCGATCGCGACGTGGGCGGACGCCGTCGAGGCCACGCTGGCGCACGGCTCTCGGCCGGCCGGCCTGCCCGCCTGACCCGCAGATCAGGTCACGTCGACCGGCCGACGGTCCGCGCGGCGCAGGGCATCCGCCCGCGGTTCGCGGCCGATCCCCGGCCCGTCGGGGACCGCGATGTGGCCGTCGACGAGCACGAACGGTTCGGTCAGGTCGTCCGCGAAGTAGCGGTCGGACGCCGAGGTGTCGCCGGGCAACTCGAATCCTGGCAGGGCGGCGATGGCGACGTTGAGGGCCCGGCCGATGCCGGTCTCGAGCATCCCTCCGCACCAGACCGGGATGCCGCGGTCGCGACAGGCGTCGTGGACGCGTACGGCCTCGAGGGGACCGCCGACCCGGCCCGGCTTGATGTTGACGATCCGGCAGGCGCGCAGGGCCAGCGCTTCGACCGCCCGCTCCGCGTCGGTGATCGACTCGTCGAGGCAGACGGGCGTCCGCCAGCGTGCGGCATGCCTGGCGTGGGCGAGCAGGCGATCCGGCCCGAACGGTTGCTCGATCTGCACGAGGCCGAGTTCGTCGAGTGCGTCGAGCGCCGCGACGTCGGCCCGGACGTCGGGGTCGTACCCGGCGTTCGCGTCGACCTGCAGGTGCAACGCGGCACCGAAGCGGCTGCGGAGTGCCTGCATGGGCGCGACGTCGGTGCCGCGGGCCACCTTCGCTTTGATCCGCACGTAGCCCGCCGCGAGGTAGCCCTCGACGAGTTCGATCAGTTCAGGGACGCCACCGTCGGGGATGCCGACCGACACGCCGGCCGGGACCCGGTCACGGGTGACCTCGAGGTGCTCGGCGAGGGAGCGGTCGGCCAGGCGCAACTGGGCGTCGAGCACGGCGGACTCGATCGCCGCCTTCGCCATGCGGTGCCCCTTGAAGCCGCCCAGGCGCAGGGCCACGTCCTCGACTCGTAGGCGCCGGCCCGGCCCGAGCAGTGCGGGCAGCAGGACGTGTTCGAGCGCGTGGGCGGCCCCGTCGGTGTACTCCTCGGTGTAGATCGGCGTGGCCGGCGTCACGCACTCGCCCCACCCCTCGACGTCGTCGCCGGCGACCAGCACGAGCAGCGCGTCGCGCTCGGTCTGCACCCCGAACGAGGTCCGGAACGGCGTGACCAGCGGCAGGCGGACCCGCACGAGTTCGACGCGCGTGACCGTGACCGCCGCCAGGTCGCGTCGCATCATCGTTGGGCCAGTTCGTCGACGGCCCGGTGGGCGGCGAGGACGTACCACCCGTCGCGCGAGAACCCGCTCACCCGCATCCCCAGCCCGAGCGCGTGTCCCAGGGTGGTGCGCAGCGCGGCGGCCCAGGCGACGGCGAGATCGGGGTCCTGGCGGCGCAGGCTTTCGATGTCGGCGGGGACCTGGACGAGTTGTCGTGGGGCGTCGTTCGGCGTCAGGTGTGGCGTCAGGTCTTCGGCGACCTCGAGGAGGGGATGGGCGCCGGAGCGGCGCAGCGCGCCGACGTCGGGTTCCGCCGCACGGCCCTGCGCCGCCGCCAGCACGCGTGGCGCGGCCAGGTCCCAGTCGACGATCAGGCGGTCGGTGGGCGCTCCGGCATTGCGTTCGTCCTGCATCCGGCCGTAGAGGTCGTCCTGCCAGGCCACGACGCGGGCACCGAGGTGGACCAGGTTGAACACCGCGTTGCGGCGGATCAGCGGGTCGAAGGTCCAACGCACCCGGCCGATCCCGCGCTCGAGGCACCAGGCGCGCTGGTGCCACTTGAGCGCCCGTCCGACGCCGCGACCCTCCGCGCCCGGCAGGACGCCGGTGACGTGGGAGTGCAGGAACACCTCGCCGTCGTCGGCCAGCCCCAGGAACGCGGCCGTCGCGCCGACCAACTCGCCGTCGCGGTAGGCGCCCGACACCTGGGCGCCCGCGTGCGCCAGTGCCGTCAGCGCCTCGGTTGCCATGATCGACGCCGCGTCGCCGGACCGGCCCCACACGGCGTCGAAGAGGCGCGACACGTCGGGCATGTCGGCGTGGCGGTGCAGGTCGACGACCCGCACGCCCGCGTCGTCGGCGGTGCGGGCCGCGACCGCGAGGGCCTGCTCGCGACTGCTCGCGTCGGTCACTACGCCCCTTCCGACGCCGGTGGGCACGTCCGGAGGACAGCGGCGGACGCCGTCAGGAAACCTAGCGCGGTGTGCCCGCCGATCGTGTGGGGCCGGCCGTGGTCAGACCGGCGCAACCCGCACGAATCGGTCGGTTCGGGTGGGCGGGTGCCGGTCCGCCGTGCACGCGTGGCGCGCGGAAGCATTTGCGTCGGCACCCATCGGGCCGATACACCCGACACCATGCGTGACGTCAGCAGCCCCGTTGCCGACCGGCTCGATGCCGGTCGCGGTCTGCTGCACGCTCTCGAGATCCTGCTCGTGGGTCTCGTCCTTCTGCTCGTCCTTTGATGCCGCGCCGCCGTTTCACCCCCTGACACACGGCGACGCGGAGGCACATCGAAGGGGATCCCCACAACGGATCAGCCGCCGCGAGGTGGCGAGCAGACAAGGACAATTCGATGGGTCGGCCCACCGACATCACTGACGCAGCAGGCGTCGTCCCCGACGACGTCACCATCTTCGACACCACTCTGCGCGACGGCGAGCAGTCGCCCGGCATCTCGCTCGACGCCCGCGAGAAGGTCGAGATCGCCGAGCAACTCGCCCGCCTGCAGGTCGACGTGATCGAGGCCGGCTTCTCGGCCGCCTCGCCCGGCGACTTCGACGCCGTCAAGGCCGTGGCCGAGATCGTCGGCAACGCGCCCCGTGGCGCCCAGGGTCCCGGCGGCTCCGAGGGCGAGACCGACCGGCGCGAGCCGCCGGTGATCGCCGCCCTCGCCCGTGCCATGCCCGGCGACATCGAGGCGGCGGCCAAGTCGCTGGCGCCCGCGAAGCGCCACCGCATCCACACGTTCCTGTCGACCTCCGACATCCACCGCAAGTACATGCTGCAGGCGTCCGAGGACGAGATCCTGGCGCAGACGGTGCGGGCGGTCGAACTGGCCCGCTCGTTCACCGACGACGTCGAGTTCAGCCCGCAGGACGCGACCCGCACCGACTTCGAGTTCCTCGTCGACATCGTTGCTGCGGCCGTCGACGCCGGCGCCACCACGGTCAACATCCCCGACACGGTGGGCTACGCCCTGCCGCACGACTTCGGCGGCTGGATCAAGGAACTGCACGCGCGCATCCCCGACATCGCCGCCAAGGGCGTGGTCGTCAGCGTCCACTGCCACAACGACCTCGGCCTGGCGGTGGCGAACTCGCTCGAGGCGGTGCGCAACGGCGCCCGTCAGATCGAGGTCGCGGTCAACGGCCTGGGCGAGCGTGCCGGCAACTGCTCGCTCGAGGAGGTCGTGATGGCCATCCGCACGCGGGCGGACCTGCTGGGCGTCGACCACGGCCTGCACACCCCCGAACTGCTGCGCACGTCCCGGCTGGTGTCGAGCCTGACCGGCTACTCGGTGCAGAAGAACAAGGCGGTCGTCGGCGCCAACGCCTTCGCCCACGAGTCGGGCATCCACCAGCACGGCGTGCTGGCCGACCGCCTGACCTACGAGATCATGAAGAGCGAGGATGTCGGCGCCGACGGCTCGCAGATCGTGCTCGGCAAGCACTCCGGCCGGCACGCCTTCTTCAAGGCCGTCGAGGACCTCGGGTTCGAACTCGACGACGCCGAAGCCCAGAACGCCTTCCGGCGCTTCAAGGACCTGGCGGACCGCAAGGGGATCGTCAGCTCCGAGGACGTCGCCGCGATCGTCATCGCCGAGACCCACGTCAAGGCCGATGACGACTACGAACTCGTCTCCCTCGCCGTCACCGGCGGGACCGACACGCAGCCGACGGCCTCCGTCGAGGTCCGGCTGACCGACGCCGAGGTGGCGGCCGAACTCGGCCACGACCCCGGCGCCACGGTCTCGGCCGAGGCGACCGGAGACGGCATGGTCGATGCAGCCTGCGGCGCGATCCGCCGCGCGGTCGGCCGGGACGGGGTCGCACTGGTCTCGTTCCAGGTGGCGGCCGTCACCGGGGGCATCGACGCCCTCGGTGAGGTCACCGTCACGGTGGAAGTGGAGGACGGACAGCGCTTCACCGGGCGCGGCGTCTCCACCGACATCGTCGAGGCGAGCGCACGCGCCTACGTCGATGCGCTCAACCGCTCGCGTCGACTCGTCCACCGCAGCTCGGAGTTCCGGCCGTGACCCGGCCACACCGCTGCCAGCGAGCACACAGTCAGCATCACGGCCGCACGGCCCCCAGCCATCCAACGAGGTAGTCGCATGAAGAACGTCATCCGCGTGAACGTCCCGCCGGACCACACGCCCGAGGACGAGGCCGCACTGGTCGCCGCCGTCGCGGCGTCCTACACCGAGTCGACCGGCTCCGACGACGTCACCGTCGAGGTGAACCGCTCCGAGGAGGTCGACTACCGCTCGATCGCCGCGGCGCAGTCGTCACGCTGGGCCGGCTGACACTCGCCTGACGCCGTGGCCGGGACGGAGGTGTCCCGGCCGACGCGGCGCATGCACACGGGCATCACACGAGGGACTGATGAGCGAACCACGAACGATTGCCGAGAAGATCTGGGACCAGCACGTCGTGCGGTCCCGCGAGGGCCAGCCCGATCTGCTCTACGTCGACCTGCACCTCGTCCACGAGGTGACCTCGCCCCAGGCCTTCGACGGTCTTCGCGTTGCCGGTCGGACGGTGCGCCGCCCCGACCTCACCCTCGCGACGGCCGACCACAATGTGCCGACCGATCCGCGGCAGGTGAGCGGCGAGCTGCCCATGACCGACGAACTGTCGATCGCCCAGCTCGAGGCCCTGCGGGCCAACTGTGAGGAGTTCGGCATCCGGCTGTTCCCGATGGGCAGCCGCAACCAGGGCATCGTGCACATCATCGGTCCCGAGCTCGGCCTGACCCAGCCGGGAGCGGTCATCGTCTGCGGTGACTCGCACACCGCCACCCACGGGGCGTTCGGCGCGCTGGCCTTCGGCATCGGCACCAGCGAGGTCGAGCACGTGCTCGCGACGCAGACGCTGCCGCAGCGCATGCCGAAGACCCTCGCGATCGAGGTCGACGGCTCCCTGCCGGCCGGCACGACGCCGAAGGACCTGATCCTGCACATCCTCGGCGTCATCGGGGTCGACGGCGGCACCGGCCACGTGATCGAGTACCGCGGCCA
Source organism: Egicoccus sp. (assembly GCA_035462025.1). GTDB lineage: Bacteria > Actinomycetota > Nitriliruptoria > Nitriliruptorales > Nitriliruptoraceae > Egicoccus. Next base: position 1,644 of record DATHUR010000145.1, on the reverse strand, counting down.
GGCGTTCGAAGAGATGTCGATGGAAGGCCGCATGACGGTCTGCAACATGTCCATCGAGGGCGGTGCCCGCGCCGGGCTCGTCGCCCCGGACGAGACCACGTTCGCCTACCTCAAGGACAAGCCCTACGCGCCGAAGGGTGCCGACTGGGACGCTGCGGTCGAGGCGTGGCGCGAGCTGCGCACCGACGAGGGCGCGGTCTTCGACCGGGTCGTGCACATCGACGCCGCCGACGTCGTGCCGACCGTGACCTGGGGCACCACGCCGGCGCAGTCGGTGCCGGTCACCGGGACCGTGCCGTCGCCCGACCAGGCGCCCGACGAGGCCACCGCCAAGCAGTGGCAGCGGGCGCTGGACTACATGGGGCTGACCGGTGGCGAGGCGATGACCGACATCGAACTCGACACGGTCTTCATCGGCTCGTGCACCAACGGCCGGCTCGAGGACCTGCGCGCCGTTGCCGAAGTCGTCAAGGGCAAGCGCGTGAAAGAGGGCATCCGCGCGATGGTCGTTCCAGGGTCCGGTCTGGTCGCCGCGGCGGCCGAGGCCGAGGGGCTCGACCAGTTGCTCATCGAGGCCGGTTTCGACTGGCGCGCACCCGGGTGCTCGATGTGCCTGGGCATGAACCCCGACCAGCTCGCCCCGGGCGAGCGGTGCGCGTCGACATCCAACCGCAACTTCGAGGGCCGGCAGGGCTTCAAGGGGCGCACCCACCTCGTCTCGCCCGCCATGGCCGCAGCCGCCGCGCTGACCGGCCGCCTCACCGATGTTCGTGAGTTCGTCGCGGCGCAGGAGGTCAACGTCTGATGGAACCCGTCACCGTGGTCCGGGGCACCGCCTGCCCCATCGACGCCAACGACATCGACACCGACGCGATCATCCCCAAGCAGTACCTCAAGAGCGTCAAGCGGACCGGGTTCGGCCCGGCGGCGTTCTCCGAGTGGCGCTACCTCGACGACGGCAGCCCCAACCCGGACTTCGCGATGAACAAGCCCGAGCACGCGGGCGCGAACGTCCTGCTCGCCGGCCGCAACTTCGGGTGCGGGTCGTCGCGTGAACACGCGCCGTGGGCGCTCGAGGACGCCGGCTTCCAGGCCATCATCGCGTCGAGCTTCGCCGACATCTTCCGGACCAACTGCGGCAAGATCGGCGTCCTTGCGGTCCAGCTCGGCGAACCCGTCGTCCGCCAACTGTTCGACCTCGTGGCAGCCGACCCATCGGTCGAGATCACCGTCGATCTCGAGTCGCAGACGGTGAGCGCGCCCGCTGTCGGCGAGGTGGCCGGTGTCGACGCGCACTTCGACATCGACCAGCACACCAAGCACTGCCTGCTCAACGGCCTCGACGACATCGGCATGACCCTGCAGGACGCCGACGACATCGCCGGCTACGAGGCATCCCGCCCCGCCTGGAAGCCGCTCGTCCCGACCCCCTGATCGCCGCTCGGCCAGCGCCCGGCGCTAGAAGGGGAGGGCGCCACCAGGGTCGTCGTCCGGCGTGCATGGTGGTGGCTCGGGTTCGTGGTCAGCGTGGTCCGGCCCGGGGACCTGCTGGCCGGGTGGTTCGGGGCGGGGTGGTCGCCGTCGGCGTCGGCGGGGGTCGTCGGGGGGTTGCCAGGTGGTGGGGATGGTGGTGGTGGTCAGTCC
>DATHUR010000144.1:0-8120 GCA_035462025.1 Egicoccus sp. | reverse complement strand
ATCCTGATGAGCACCTCCACCGTGGTCGTCGCGCTCAACGCCCAGTTGCTGCGGCGGGTCCAACTCCGTGAGGTCGCTCCGGCGGCGTGATCAGGTCTTGACGAGCGGGGCGTAGGCGAGCATCAGGTGCTTGCGCCCCGCCTTGTCGAAGTCGACGGTGGCCTCGGCCCGCTCGCCCTCGCCCGACAGCGAGGCGATCGTGCCCGGGCCGAACTTGGTGTGCAGGACGCGGTCGCCCGGCCGGAACTCCTCGCCGGCGACCTGCAGCAGTTCCTTGTCGCGCCGGCGCGACCCGGCGGTCGAGCCGCGCGTGCCACCTCGACGTTCGAGCAGGTTCTCGGGGATCTCGTCGAGGAAGCGTGACGGCGGGTTGTAGGAGGTGCCGCCCCACAGCGTGCGGTGGTCGGCGTGGCTGACGTAGAGCCGATGCTGGGCGCGGGTGAGCCCGACGTAGGCGAGGCGGCGTTCCTCCTCGAGTTCTTTGGGGTCGTCGAGGGAGCGCACGTGGGGGAAGACGCCGTCCTCCATGCCGACGAGGAACACCACCGGGTACTCGAGGCCCTTGGCGGTGTGCAGGGTCATCAGCGTCAGGGTGCCGTCCTCGGCGTCGTCGAGTTGGTCCTGGTCGCTGACCAGCGTGACCGATTCGAGGAAGGTCTCGAGCCCGGCCATCCCGGTCACGCCTCCCCCGCGTTCGTGGACCTCGGTGGCGACGGACTTGAGCTCGCGCAGGTTCTCCTCGCGACCGAGCGCCTCGATGGTGCGTTCGGCCTGCAGTTCGCGCATGTACCCGGTCCGTGACCAGATCTCCTCGACGAGGTCGGGGACGGTCAGGTCGTGTTCGAGGGCGGTCCGCAGCCCGTCGAGCAGGTCGACGAACGAGGTGACCGCCCCGATGGCGCGGGCGGCGAGGCCCTGGACGTGCTCGGCCTGGCGGCACGACTCGAGGAAGCTGATGCCCTCGCGCCGGGCGTGCCACTCGAGCGCCTCGATGGTGCGGTCGCCCACGCCACGTCGGGGCGTGTTGACGATGCGGCGGGCGGACACGTCGTCGTCGGGGTTGACCAGCACGCGTGCGTAGGCGAGGACGTCCTTGATCTCTTTGCGTTCGTAGAAGCGCACGCCGCCGATGACGCGGTAGGGCATGCCGACGCGGATGAAGACGTCCTCGAGCACGCGCGACTGCGCGTTGGTCCGGTAGAAGACCGCAGCGTCGTCGAACGTGAAGCCCTCGGCGCGCAGCTTCTCGAGTTCCTCGGCGACGAACGCCGCCTCGTCGTGCTCGTCGTTGGCGTGGTAGCGCACCACCGGCTCGCCCGGCCCGGCGTCTGTCCACAACTCCTTGGGGTAGCGCGAGGTGTTGTGCTTGATGACCGCGTTGGCGGCGTCGAGGATCGTCTGCGTCGACCGGTAGTTCTGCACCAACGGGATCACCGTCGCGTCCGGATAGTCCCGCTCGAAGTCCAAGAGGTTCTGGATCGTGGCGCCTCTGAAGGCATAGACGGCCTGATCCGGGTCCCCGACGACCATGATGTTCCGCTCGCGGGCGGCGAGCAGGTTGACCAGGTGGTACTGGGCGCGGTTGGTGTCCTGGTACTCGTCGACCATCAGGTACCGGAAGCGCTGCTGCCAGTGTTCGAGCACCGGGTCGAACAGCTGGAAGATCTCGACCGTCTTGACGATCAGGTCGTCGAAGTCGAGCGCGTTGGCGCGCAGCAGCCGGTCCTGGTAGCCGGCGTAGACGTCGGCGATCTGGATCTCGGGCCAGCCGCCGGCGCGCGAGGCGTAGGTCTCGTGGTCGATCAGCTCGTCCTTGGCGTTGCTGATCGCATGCTGGATGGCGCGCGGCGACAGGCGCTTGTCGTCGACGCCGAGGTCCTTGGCGATCTGCGAGATCAGCCGCTGAGAGTCCTGCCCGTCGTAGATGGTGAACCCGCTGCGGTACCCGAGCCGCGACAGCTCCCGCCGCAGGATCCGCACACACGCCTTGTGAAAGGTCGTGACCCACATCCGCTCGGAGAGCCGCTCGCCGACCAGGCCGCCGACACGCCCGGCCATCTCGCCCGCGGCCTTGTTCGTGAACGTGATCGCGAGGATCTCGTATGGGCTGACGTGGTGGTCGCGGATCAGGTGGGCGATGCGGTGGGTGAGCACCCGCGTCTTGCCCGAACCCGCCCCGGCCACCACCAGCACCGGGCCGTCGACGGTCTCGACGGCGTCGCGCTGGGCAGGGTTGAGACCCTCCAGCAGACGGGGATCGGCAGCCACGGAACAACGCCTCGAGAAGGTCGACGGCAGCCGCGCGCCGGGCGGCGCGGGTCGCCGATCGAGGGTAGTGCCTGCCCGTGACAGCCCCGACGGGACCGAGCGTCAGCCGCGGGTGTCGATCCAGACGGCGGTGCACGGCGAGGTGCTGCACCGCATCCCGTCGCCCCAGGCCGCCAGCGTCAGCCGACTCAGCGGGTGGGTGTCGGCGAACGGCACCACGGTCAGGCCGTTGGGCAGCGTGGTCGGCTCGCCGACGGTCGCACCGTCGCTGCCGTTGCCCCCGGTGCCACCGTCGGTGCCGCCATCGCCGCCATCGCCGCCATCGCCGCCATCGCCGCCGTCGTCCCCGTCGCCCGGCTCCTCGCCGGGGGTCCCCGGCTCGGTGTCGAGGTAGGTGAAGGCGTGTTCGTACGCCTCGAGCAGCGCGCCGCCCGGCGTGCGGATGACCACGTGGACCGAGCCGGGACGCGGATAGGCGGGCGCACGCACCGCCGCCACCGTCCGCAGTTCCTGCAGCATCTCGGCCGCTCGCTCGTTGAAGTAGACGATCGCGTCGTCCCAGGCCGGGTCGTCCCACTCACCCTTGACGTCGACGGTGCGACCGCTCATCGGTCCTTCGGCGGGGAACACCGGGACGAACTCGCCCTCGACCGGCGTGCCACTGAGGTCACCGTCGCCCCCGTCCGCACCATCGCCCCCGTCCGCACCGTCGCCACCGTCCGCACCGTCCGCACCATCGGCGCCGTCGGCACCGTCACCGCCATCGGCCCCGTCCGCGCCGTCGGCCCCGTCCGCGCCGTCCGCACCGTCGCCGCCGTCCGCACCGTCGCCGCCGTCCGCACCGTCGGCGCCGTCCGCGCCGTCGGTCCCATCGGTCCCATCGGTGGCGCAGCTCGGGTCGGTGGGGTCGAGGTCGCAGTCGACGGTCGGTGGCTCGACGCAGCTGGGGTCTTCCGGCGTGACGGCACAGTCGACGGGATCGGTCGGGTCCGTCGGGTCGGTCGGATCGGTCGGATCGGCCGGGTCGGTCGGGTCGGCCGGGTCAGCCGGATCGGTCGGATCCGCCGGGTCGGCCTCGTCGGCCGGGTCGCCGACATGGAAGGTGAGGAAGCCCGCCCGGCGGGTCGGTTCCTCCTCCTCGACGAGCAGCACGTAGCGGCCGGTCGGCAGGAGGGAACTGACCGTGAAGTTGCGTCCGGTGGTCTCGAGGTCGCTGTCGTCGTACACCACCGGCAGGCCGAGCAGCCCGCCCGCCGTGCTCGGTCCACCGACCGAGGCGATGTGGTCGGTCGCCGAGACCTCGACCTCCTGGCCCACGACGGCGTGCACGCGGCCGTCGTGCCAGTAGCCCAATGTGAACTCGAGCGTGCTCGTCTGTGGCGCACGGACGTTGAGGCCGGCGACGAACTCGCGCTCCGGGTCGATGGTGTCGAAGCCGGTGCCGGTCACGACCAGTCCGCCGGACAGGCGGGGCGGGAGGCCGAGCGCACCAGCCGACGACAGACGCGCGGACGTCGTCACCGCTTCGCCGAGTTCGAGCAGTCGCGTCGCGCCGTCGAGGACGGCGGTTCGTGCCTCGGTGCCGACCAGGCCGCTACCGACGAGCTGTGCGACGACGCCGGAGGTGACGGCGGCCGCCATCGACGTACCCGACAGCACGGCGTAGTCGCCGGCGACGTCCGCACCCCAGATCGCGGTACCCGGCGCGGCCACGTCGACGGTCTCGACCCCGTAGTTGGAGTAGGCCGCGAGTTGGTCCGCTTCGTTCGTCGCCGCGACGGAGATCAGGTTGTCGTGGGCGAAGGCGGCCGGGTAGGCCGGCTCCTCGTCGAGGTCGGCGGCCGGACGGCCTTCCTGGGCGTTGCCGGCGGCGGCGACGACGACCACGTCGCTGGCGGCCGCGGCGTCGAGCGCCGTCTCGAGGGCGGCGGGCACCGGCGCACCCGGCGGCGTGGACCACGAGGCGTTGACGACGTCGGCGCCCTGGTCGACCGCGAAGTCGATGGCTGCCGCGGCGGCCGACAGTCCGAACGCGTCCTCGCCGTAGGTGATGGTGAGCGGCATGATCACGGCGTCCGTGGCGATGCCCGTCGGGTCGCCGCTCCCACCCGCGCCGGCGATGATGCCGGCGATCATCGTGCCGTGCTGCCCGCCCTGCGGTGGCACGCCCAGGGGCAGTGGCGTGGGCGGGTCGGCCACGAAATCGACGCCATAGCAGGGCATGGCACCGCCGACGCAGGCACCGGCGTCGTTGCCTGTCCAGATCCGGTTCTCGAGGGCCGGGTGGACGGTGTTCACGCCGTTGTCGATCACCGCGACGACCACGCCGGCGCCGGTGGCGGCGGCGGCGAGGCCGTCTGGATAGGCGGCCACGGTCTGCGTCCGTGGCCAGTCGATGTCGGCGCCGGCGACGGCGGCCGTCCGCCCGGTCGCGGCAGGACCATCGTTGAACAGCTGCCACTGCGACGGCAGCGCCGTGTCGGTCAGTTCGGCGTAGACCTCGTCCTCGGCCTCGACGACCCCGGTATACGACGCCGCGGTGTCGCCCTCGACGCCCTCGAGCGCGTACCAGTCGTCGAACAGGGGCCGTACACCGGCGACGCCCGGCCGTCCGCCGAGCTCGGCGACGACCGCGTCGCGGTCGGCGAAGGCCGTCGCGTCGACACGCACGATGGCGACCGGGGGCAGCTGCGCGACGGGGACACCGCCGATGGTCAGCTCACCGTTGCCGCCGGCCATCGCCGGTTCGGTGGTGACGGGGCCTCGCACGCCGGCGACGACGACGGAGGCGAGCAGCAACAGCGCCACAACGGGCGCGGCGATGGCCGCGAACCAGGAGTTCGCGACCTGCTGCAGTGAGCCTGGTGTCGACGATGTCATGACGCTTGAGGACCTCCGTGTCCCTGCCGATGGGGCGGTATGGCGGGAAACCGCCACGCGCCACCTCGGTCGTGCTGGCCGCGTCCTGCGGCCGTGGTTCCTCCGAGTCGATCGCTACCCGAAAGCCGTGCCGTGACCGCCGAGATCGTCCCGAAGAGCCGACGCTGGCGCGCCGTGATCGCCGTTTCGATCCTGGTGTCCCTGATATGCATCGGCTGGTGGGGGGTCCGACTCCAGTGGTTTGTGCGAGAACCTGACATCTCGGAGCACGTCATCACCTTCGATCCGCAGGTCGTCACGCTCGGCGACGGGGCACAGGCCCAGCTCGGCGTGGCCGCCGTCGTCATCGGGGAGGACGGCGTCGCGCCCGTGGCGGGGGCGGCCGACGCCGTGCGCGCGATGCTCGTCGAGCACGGATTGACGCTGGATGTCGGCGTGCTGCGCAGCGGCGACGGACAGAACCGCCTGCGGGCCGACCTGGTCGGCGAACTGCGTCGATTGGCGCCCGAGGCCGCCATCGAGCGGGCGTTGCTGACCGAGGTGCTCGTCGTCGACTGACCGTGACGATGCACGGCCGCGGGCACCTCGGGACGTACGACGGCCCGGGACCTGAGTGGTCCCGGGCCATCCCCCCGTTCGGCGGGTGATCAGCGCGCAGCGGCCGCCTGGACCGCCGCGACGGCGTCGACCAGGCCCGCGCCCTGCTCCCAGCCCGGCGCGTCGCCGCTGGCCGTGGAGACCAGGATGTCCTCGACCTCGGCGGGCGTGAGGGCGGGGTTGACCTGCAGGACCTGGGCCGCGATGCCGGCGATGTGCGGGGCAGCCATCGAGGTGCCCGAGAGCATCGCGTAGTTGAGCGGGTCGGGGGCGCCGGTCGCACCGGTGGCGCAGATCGGCAGCGTCAGCCGGCAGGCGGCGATGATGTCGGTGCCGGGCGCCGACAGGTCGGGCCAGGTGCCCGGCAGGTCGATCGCGCCCCGCGACGAGAAGTCGGAGGTGACGCCGTCACGGCCGCCGGTGCCCTGGTCGTCGTAGGAGGCGACGCAGATCATGCCCGGCGTCGGGTCGACGCACTGGACGGAGGTGGACTGGACCGAGCCGTCGCCGCCGTCGTTGCCGGCGGCGAACACCACGACCACACCGGCCTCGGTGAGTTCACGCACCACCCGCGGAATGGCGCCATCGGGGTCGTAGTCGCCCGCACCGCCGCCCCAGGAGTTGTTCACGACGCGAATGGCGGGGGTGACGCTGGCGTGGTTCTCGAGCACCCAGTACAGCCCCTCGAGCCCCGAGTGCAGCGAGATCAGGGTGCCGCCGCTGACGCCGTGGATGGTCGCTCCGGTCGCCGCACCGTGGTAGGTGCCCGACGACGCGGTGCCGTCGCCGGCGATGATGCCCGCGACGTGCGTGCCGTGACCGCCGAGGCTGAGCGTGTCGGACTCGGGGAACGGGATCGCGGTCCCGCCGAGGATGCCCAGCGAGGGCACGATCTTGACGTTCTCGCCCATGCGTGCCGCGAGGTCGGCGTGGCCGCCGTCGACGCCGGTGTCCACCACCGCCACGCCGATGCCGCTGCCGTCGACGACCTGTCCGTCGACGGTGACCTCGCCGTCGAGCAGACGCTGCCCACCGGTCGCCGAGTGCGACGAGTCGGTGAAGGTCTGGATCGGCGCGTCGTACTCGAGGCGCTGGACACCCGGGACCTCGGCGAGGCCGCGCAGATCGTCCGCCGGCCCCTCGGCGAGCAGGACCGAGATGCGGTCGTAGCGGCTGACGAGGTCGACGCGGGCCGAGACGGCCTGGGCGACCTCGTCGACGTCGGCGTCCTCGTCGAGGATCACCAGGACGGTCGAGGTCCCGGTCAGTTGGGCAACCGCGTCATCGACGGCGGCGGTGCCGACCCCGGTGACGGTGTCGACGACCCCCAGCGGGGCCAGCAGCCCGGCGATCCCCAGCAGGGATCCCGCGGACACGGAAGCGAGTGTGCGGCGCATGTGGTGCTCCTGACGGGCCCCGGCCGGCGGGGCGTTCTCCCTGTACACGCCCCGGCGGAGTCGGAGCGCTCGGACGCCCGAGGTCGGGCGTCACAGGGACAAACGCGGCGGCGGACCGCGGGTGACGTCAGGTGACTAGTCCGAGACGGCGTGCGCGCTGGCCGCATCACGTTCGCCGGGACGAGGCAGACGACTCCGCCCGGGTCAGAGGACCCGGGCGGAAGCATCGTCGGCACGCATCAGCGCACGAAGCGGACCGTCATCGGGTAGCGGTAGCCCTCGCCGTTGGACGCCTTCACGGCAGCGACGATGGGCAGGACCAGCCACACCACTCCGAGCGCGATGCCGAGCACGGCGACGGCGACGAAGCCGATCCCGAGGGTGAGCAGGCCGATGGGGACCGAGGCCAGACCGAGCACGATCGCGTACAGCGCGACCGACAGCTGGAAGTTGAGGGCTTCCTTGCCGTGGTGGTCGATGAACGGGTGGTCGCGCTTGACGAGCCACACCAGCAGCGGGCCGACGATCGGCAGCCCGATGAAGGCGAGGTAGGACGAGGCGTGCGCGCCGGCACCCCAGCCGCGGACCTCGCTCGGCAGGCCCGAGGGGTGGGCGGCCGGCACCTGCCACGCGGGGGTGCCGTAGCCGGGTTGCCCCTGCCAGGCGCCACCGGTGCCCGGGCCGTACGCGCCGGGGCCGGCGCCGGGGCCGTAGCCGCCCCCGGCCGCGCCGGCGGGCGCTCCGGTTTCCCAGGCGGGGCGGTCGTCGCTGCCCGGGCCCGACGGGCCGGCGGTGGCAGCGCCGACCGCGGTCCCGCAGACCGGGCAGGTCGTCGCGGTGGATTCGAGGGTTGCGCCGCAGTTGTTGCAGGTCACCGTGGTTCCTTCGTGGATGGGCCGGCGGGGAGCGGGAGCCGGCGGTGTCTTCGGTCGTCACTGTCCCACCAGCGGCCACGGCCGACCATCGGGGAGCACCCTT
>DATHUR010000143.1:0-25140 GCA_035462025.1 Egicoccus sp. | reverse complement strand
TGGGTGCCGCCGTAGAGGATCACCGCGGTGCCGTTGGGGACCCGGTTGAACAGCCAGATGGCGTCGGCGCGCGAGACGCGGACGCAGCCGTGGCTGGCCGGGCCGGCGGGCACGTTGTTCGAGCCGTGGATGGCGTAGCCGAGGTGGAAGTACATCGGATCGAACAGCGTGCCGAGGCCCAGGCTCGATTCGCGCACGCCCTCGATGCGGCGCTCGATCACGAACGACCCGACCGGGGTGCGGGCCTTGGCGGTGGTCCCGTTGCTGCGCTCGTACTCGGTGCCGTTGCCCGAGGACACCTTCATGGTCACCGTGCGCGTGCCGTTCTCGACCAGGTGCAGGACCTGGCGGGTCAGGTCGACCTCGATGCGCGTGTCCGGGCCACCCTGCAACTGCGGTGAAGCGGGCGGATCGGCCAGTGCGGCCTGGGTGATCGGGCCGGCGACGCCGTCGACCTGCAGGCCGTTGACGGCCTGGAACGCCATGATCGCGGCGGTCGTCTGCTGCCCCTGCTCACCGTCCGCGGCACCGATCAGGAAGCCGAGTTCCTGCAGGCGCTGTTGCGTCGCCAGGGTCCGTGCGCGCCGCTCCTCCTCCTTGCGGCGCGCCTCCTCCTCGGCGAGCCGGGCCTCCTCGGCCAACCGCGCTTCCTCGGCCAACCGCGCTTCCTCGGCGAGCCGCGCCTCTTCGGCCAGACGGGCTTCCTCGGCCAGCCGCGCCTCTTCGGCCAGCCGTGCTTCCTCCTCGAGGCGGGCCTGCTCGGCCGCCTCCTCGGCGAGGCGGGCCTGTTCGGCGGCTTCGGCCGCGGCGGCCTCGACCTCGGCCTGCTCGGCCGCGATGCGCGCCTCCTCGGCGGCCTGCTCCTGCGCGCTGGGCCCGGTGCTGCACCCGGCCACCATGACCGCCACGAGCGCGATGGCGCTCCCCCGTCGTACCAACCGCCCCACACCTTGCTCCTGATCGCCCCCGTCGGTGCGGCAACGATACGCGTGGATCCGTCCGGCCGCTCGGACTGGGCGGGGGGCCGCGGGGAATCCTGGTTGACTGCACGCATGACCTACGACCTCGCCGCCGTCCGCGCCAGCTTCCCCGCCCTCGACGAGGGCGCTGCCCACTTCGACGGACCCGGCGGCTCGCAGGTGCCGCGCCAGGTCGCCGATGCCGTGGCGGGCACGATGGTCTCGGCGATCGCGAACCGGGGCCACGTCACCCGCGCCGAACGTCGCGCCGAGGCGATCGTGGTCGAGGCCAGGCAGGCGATCGCCGACCTGGTCGGCGCGCCCGACGCGCGTGGGGTCGTGTTCGGCCGGTCGATGACGGCGCTGACCTTCGATCTCGCCCGCACGCTGGCCCGCGGTTGGCAGCCGGGCGACGAGGTCGTGGTCACCCGACTCGACCACGACGCCAACATCCGACCGTGGGTGACCGCCGCGGCGTCGGCCGGCGCGACGGTCCGCTGGGCCGACTTCGACCCGGCGACCGGCGACCTGCCGGTCGAGGCCGTCACGACGCTGCTGTCCGGGCGGACCCGCGTGGTCGCCGTGACGGGTGCCTCGAACCTGCTCGGCACCTGTCCCGACGTCGAATCCATCGCGGCCGCCGCCCACGAGGTCGGGGCGCTGGTGCATGTCGACGGGGTCCACCTCACGCCCCATGCCCCCGTCGACATGGTGGCCATGGGCGCCGATGTCTACGCCTGCTCGCCATACAAGTTCCTCGGTCCCCACCTCGGTGCGAGCATCGCGTCCCCGGACCTGCTCGACGACCTGCACCCCGACAAGTTGCTGCCGTCGAGCGACGCGGTCCCCGAACGCTTCGAACTCGGCACCCTGCCCTACGAGTTGCTGGCCGGCACGACCGCGGCCGTCGACTTCCTGGCCGCGCTCGCCGGCGACGTCGGCGAGCGTCGCACGAGGCTGCTGACCGCCATGGAACTGCTCGAGTCGCACGAGGCGGCGCTGGCCGAACGGCTCGAGACGGGGCTCGCCGCCATCCCGGGGGTGCGACTGCTCGGACGCGCCGACCGGCGCACCCCGACCGTCGCGTTCACCGTCGCCGGCCGCACGCCGCAGGAGGTGGCACGCGACCTCGCGGATGCCGGCGTCAACGCCCCGGCGAGCCACTTCTACGCGATCGAGGCATCGCGCTTCCTCGGGCTCGGCGACGCGGGCGCCGTCCGGGCCGGCATCGCGCCCTACACCAGCGAGGACGACGTCGACCGACTCCTCGCCGGTGTCGCCGCCGCGGCTGGCTGAGTCAGGCCGAGTCGGTTGCCGTGCGCGCCCGCTCGGCGAGTTCGAGCTCGGTGTCGCGGACCAGGATGTCGGCGAAGCTGGTCCCGGCCAGGGACCGGCGCAGCGCCTCACGGGCATCGTTGAGCGGTTCGTGCACCGCGCAGGCGTCCTGCCAGCGACACGGGCCACCGCGCAGGACGCACTCGCGGGCCGGTTCCTCCTCGGCGGCCTCGATGACCTCGAGCAGCGAGAGCTCGGCGGGCGGGCGCGCGAGCCCGTAGCCGCCCCCGCGTCCCGCCACGGAGACGACGACACCCGCGCGGACCAGTTCGGCGAGCAGGGCCGGCAGGAAGTTGACCGGGATCTCCATCTCGGCGGCGATCTCGCGGGTCGTTCGTCGTCCCTGCCCGTGGTGGTGGGCGAGGTCGAGGACGGCCCGCACGCTGTAGTCGGCCCGCTTGCCGAGCGTGAGCTTCATCGCGACTCCGTCCGTGTCGGACGAGGCTACCCGGGCACGCTCACAAGGCGGGCCCGCACGTCACGACAGCCCAGGCACGTTCTCCGTGCGCGCATCGGTGAGGAACCGCCACGCCGTGTAGACCAGGCCGGCGAACGCGACGTTGGACAACAGCATCAGCCCGATGGCGTAGGAACCCGTCGCCTGGAACACCGCACCCATCACCAGCGGCGGCAGGAACCCGCCCAGTCCCCCTGCGGCACCGACGAAGCCGGTCACCGCCCCGACGGCGTCCGCCGGTGAACGCCGCCCGACCAGAGCGAAGACCGCCCCGTTCCCGACGCCCAGGGCGGCGGCGACGGCCAGGAACGCGACCGTGGCGGCCGGCAGCGCCAGCTCGAAGGCGACCACGATGGCGCCCACACCGACGACGGCCAACGCGGTGGCCAGGACGCGCGGTGCGCCGATCCGGTCGGAAAGGATCCCGCCCACGGGACGGGACAGCGTGGCCAGCAGGATGAACCCGCCCGCCCGGGCGGCCGAGTCCGCCGCGGTCAGACCGTAGATCTCCTGCAGGTAGGTCGGCAGGTAGACCCCGAACGCGACGAACCCACCGAAGGTGATCGCGTAGAGGGCCGCCAGGTCCACCGTCACCCGCAGCCGGAGGGCAGTGCGCAGACGCGTGGCCATCGGCACCGTCTGCGGCTGCCAACTCGGCGCGTTCCGGCCGACGAACCAGGCCAGTGCGGACGTGGCGACCATGATCGCGGCGACGAACAAGAAGACGCCGGCGCGCGAGGTGGCAGAGGCCAGGGGCTGGGTCGTGAACGCGGCGATGGCCGTGCCGAGGTTGCCGATGCCATAGATCCCCAGCGCGGTGCCGCGCCGCTCCGGTGGAAACCAACCGCTGACGAAGGGGATGCCCACGGCGAATGAGGCACCCGAGACCCCGAGCAGCAGGGCACCGAGGAGCAGCAGCGGGTAGCTCTCGAATACGGTCAGCAGCAACAGCGGCGCGACGACAGCGAGACTCAGGACGGTGAACACGAGCCGGCCCCCGAACCGGTCCGTCAGGGCACCCAGCGCGACACGGGTGATCGAGCCGAGGATGACGGGCACGGCGACGAGCAGCGAGACCTGTACCGGCGCCAGCGACAACTGGTCGCGGTAGTCGGCGGCGAGCGGCGACAGCAGCCCCCAGGCCCAGAACGTGGTCGTGAAGACCAGCGTCGCCACCACCAGCGCCCGCCAGGCTCCCGACGGCACCGCGCCGGACGTGACCCCCGCGCCGGAGGCACCTGCGGCGGACTGGTCCGGAGCGGCCGTCATCGCAGGAACCTCCCGATCGCGACCGAGCCCGCGGCGAGCAGCGCGGAGAACGCGGCCGCGACCCAGGCCTGGGTCGGCTCGCCCGCGTGCAGGGCGTCGATCGCGATCGTCATCAGGAACACCTGCAGCCCGATCAGCACGATGACCAGCATGCTGACGGTGTTGGCCACCCGGCCCACGTCATCGCGTCGGCGTGCCACGGCGGGACTCCTTGATCGGTGCGGCGGTCAGTGAGGCTCGGTACCCAGGGCCCAGATCGTGCCGTCACGGACCTCGAGTTCGATCTTGGGCAACGGCAGTTCGGGGGGACCGGCCGTGACCTCGCCGGTGCGCTCGTCGAAGAACCCCTCGTGACAGGGGCACACCAACTCGGCCCGCTCGGGCTCGTGGAACACCGTGCAGCCGAGGTGGGTGCACTTCTGGCTGAACGCGACCAGGACGTCATCGTCGAGACGCAGCATGATCGCGGGATGATCGCGGGAGGGGTAGTTGAACACGTAGCTGCCCCCGACGGGCAGGTCGTCGAGCGGGAGCAGTTCGGTCGGCGTGCCCCGCAAGGGCTTGCGGATCGAGGTCCAGCCCGCGATCACGGCCGTCCCCGCGGCGAACGCGGCCGAGGCCAGCACCAGGAACCGCGCGAACTCGCGCCGGGTGACCTGTTCCTCACCCGCGGTCGTGTAGGGGAAGTCGCGGCGCCACAGCGGCGGCTCGGTGGTCTCGCTCATGATCGATCCTCCGAGCTTCTCTCCCGGAGCCCACCCACCGGGACCGCCGGTCTCGCCCTTCGGTTCACTCGACCGCCGCCGCTCATCCGTGTCCCTCCAGCCCGAACGGGTCGTCCTGCCACCGGAAGCCGGCCTCGGCGCCGAGCAGCACGTCGAGCGGCCCCGGTTCACGCTCGTCGACGACCGTGGCGACCTTGGTGCTCACGTGCTGCGTGCCGAACTTCCAGTCGCTGAGCAACGTCCCCCGACGGTCGCGCTCGAACTGCTCGCGGGTGCCGTACCACAGCGCCTCGGAGGGGCACACGCTGGCGCACATCGGCTTCAAACCCTCGGAGGTGCGGTCGTAACACATGTCGCACTTCATCATCTGGTCGATCTCGACCAGGTACTTGGGCACGCCGAACGGGCAGGCGTTGACGCAGTTCGAGCACCCGATGCAGCGGGGTTTGAGCGAGGACTGCACCACGCCGTCCTCGTTCTGCTTGATGGCGTCCGCCGGGCACACCTCGGCGCAGGTGGGGTCCTCGCAGTGCATGCACACCATCGGCGCCGTCTGGACGGTCGAGCCCCGGTCGACGTAGTCGAGGTGGATCATCGACTCGCCGCGGTGCGTGCCGCACTCGGCGCACGCGGACACGCACGCCATGCAGCCGATGCAGCGGCTCTGGTCGATCACGAACAGCACGTCGCGGCGGTCGGGGGTGAGGTCGTCCTCCACCTGGTGCTCCATCAATAGAGGGCGGTGTCACGGATGTCGACGATCGCGCGCTCGCCGCCGGCCTTGCGCAGATTGACCGCGGCCACCTTGTACTCGGGGATCTTCGAGATCGGATCGAGCGCCCGGTTGGTCAACTGGTTGGCGGCCTTGTCGCCGGCCCAGTGGTAGGGGATGAACACCGTGTCCGGGCGGATCGTGGTGACCACGCGGGCCGGCAGCGTCATCGACCCGCGCCGCGAGGTCACCTCGACGAGGTCGCCGGTCGCGATGCCGTACCGGTCGGCCAACTGCGGGTGGATCTCGACCAGCGGCTCGGGGTACTGGTCGACCAGCGGCCCGATGCGGCGGGTCTGGGTGCCCGACAGGTACTGGCTGACGATCCGGCCGGTGGTCAACCACACCGGATAGGTGTCGTCCACCACCTCGGCGGGATCGCGGTAGGCGGCGGGGAAGAACTTGCCGCGCCCATCGGGCGTGTAGAACGTCCCGCCCTCGAACAGCCGCCGCGTGCCGGGATGGCCGATCTCGGGACAGGGCCAGAACACGCCGTCCTCGGCCTCGATGCGCTCGTAGGTGATGCCGTAGTAGTCGGCCGCACCGCCCTTGGAGGCGACGCGCAGTTCGTTGAACATGTCCTCGGACGTCTCGAAGTGGTCGAAGTACTGGCCGCGTCCGAGCCCGCGCGCGATGTCTTTGAGGATGTGCCAGTCCTTGCGCGCCTGGCCCGGCGGCTCCTTGGCCGCGTTGAGCTTGACGACGCGCCCCTCGACGTTGGTCGAGGTGCCCTCGTCCTCCTCGTGGAGCGAGCCGGCCATCACCACGTCGGCGTGGAAGGCGGTCTCCATCAGGAAGAAGTCGATGGCGGCGTAGTACTCGAGTTTGTCGAGCGCCGCCTTGGTGTACTCGGTGTCGGGCAGCGAGACGACCGGGTTGAAACAGATCGAGAGCAGGCCCTTGATCTCGCCGCGGTGGATGGCCTCGACGATCTCCTGGGCGGTCAGCCCCTTGCCCGGGATCTCGGGTTCCGCGCAGCCCCAGACCTCGGCGATGTAGGCCCGGTGCTCGGGGTTGGTGATGTCGCGGTTGCCGGGCAACTGGTCGCACTTGTGGCCGTGTTCGCGGCCGCCCTGCCCGTTGCCCTGGCCGGTGATGGTGGTCACGCCGCAGCCGGGCTTGCCGTACTTGCCGGTGGCCAGGCCGAGGTTGATGCAGGCCGCCACGTTGTCGACGCCCTTGGTGTGGTGCTCGATCCCGCGGGCGTGCAGGATCATCCCGGTGCGCGAGGTGCCCCACAACTCGGCGGTCTGCTCGATGCGGGCCGCCGGTACGCCGCAGAGCTCGGCTGCCCAGCGCAGGTCGTGGTCGGCGACGGCTTCAGCGGCCGCCTCGAAGCCGGTGGTGTGCTGTTCGATGAAGTCGTGGTCGAGCCAGTCGCGCTCGATCAGCAGCTTGAGGACGGCGCCGAACAGCGCCGAGTCGGTGCCGGGCTTGAGGCCCAGGAAGACGTCGGCGGTGCGGGCGATCGGGGTGACCCGCGGGTCCTGCACGATCACCTTGGCGCCGTTGTCGCGGGCCCGCCACACGTACGAGGTCGTGATCGGCGAGCACTCGGCGACGTTGGACCCGGCGATCCAGACCACCTCGGCGAGCGGGATGTCCTCCCACGAGTTGCTCGCCCGGTCGATGCCGAGCGCCCGTTTGTTGGCGGCGCCGGCCGACACCATGCACAGCCGGCCGTTGTAGTCGAGGTTGGCGGTACCGAGTGCGAGCCGGGCGAACTTGCCGATCAGGTACGACTTCTCGTTGTTGAGCGACACGCCCGACAGCATCGCGAACGCGTCCTTGCCGTAGGCGGCCTGGATGCGCTGGATCTCGTCGACGGTGCGGCCGATGGCGCGGTCCCAGCCGATCTCGCGGAACCCGCCGGGCGCGGAGGGGTCGCGCTCCATCGGCGCCATCAGGCGGTCGGGGTGCTCGTTCTGCAGGTAGCGCTTGACGCCCTTCGGGCACAGCTTGCCCTTGTTGAACGGGAAGTCGTAGTTGGGCTCGAAACCGACCACCTGCTCGTCGGCGACCTTGAGGTACAGCCCGCACTGCTGGCCGCAGAAGCAGCAGTGGGTCTTGACCAGGCGGTCCACCTCGTCGACGTCGCGGCCCCAACCGCCGGGCGGCGCCTGGTTGAGGTGCGGGCCGTAGCGGTCGACGAGGTCGGCCTCGGAGACGGGACGCGTGGCCATCTGGTTGCTCGTTTCGAGGGGTGGGCGCCGGACGGGCAGGGCAGGCCGGACGGGATCAGCCGAAGCCGCCGACCCCGGACGACTGCGCCAACGCCACCATGCGCCGCCGGCAGCGCGGGCAGTTGTCCTGGTAGTTGCCGCCGTCCGCGGTCGAGTAGTCGAAGCCGACCTGCGGCAGCACCTGCTTGAGATCGTCGACCTGCATCTGCGCTGCCCACGGCTGGCCGCAGGAGGCACACAGGGCCTGGGCGCCCTCGGCGCCCTCGCGCTTGTAGTAGGCGACACCGAGGTTGGCCGGGCGCTGGAAGATGTGGAACAGCTTGCCGAACGGGATGTACATCAACCCGAGGATGACCGTCAGCGCGTGCGTCGTGGTCAGGAACGCGTAGAAGCGCCCCTCGAGGAACATGTTCGACACCGTCAGCGCCATACCGGTCACCGAGACGGCGAACAGTCCGGCCAGCGGCAACAGATCGCTGGAGCGTTCGACGGCGAGCGCGGCCGGATCGCGCAGACGGCGCCCGAGGAACAGGAACACGCCGGCGAGCACCAGCACCGCCGAGATGTTGAGCGCATGGATGACCAGGAACCCGAAGAACCCGCGCGGGTCGAACGAGATCGTCGGGAAGTCCGCCAGCCACATCGTGTAGCGCGCGGCGTCCTCGCCCGTCGGGCCCGCGGAGCGGAAGTGCAGCCAGCCGAAGGTCAGCGGGAAGGTGACCAGTGCCGCGAGGATGCAACCCCAGAAGATGAGTTGGTGCGCCAGCCAGCGCAGCTTCGAGCGCTTGAAGATGAAGTCCTGGATGAACAGCTTGGACACGATCAGGCCGGGCAGGGCAGTGAGGTTGCGGGTGCGGGCGCCGGGCTTCCACAACAGTTCCCAGCCGCGCTTGTTCAGGCGGGCGGTCGGCGGCCGCTGCAGCCACACCGTGTAGCGGTAGGCGACTCCGAAGATCGCGAACAGGGTCCCGAACAGGTAGCCGATCAGGGCGGCGTCGAACCAGGTCAGCCCGCTGGAGCCGAGCACGACCAGCACGAGCGTGAGCGCGACGGCCAGCAACCCCCACAGCGTGCCGCGTCGGTCGAGCCGGAGATCCACCTGCGCCTCCCGTGGCAACGGGGTCCGTGGCGCACGACCCTAGGGTTACCTCGCGACACGAAACAACTCGGCGGACGGCCGATCGTCCGGTCCCGCCGGGGGGTGGTGGGCATCGGGACCACCAGCGAGAGACCAGGGTCCTACGACCCTGGTCGTTGCGGGTCGCCGCGGCTTGGGTCCGACCGCCCCTACCAGCGTCGAAGGCGACCCGTGACCGGTTCCACCACGCCCCGCGTGGTCGTCGTCGGGGGTGGTATCGCCGGCATAGGCGCAGCCCGCCGACTGGCCGGGTCCGGTGTCGCCGTGATCCTGCTCGAGGCGAGCGATCGCCTGGGAGGCTGCGTCCGGACAGTGCCGTTCGCCGGCCGCCGCGTCGATGTCGGGGCCGAAGGACTGCACGCCGCCGCGCCCGAACCGCTCGAACTGGCCCGCGAGCTCGGCCTCGGCAGTCAGCTCGTTCCCGCGCGGCGGGCCGCGACCTGGATCGCCACAGGACGCGGACTGCGTGCGTTGCCCGATGGCGTCGGCCCGGCCGGCCCAACACGGATCGCCCCGCTGCTGCGGGCGCGGCTGCTGAGCCCGACCGGCTTGGCGCGGGCCGCCCTCGAACCACTCGTTCCGCGGGCTCGGAGCACCGGGGACGTGGCTGTCAGCACGGCCCTTGGTCGACGCTTCGGCACCCAGGTCGTCGATCGTGTCGTCGAACCCCTGTTGGGCGGCCTTCACGCCGGCGACCTCGAACGTCTCAGCCTGCACTCCGCGACACCACAGCTGGCGGCCCTCCTCGAGCGCCACCGATCCGTGGTGCTGGCCACCCGGGCACGGACGGCCGGTGGCGCAGGGCTGGTGACCCTCGACGGCGGCCTCGCGACGCTGTTCGAGGCCTTCGCCACAGAGTTCCCCGGCACCATCCTGCTCGACACCGCCGCCACCACGCTCGTGCGCACGACCGGCGCCGCGCACCGCTACCGCGTGTACACCGCCGACGGCGCCGATCACGCGGCCGACGCCGTCGTGCTGGCTACCCCCGTCGTACCCGCGGCGCACCTGCTGGCGGGTCTCGACCCCGGTCTGCCGGCGCTGCTGCAGCCACTGCGGGCCGCCACGCTCGGCATCGTGCTGCTCGCCTATCCGGCCGCAGTCGGTGCGCTGCCTGCGCTGGCCGGCACCGGCCTGCTCGTGCCCGCCCGTGCCCGTCGCCCCTTGAAGTCGGCCACCTTCCTGACCACGAAATGGCCACACCTGGCGATCGACGACCGCGTGCTGATCCGGGCGTCCGTCGGGCGCATCGACGACGACCGCGTCGCCCGACTCGGCGATGCCGCCCTGGTCACGACGGTCCGCCGTGAACTCGCCGACCTGGTCGGCATCCGGGACGAACCCACCGACGTCGCCGTCGCCCGATGGCCCGAGCGCATGCCACAGCTCGAGGTCGGCCACCGGCGTCGACTCGACGACCTGCGTGACCTGCTCGCGACCCACCCGGGTGTCGTCGTCGCCGGCGCCGCCTTCGACGGGGTGGGCATCGCCGCGGCCCTGCGCTCGGGGAACGTCGCGGCCGAGCAGGTCCTGGCCACGCTACGGATGGACGCCGCATGACCGGCCCGCTCCCGACCCGCGCCGAGCGGCGCGTCGTCCGCAGCCTGCGGCACGACGTCGACCAGCAACCCTTCATCGTCATCTGGGAGGTGACCCGCGCCTGCGACCTGGTCTGCCAGCACTGTCGCGCCGACGCGGTGCGCGATCGCCATCCGATGGAGTTGACGACCGCCGAGGGGCGGGCACTGCTCGACGACATCGCCCGGTTCGGACCGCCGCACCCGCTGGTCGTGCTGACGGGCGGCGACCCGTTCGCGCGGGCGGACCTGCCCGATCTCGTGGCTCACGGCACCGCCTGCGGCCTCAGCATGGCGCTGTCACCGTCGGTCACCCCGCGGCTCGACCGTGCCGTGCTGACCGAACTGCGGGCCGCCGGGGCCAAGTCCGTCTCGCTGTCCCTCGACGGGCACGACGCCGCGGTCCATGACGGCTTCCGCGGTGTCGACGGGGTCTTCGACGCGACGCTCGAGGCCGCCGCCCTGGTGCGCGAGTTGGGGTTCCGGCTGCAGATCAACACCACGGTGACGACCTCGACCCTGCCGGGTCTACCGCAGGTCCTCGGTCGCGTCCTCGACCTCGACGCGTTCCTGTGGAGCGTGTTCTTCCTGGTGGGGACGGGACGCGGCGAGCATCTGCAGGGCCTGGACCCGGCCGCGACCGAGGACGTGCTGCACTGGCTGGCGGACGTCGCCCACCACATCGCGGTGAAGGCGACCGAGGCGCCCCACTTCCGGCGGGTCGTACTGCAACGCCAGCAGGCAGGCGAGGCCGACCCGCTCACCAGGTTCGGGCTCGGTGACACCTACCGCCGACTGCGTGCCGGGCTCGATGACCTCGCACCCGAGCGCACGCTGCCCGATCGCGTCCCCCGACCGCCGATCGACGTCAACGCCGGTCGCGGATTCGTCTTCGTCGACCACATCGGGGCGGTCTACCCGAGCGGCTTCCTGCCGCTCCCGGCCGGCAGCGTCCGAAGTCGCTCGCTCGTCGACGTCTACCGCGACGCGCCCCTGATGCGGTCGCTGCGCCGACCGGACGGCTTCGGGGGACGCTGCGGCGTCTGCGAGTTCCGCACCGTCTGCGGTGGGTCCCGCTCACGCGCCTACGCAGCCGGGGGCGACCCGCTCGCCGAGGACGCCTCCTGCAACTACGTGCCCGCCAGCATGCGCTCCTGATCCGACGGCGTCGGGGCGCCGACCCGGCGGGCACGGACGACCGCGACCGCCACCACGAGCCCCTGCACCAGGCCGGCTGCCACAGTCAGCCGCACCAGTTGTGGCGGCCACACCGTCGGGAACTGCGAGGCGTACAGCATCGGCAGGCGGATCAGGCCCTGGTGGTAGAGCATCGCGCCCGACGCGATCGACAGCGCCAGCACACGGCCGTACGGGCTGCGCAGCGCCCACAACGCCGCACCGATGCCGGCCCCGAGGAACAGACCGGTGTGCAGCAGGCCGGACAGGTTGTCCAGCAGCGGCTCCGGCCATGCCACGAGGTCGTCGACGAGGTGGATGCCGTTCACGGCCGCGACGGCCAACACGACACGAGCCGCCGGTCGCACGATCCCGGTCGGGTCGCGACGTCGCAGACCGGCCAGGGCAGGCAGGACCAGTAGCGTGGCGGCCAGCAGCCAGGGCCACGCGCTCGGCGGATCGACCCAGGCCATCTCCCCGGCCAGGACCGCCGACGTTCCATCGTGGCTCACCGGGATGTCCCACTGCCGGAACACCCCGGCCGCGTCACCGGCCCGACCGATCACCCCCACCAGGTTCGCCGCCATCAGCGTGCGTGACAGCGAACCAGCCGCGACGAACGGGGGCGGCTGCGGCGACATCCAGTGGGTCCGATGGTCGTGCCAGCGGGCGACCGGCTCAGCGTTGATCCGGATCCACTCGGGCGGCGCCGTCGGATCGACGTCGGGTGGCATCGCCACGTCGGAGCGGGCACCGATGCGGCGCCCGATCCGTTCGTCGTTGAGGTAGGTGGCCGGCGAACGACGGTTGTGCTCGACGCCGTCGGGACCGATTCGCAGGTACGGCTCACCCTCGTAGCCCTCGACCACCAGGATTCCGTCCCCGTTGTTCACCACCTCGACGAGCAGGCCGCCGGTGTAGACCCGCCAGTCGATGCCCGGCAGGTCGGGATCGCGCGTGATGCGGCTGTCGAGATTGGTGGTCTCCTGGGTGCGGGTGTGGGCCGCGGCCGGCGCCGCCGGTACCAGCACGGCGCACAGCACCAGGGCGGCGAGCAGCGGCAGCCGCCGCGTTGCGCCGCCGAGGGTGGCGGTCACCCGAGGAACGCGGAGACGGCGACGAGCAGCGAGAACGCCCCGAGGAACGCGTTGGAACCGTGGAAGAGTCGCCACGCGTGCGGTGGCGACGGATCGCGCACCAACGCCCAGGCGCGTCGGAGGAACCAGGTGCCGAGCAGCACGGTGCCCACCGCGAGCGGCCAGCCGCCGACCCCGACGAGCGGCAGCAGCAGCGCGGTCGCGACGGTCAGGCCCGCGTAGGTCGCGCAGTGCCGCGCGGCGACCGCGGGACCGCGGACGACCGGCAGCATCGGCACCTTCGCCCGGGCGTAGTCCTGCCCGGTCCCGACGGCGAGCGCCCAGAAGTGGGTCGGCGTCCACAGGGTGACCAGCGCGAACAGGATCCAGGCCGGCGCCGCGAGCTCACCCGTGACCGCGGCCCAGCCGATCATCGGGGGTGCGGCCCCCGCTGCCCCACCGATGACGATGTTCTGCACGCTGCGACGTTTGAGCAGCAGCGTGTAGATCCCGACGTACCACAGCCATGCGCCCATGGTCAGCGCGGCAGCCAGCCAACCGGCGAACACCAGCAGCACGGCCGTGCCCGCCACGAGGAGCGAGGCGGCGAACACCAGGGCGCCGAGCGGGGAGATCCGTCCGGCGGGCATGGGCCGGTGCGAGGTCCGCGACATCACCGCGTCGATGTCGCGATCGATGACCATGTTGGTGGCATGCGCCGATCCGGACACTGCGGCACCGCCGAGCAGGGTCGCGGCCAGAAGCCCGGTCCCGGGCCAGCCACCGGCGGCGACCAGCATGGCCGGCACGGTGGTCACCAACAGCAGTTCGATGATGCGGGGCTTCGTCAGGCTGACGTAGTCGGCCACCAGCTGCGCCGCCCGGGTCGCAGGCAGGGTGCGGATCGCGGTGTCGGTGGTCATGGGTCAGCCAACCGGCCACAGGCGCGCCAACCCGAGGTGGGACAGCACGTAGAACCCGATGAACCAGGCCAGGAAGACCAGCACGATGGCGTAGGTGCCGGGCGCCTCGAAGTTCTTCCAGCGCCTGGTGAGGAAGTCCAACCTCCCCGAGGGCTCGATCTTCGTGGTGGCCGTCGCGACGGCCCCGCCGCCGGCCTCGACACGGGCGGCGACGCGCTCGCGTTCGGGCGTGCCGAACTGGTAGAGCAGCCCGGTGTCGGGCCGTTCGGTGCGCTCGCCCTTGAACAACGTCATGCCCATGACCCAGACGAACATGATCCCGCCGATGACGGCGAAGACCGCACCGATCGACACGAGCAGCATGATCCCCGGATACGGCGCTGCGCCGAACATGTCGACGCCGATCGGTGCGTCGGCGTAGTCGAGGTCGGCGACCCGCCTCGGGACCCCGAGCCGGCCGGCGAGCAGCATGGACAGCGTCAGCAGCAGCACCCCGGAGGAGAACACCCACGGCTGCCAACGTGCCATGCGGACGTTGCTGATCCGCCGCTGGGAGAGCAGCGGGACCAGGTAGTACGAGATCCCCATGAACGCCACGGTCGTGCCGGACACGACCGTGGAGTGGAAATGGCCGACGACGAACAGCGTGTTGTGAATCATCATGTTGAGTTGGATCGTGCCCATCAGCACGCCGGTGACGCCGGCGATGAACCCGAAATAGACCACCGAGAGCACCAGCGACGAGAACCCCGGTTCACGCCAGGGTGCCCGCTTGAGCCACCCGAACAGCCCGCGCGTGAGGCCGCGTTCGCGCTGTGCGACCTCGATGGCCGCGGGGATCGAGAAGGCGTGGATCAGGCTCGCGAGCACCGCGAGGTAGAGCATGTAGCTGGTGTTCATGATCCGGTGGCTGGTGCCGAGACCCGGGTCGACGAGCAGGTGGTGGACGGCCCCGAGGTGGATGAACGCGATGTAGAGCAGGAACGCGAACCGGCTCAGGCCCTCGTTGACGGGCCGGCCGCCCAGTGTGAACCCGATCAGGGCGTACCAGACCGCGACCATGGCCGCGAGGTTGACCTGCTGTGCGCCGTGCCCGATGCCCCAGAAGAACAGGCGGTAGGTGGCCGGGTCGACGCTGTCGAGCACCCCGATCGACTGCAGGAACAACAGCCCGTAGGCGACCGCCCCGGTCGCCAGTGAGTAGACCGCGATGATCGCGGCCGCAGCCATGCCGTAGACGACCAACGGCAACGACCGGGTGTAGATGCCCTCGCGTTTGGCCAGGACGAGGTTGGTGAAGAACAGCCCGACGGCGACCAGCACGCCGACCGCGAACAGCAGCACGCCGGCGTAGTACACCGGATGCGCGGTCAGCGGCGGGTAGGCGGTGAACATCACCGTCGCCCGGCCGGTGAGCATCGCCCACTGGGCCATGCCGATGCCGAGCAGCATCATGGCGAAGTTCGCCCATGCCACCCGTGGCGCCCGCATCGGCGCGTTGAGCAGCATCGTCGAACTCCAGTAGAGCGCGGCGACCTCGAACAACAGCAGCCAGAACAGCAGCATGGTGGCGCCGTGGCTGGCGAGCAGGCGGTACCACCAGTCGTCGCTGATCGGCAGGCCCTGCCGCTGGAGGGCGATCAGGATCGCGAGAGTGCCGCCGAACGCCAGCATGGACACGGCAGCACTGATGTAGGCGAGCGCGAGTCGCTGCCCGTTGCGATCGACCTCGAATCCGGTGACCTGACAGGTCCGGCTCGGGGCGGGGGGTGCCTGGATGGTCGAGGCCACGGCGGTTCGCTCCTGTGCTCAGTCGACGACGATCAGCCCGGTCATCAAGTGGTGGCCCAGCCCGCAGAACTCGTTGCACACGATCGGGAACTCGCCGACCTCGTCGGGCGTGATCTCGATCACGTAGAGGTAGCCGGGCAGGACCTGGAAGTTGAGGTTGACCGGCTGCAGCGACAGGCCGTGCTGCACGTCGGTCGAGGACACGAGCAGGCGGTAGGTCTCGCCCCGCTCGAGTTGGAGCACCGGCCGCCACGCGAACTGGTTGGCGTGCAGATAGACGTCGCTGCCCGGCGGCGGGGCGACGATCGGGGCACCGTCGACCTCGTCGACCTGGTGCTCGGCGACGAACGCGTCGACCTCGGCGAGGAAGTCGGCGCGTTCGATGCGGTAGGACTCGATCGGGGTCTGCTGGTCCCCGATCGAGATCCAGACGTACATGCCGGTGAACAGGATCAGACACCACACGAACGCGACGGTGACCCACCGCCGCTCGTCCGGGCCGATCCAGGTCCACCACTGCCGCCGGGGGGGCAGCAGCGTGCTGAGCTGCTGACCGTCCTCGTCGTGGGTGTGATGCTCGGGTCGATCGGTCACGTCAGGCTCCTAGCGTCCGCCCCAGGTGGGCAACTCAGCGAGCTCCCACAGGCCCCAACCGAGGTACATCAGGCCCGGCACCAGCACACTGATCGCGAGGAGCAGCCACAGGTTGTCGAGCAGCTTCTGCGGCCAGGGCATGGCCTCGAGTTCGTCGTCCACGTTCGGTTCCTCCGTCACGCGTTGACCTCCTCGGCAATGGAGCGCGGATTCCCGGGCCCGTCGTCGGACCCGGGACGAGCATCCGCGTCCGCGCTCCCGGCACGTCGCGCCCGGCCACCGTGCGCCGAACCGGCCAGGCCTCGCACGGCCATGACGACGAACGTCGCCCACAGCCAGCTGGCCACGCTGAGGTGTCCGGTCGCGCTGAGGGCACCAGCGCGGGTGAGCACGTTGGCGAGGCCGAGGCCGACCTGGGCGAGGACCAGCGCGACGCCGAGCTTGGCGAGCTTCGGCGCCCAAGCCGGCACGGTGGCGTCGGTGCGCGCCCGGCGGTGGACGGCGACGGCGAAGGCGACGACCGTCGTGGCCACGAGGTAGCCACCGGCCCGGTGGGTGACGTGGAGCCACTCACGGACGTTGCCGGTCCAGGCCTGATCGGCCAGCCAGAAGGGCACGGCGTTGTAGACGTAGGCGGCGCCGCGGCCGGTTGCCTGGCCGCCGAGCAGCGCCTGCAGGAAGACGAGGCCGGCCACGCCCGCGGCCCACCGTCCGACGCGTTCCCCGCCCGCGGTCGGCGACGGGGTCGCGCCCTCCGGGCGGGCCAGGGCCGTGAGCACGATCAGGCAGGCGACCACCACCAGCGACATGCCCAGGTGTGAGGTGACCAGTCCCGCGCGCAGGTGGAGCAGCACCACGGCGGCGCCGAGCGCGGCCTGGGCCACCACCAGGACCAGCGCTGCCAGGCTCAGCCGCCACAGGGCGGGACGGTCGCGGAAGCGCAACAGGGTCCAGGCGGTGAGCCAGGCCACGGCGAGGCCGATGACGCCGGCCCACAGTCTGTGGCTGTGCTCGAACCACATGTTGACGTCCGCGGGCGGGATCCACTTGCCGTAGCAGGCCGGCCAGTCGGGACAGGCGAGCCCGGAGTCGGTGGCTCGGACGGCACCTCCCATCGCGATCAGCACGAGGGTGCCGGCTGCGGTCACGGCGGCCAGCCGCCGGACACCTCGCAGCCGGTCGGTCGGCGCGGCCATGGCGCCCGCGTTCGCACGTCGACGATCCATGGTTCGCCAGCTCCTCCCGGCGTCGATCCGCTCTCTCGAACCGGGACTCTACACTTAGCAATTTGATAATGTTTACTTCGACACAAAGAATTTCGCGAACCTCGGGGTATCCGGATGTGGATCCGTCTGTTCCTGCTCGGCGGGGCGGCAGCGACGCTGGCCGGCTGCGTTGCCGCGCCGCTGGCGACCGTCACCGCCGACGGCGAGGCCGACGCGACGGTGGTCGCCACCGACATGCGCTTCACGCCGGACGTGCTCGAGGTCGTGGCCGGTGAGCCGACGGTCCTGCGGTTCGAGAACGCGGGCGGCAGCGTCCACGACCTGGTGCTCGACAACGGCTGGGACAGCGGCGAGGTCAAGCCCGGGCAGACCGTGGACGTCGTCATGGACCCGCTGGCCTACCCGACCGTCGCCTGGTGCTCGGTCCCCGGCCACCGGGCCGCAGGCATGGAACTCGAGGTACGGGTCGTCGATGGCTGAACGACCTCGACGCGCCGGTCGAGGCCCATACGGACGGCGGGGCGGCCGGCCGCTGCCGTCCGCCCCGCCCGCAGGTCGTTGGATCAGCTGACTTCGAGCGTGCCCTCCATGGTGGTGCGGTGACCCGGCACGCTGCAGTAGTAGGTGTAGGTCCCGGGCTCGAGCGTGACCGATTCCGTCACGGACTCGCCGGCGGCGGCGTGGGCGACCAGGAGGTCGTCCATCTCCTCGATCACGAAGTCGTGGTCCGCCTCGCCCACGTTGTCGAGCGTGACGCTCACCTCACCGGCGCTGGCGCTGAGCTGTTCGGGCTCGAAGTACAGGTCACCGGCCTCGACCTCGATCGTCGCGCCACCGGACGCTGCCGCGGTGTCGTCACCGGACCCGGCATCACCACCACCGCAGCCCGCCAGGGCCAGACTGGCGGCAGCCAGGGCGACCAGGGAGATCCTCTTGCGCATCGTGCGTGCCTTTCGTGGGCCGGGCTCGGTGCCCGAGCCGCGTGGTGGATATCCATTAGTAATATAGTAAACGTTTATGACCCCGATGGGGGGCGTGCGTTCATGCCGATGGACCGCGGTAGCGGCGGGCGGTCGACGAACGGACCGCCCCGTCGTCGTCGCCGAGCGGCCAGGCCACCGCAGCGAGATGGACCAGGACCGCGACGCACACCAACGACCACCCGGCCGCGGCCAGCGGAGCGCCGGCAGGTACGGCCACCTCGGCTGCCACGACCAGTGCGACACCGAGGTTGAGGGTCGCCGTGCGCGTCCGCGCGAACCGCTCGACGCGGGCGATGACCCGGTCCCGGGCCCCGAAGGTCCGACCGCGCAGCATCGGGGCGACGTAGAGCAGCACGGTGACGACCAGTTGCGCCAGGACGCCGGCGAGCAGCATCACCCCCAACGCGGTCGCGCCGCCACGGGCACCGCTCGCCACGATCACCACGTCGGTGGCGATGGCGAGCAGGAACCAGGCCAGCGTCGCCGCGACGGCGAAGCGAAGCGGCGAGCGGTCGGTGCGCCGGGCCGCACGCAGGAGCGGCCGCGCCACGACCGTCACGGCACAGCCGTAGACCAGCAGCCCACCTGCCGCCATGACCCGCGGCGGGCCCGCGCCCTCGCCGATGCTGGTGATCAGGAACCCGACGGTGGCAACGGCCAGCCCGAAGGCCGCCAGCCCAACGGCGGTACCGGCCCGCTTGTCGTCGCCCGGCTGGATCTGCACCCGCAACAGCGCCGGACCGAACGCACTGAGCGTGGCCAACACGGTCAGGCCCGCCCAGCCGAGGACGTTGAGATGGATGTGGGTGTTGCGCACGGCGGTGAAGATCGGGCCGGGGATCCAGCCGGCGCCCATGGCCCCACCGAGCGCCGCCGCGCCGAGGAAAGCGATGTGGGCGAGCTCGTACTGACGCACCACCCAGGCGAACCGGGTCGCGGCGGCCCGGCGGCGACGACGACGCAACTGCGCCAGGTTCATCCCGACGATCGCCATGACGCCCGCGGACCCGAGGACGAGGGGCAAGTGGGCATCGAGCGCACGGCCGGTCAGCAGCGACACGATCGAGCCGCTGAGAGCCCCGGTGAGGACCGCGCGGCTGCGACGACCGGTCGGTGTCGACGCCGTCGCCGTGAACCGCGTCGCGAAGTGCTGGGAGAAGCTCCAGATCAGGACCGTGAGCACGCCCAACGTGAAGATGTGCACGACGATCCAGCGCCCACCCGGCAACCGGTCGCCGGCCGCCAGCCAGACCAGGCAGGCCACCGCGAACCCGGTCGCCGCCACGACCGATGGTCCGGTCGCCGCGAACGGCGATGGCCCCAGCCGCGTGTCGCGATGCCCCGCGAGCCCCGCGCCGCGGCCGGCGTGCGCCGACGGTTCGGGATGCCCGGCGGGTGGGTTCACGCCGTCTCGGCCGACACGGGTCCGAGCTCGAGGTCGTCGCAGACCCGCTCGACGCGTTGCCACGCGAACGGGTCGAGCAGTTGCAGTGCGGCCGGGAAGACGTCGAACTCCTCGATCCAGATGTGCTGCCGCAACTCCTCGAGCACGGCCGGGAGCGCCTCCCACTGGGCGTCCGTCGCGACGCCTGCAGCGACCGGGACCAGCGCGGCATCGAACTCGTCGTGTTCGCGCTCCATGCGGCGGGTGTGCTGCTCACCCCCGGAGGCTGCCAGCTCCGGGAACAGTCCCTGCTCCTCCCGGGTCACGTGCGGCACGAGCAGCGCGAGCAGTTCGGCCGTGATCGTGCGTACCGACACGCGGTCCCCGCAGGCGTGTGCCTGATCGAGCCGCCGGGCGACGACTTCGATGCGGTCGTGGTCGGCACCGAACTGCGCGATCGAGGGCTGACGGCGACAGCTGCAGTGTTCACACATGCCGTCATCTCCTGCGGCGCGGCGGGGATCGCGCGTCGGAACCGGTCGGCCGAGCCGCAGCAACCCTTAGCGTTACACTAAAGGTAAATCCGCCAGCCGTCGACCCGGCTCAGGCATCGAGGACGTCGAGCACCTCGCGCAGCCGCAGACGGAACGAGCGCAGTTCGTCGCGGTGGTAGGCCGAGAGTTCCGCGAGCCGCCGTTCTGCGTCCGGCGTCAACGACAGCCGCTGACGACGACGGTCCTCGTGATCCTCCTGCCGTTCGATCAGCCCAGCCGTCTCGGCCCGCGCGATGAGTTCGCCGGTCGAGTGCACCTGCAGTCGCAGCCGGTCGGCCAGTTCGGTGACGCCCGGCGCCCCGTCACCGGCCCATCCTCGGATGGCGAGGAGCAACTGGTGCTGGTTGGGCGTGAGGTCGGCCGCCCGGGCCGCCTCCTCCGAGGCGTGCAGGAACGCCCGCAGGGCGGCGCGGAACTCGGCGAGGGCCTGGTAGTCACCATCGCTGAGCGACGGCGTCGCGCAGTCGGGACAGCGGCGCTGTTCGTCGAGGTCGTCGGCGACCTGACCACACACGTCGCAGACGCGGTCCAGCCAGCACGCCGGGTCGCCCATGACCGCCCTTCCTCTGAATCGGCCACCGCCAGCATAGGAGGCACCGTCGAGCCAACCTTGGCTGGGGCCTCAGCGGCCATACCAGGGGGCGTCGGGTTCGTCGTGGCGTTGCGTCACCGCGCCGTCGAACTCGTAGCGCCACCGGGCGCCGGTCCCCGAGTGCATCCGCAGGTAGGAGCCGGCCCGGACGTAGGGCCCGAGCGCCCGGAACACGTCGTCGGTCTCGAGCAGTAGCTGGGCGGCGAACTCGAGGTGGCGGATCACGCCGTCCTGGTCGCGCACCACCCGGATCTCGAACAGTCGCATGAAGCCGTCGAGGTCGGTCAGCCCCCGGTCGTCGAGGTCGTAGCCGAACTCGAGGCGCGAGAGCGTCAGCAGCGCCTCGAGGGCCGAGCGTTCGGCGACGGGCTCGACGACGAAGTCCGACTCGGTGATGGCGGCCTCGTAGTAGCCCACGGCGGGTCCTCGCTCGACGAACGGCCGGACTGTACGGGTCCGCCCGGTGGCCTTGTGACCTTCGGCCCTACCGACACGGGGGTCCCCGCACGACCCTCAAAACCCTTAGCTGAGAGATCATGGTTCGGCGTCGGTCGCCGGACCGCCACCCAAGGACGTCCCACGATGACTGCACACCTTCCGCTCGCCGAAGACGAGGCGACCACCGCTGCCCACGGGAACCACGAGTCCGACGGGACGGCCGAGGCCCACACCTGCAACTGCCACGAGGCCGAGACGTCCGACCCCGAACTCGATGCGCGTCTGATCCCGCACGCGGTCCGGCACGCGGCCATCTTCGGCGCCCTCGATGCGGTCGGGCTCGGTCACGCCCTCGTCCTGGTCGCGCCGCACGACCCCCTGCCGATGCTCGCCCAACTCGAGCAGCGCCAGCCGGGCGCCTTCGAGATCAGCTACCTGCAGCGCGGCCCCGACGCCTGGCGCCTGCGGCTGTCCCGACGCACGCTGTAGACCGAAAGGTCACCCATGACCGGCCCTGGACCACTGTTCGCCTACCACGCGGTGCCCCTGCCGCTGGACCCCGCCGAGACGCTGGCGCGGCTACTGGCCGATCCGGCCATGCTGACCACGGCGACCGCCGACGCGATCGGCCGGTGCGGCCCCCGCTTCGCCGACTGGGGCCTGCCGATGCATCTGCTGCCGACGGTCGAGACCGTGGCCGCCGGCGACCAGGAACCGGGACAGCTCCGGCTGCGCTGGTCCGGGCCCGAGGACGTGACCGGGTGGCCGTCGCTGACGGCCTGGCTGGTCGTCAGCCCACGCGCCGCAGGCAGCCGCATCACCTTCGTGTCGACGCGGTCACCGGCCACGGGCCTCGGTGCCACCAGCGTGCACCGCGGCCACGCACAGCGTCTGTTGGCGGTCGCCGTCCAGGCGTTCCTGCAGGCACTCGCCGGTCACCTGGTGACCGCAGCCGATTCCCCGGCCACCGCGATCCGCGAACTGTCCGGAGCCACCCGATGACCAGCGCCCTCCACCTCCATACGGTCCGTCACGTCGACCGCCCCATCGACGAGGTCGTCACGCGTCTGCGCCAGGACATCCACGCGCTCGCCGACGCGGCCACCGCGTCGGCCCTCGACGCCACCTCGGACGTACGCGCCGGCTTCGCGCTCGACGTCACCCCGCGGGTCGATGCCCGGGTCCACGACGACGGGATGGCCGTGGTCAGCGTGACCTGGAACGACGACAGCGGCCGCTGGCCGCCCGCCGGACCGTTCCCCTTCGCGATCGACCCCACATCACCGTGGTGGCACCGGGAGGAGGAGCACACCGGTTGGCCGACCATGACCCTGCAGGTGGTCGTCACGCCGACGGTGCGGGGTAGCCGACTCGCGGTGCTCTCGACCCGGACCCCGGGCGTCGACGTGAGCACGAACCGGATCGACCGGCACCGGCGGGACCGTCTCGCCCGCGCCGCCGTCGAACAGTTCCTCGACGCCCTCGCCGAGCTGCTCGCGCCCGTCGCGGAGCCGGCCGTGGCGGTCTGA
Source organism: Egicoccus sp. (assembly GCA_035462025.1). Lineage (GTDB taxonomy): Bacteria > Actinomycetota > Nitriliruptoria > Nitriliruptorales > Nitriliruptoraceae > Egicoccus. The sequence goes on along the minus strand of DATHUR010000143.1, from coordinate 2,459 downwards.
GACCCCGCCCGAACCACTGGGTGCCCCGGGCTTCAGGCCCGGTGCACCGGCCGGGGTGCGGTCAACAGCGTCACGACCACGACGAGGCCGATCAGCGTCCACCCGATCGCGACCAGCGGCACCCAGTCGAACAGGCGGGCCGCGCCGAGGGTGGACGAGAAGATCCCCACGCCGAACAGCAGCGCCCGGGTCCGGGCACCGGTCTCGAGCCGGGCGATGATCAGGTCGCGGGCCGCCGTGGTCCGGCCGCGCAGCATCGGGGCGAGATAGATCAGCGTGGCCAGGATCGCCTGGGCGAGCACCCCGGTCAGGGCAGCGATCCCGACCGCGTCCAGCCACCGCCACTGGCCGAGGGCGAGCACGACGGCGTCGGCCCACGCCACGACGGGGAACAGCATCGCGACTCCCAGCACCAGCGGCTGTGCCGCCGTCGCCCGGGGCGCGTTGAGGACGGCACGCGCGACCGGGGCGCAGACCAGGGTGGTCGCGACCGCGTAGACGCCGATGCCGACGGCGGCGGCCACCCGGAAGGCCGTGCCGCCGATCCCCTCGATCGGGGTGAGCAGCAGCAGGAGCACCGCGACGGTCAGCCCGGTCGCGCCGTGACGCAGCCAGCGGGCCGAGCGGGCGTCGGCACCGTCCTCGATCCTTGTGCGGGCCATCGTCGGACCGAAGAAGACCAGCGTGGCCAGCAGGGTCAAGCCGCCCCAGCCGAGGATGTTGGCATGCAGGTGGGCGATCCGGGCACCGCCGTACCAGCGTCCCCCGAGCACCCCGCTGCCGAGCAGGGCTCCGAGGACGGCGCCGTGGATGAAGGCGCCGTGGGCACGCTCGTAGACCCGTGCGATCCAGCCGAACCGGGCACCGACGGCCTGGTGCCGCATCCGGCGGATGCGCAGGTAGGCGACGAACACGCTGCCGGTCACCACCGTCGCGCCCGCGACCAGCAGCCAGCGCTGACCCGAGGGCAGCCAGACCACGACTCCGAGGACGCCGAGGTTGGTGACCAGCGGCCACCACGCGGCGCGCTCACCGGCCGTGCGGGTGACCGTCCGCGAGAAGTGCTCGCTGAACGTCAGCACCAGGTTGGTCAGGACGCCGAGCGTGAACAGGTGCACGGCGAACCAGCGGCCACCGGGCAGGACGTCGCCGATGGCGAGCCAGGTGAGCAGGGCGACGAGGTAGAGCAGCGCGATGGCGATGCTCGGGGCGGCGGCGCCGAACGGCGAACTGCCACGGGGGCGCTGGCCATGGGCAGGCGGGGTGGTCGGGGTCACGGTCTCGCTTCGGCTCACGGGGACACCTTTACCGCAGTGTGCGGGGAGAACGGCGCGGGGGTCGGACGCCTCGTCGCCCAGATGGTCACGCCGACGAACAGCACGAGCGCCGCGACGTTGCCGTGCAGTGCGACCTCACGCAACGGATAGGACGCCCCCAGGTCGGCGCCGATCCGCAGCGCGACCGACAGGTGCAACAGCACCAGCGGACCGTAGGCGACCGGATGGAACTGCAGCGGACGGCGGAGCACGGCCGGGACGATGATCGGCGCGTGGCCCATGACCATCGACAGCACGAAGCCCAGGAACAGGCTGTGCACCATCGCATCGTGCAGTAGTGGCCCGCTCGCCCCGAGCCCGATGGCGACCCACAGCAGGCCGCTGACGGTCATCCAGCCGTAGCCGGTGAGCATGCAGACGGCCGAGAACCGGGGCAGTCCGGGTCGCCGGACGGTGCGGCGGGCGACGTCGTAGCGCAGCAACCAGGCGACCATGCCGAGCAGGGCGACGCCGCCGACGACCAGTCCCGTCCCGCGGTCGACGGGGGTCGCGGCCACGCCGGTGGCGAACAGGCCGAGGACCGCGAGGAAGCGGCGCCGGCTACCGGCACCGGGCAGCGTGAGACGGCTGAGTTCGAGCCGCTCACCGATGATGGTCAGCACCAGGAATGCAGCCAGGACGGGCGTGGCACGCACGGGGCCGGAGCCGGAGAGCCACCAGGCGGCGGCGGCGATCCAGGCGAGGGCGCCGCCGGTCATCACGACCATGTGCGCGTGCATCCCGCCGGCCCGCAGCAACACGAGATAGGTCGCGGTCACCACGCCGCCGGCCAGGACGAACAGCACGCCGGCGAGTTCCCGGGTGACGGGGAGTGCGAGGACGGCGGCGGTGTTTAGCACCGGCGCGAGATAGCCCCAGCGCCGTCCGAGCGCGACCGCACGCTCGAGGGCGATCAGGGTGCCGAGAAAACCGAGCACCATCACGACGCTGTGGATGTCGGCGGCCAGGCGCGCGGGGCCGACTCCGGCCCTGGCCAGGCCGGTGTAGGTCCCGAGCAGCAGTCCGAGGCCACCGCCGGCGAGCAGCACCTTGCGGTGCCGGGGGGTGGCGGGGGGATGCCGGGGGGTCGTGAGGTCCATGACGTGTCTTCGACGTAACGGGGTCCGGGGACACCATGTGTCC
>DATHUR010000142.1:0-12259 GCA_035462025.1 Egicoccus sp. | reverse complement strand
GACGACCTCGACGACCGGCTGGACGGCGACCTCGCCGACGAGGCGGACGAACTCTCGGCGCTGCTCGCCGACGACGACGCCCTGCAGGAGGCGCTCGACCGGCTCATCGAGGACCAGTCCGACTGAAGTTGTGACCGTGGGCGCGACCGGGCACCCTTCGCGCGACTCCCCGCCCGTTTCGGGCACTCCCGCTCCCCCCAAGGAATTGTCGTGGCCATCGAACGCACCCTCATCCTGGTCAAGCCCGACGGCGTCAAGCGCGGCCTGGTCGGCGAGGTCGTCGCCCGCATCGAGCGCAAGGGCTACGCGCTCGAGGCGCTGGAGTTGCGCACGCTCGAGCGCGAGAAGGCCGAAGAGCACTACGGCGAGCACACCGACAAGCCGTTCTTCGGCGAGTTGGTCGACTTCATCACCTCGGCGCCGCTGGTCGCGATGTGCGTGTCCGGCGAGGGCGCGATCGCCGGTATGCGCAACCTGATGGGCGCGACCAACCCGCTCGAGGCGACCCCGGGCAGCATCCGCGGCGACTTCGCCACCGTGATCGGCGAGAACATCGTCCACGGCTCGGACAGCATCCAGAGCGCCCAGCGCGAACTGGGCATCTTCTTCCCCGGCCGGTTCTGACCTCGATGAGGCCGTGACCGCCACCACGTTCCGGGACGCCGCTGCCGCGTTGGCGGCGGCGTTCCACGCGGGCACGCTGTTCGGTCACGTCCTGCCCGACCCGGTGACCCGGGCCCGGCGCCTGCCGTGGCTGTTCGCGGGCACGCTGCGCCACTGCCGCAGGCACGGCCACGTACTGACCGACGGCGCGGACGCCGCGGCCGGCTGGGTGCCGGGCGGGCGGCTCGCCCTGGGCCCGGTGGACCTGGTCCGCACGGGGCTGGTCCTGACGCCCCTGCGGTTCGGTCCGGGTGCGACGCTGCGACTGGAACGGCACGAGCGGCCGACCGAACGTCGCCTGGTCGACGCGCTCACGCCGTCGACCGGCTACCTGTGGGTGCTCGGTGTGCGGCCGGACCGGCAGGGGACCGGCGCGGGCGGCGCGATGCTGCGGCGCGTGCTCGACGACATGGCGGCCGGCGGCCACGACCGGTGCCTGCTGCGCACCGACGACGAGCCCAACGTCGGCTTCTACCGCCGTCACGGCTTCGAGGTCGTCGAGCACTGCACCGACCTGAAGAGCGGCCTGCCCGCCTGGATCATGGCCGCGCCCACCGCCTGAGGTCGAACTGTCCACAGGCGCTGGGCAGCCGGATCACCACCCCCGCCGCCGCTGCGGCACGCTTGCTTCCACGACACGGGGGACGTGACGATGACCACGATGTGGGCCACCGGCGCCGCGGCGGGAACGATCGACGAGTTGGTGCCGTGCGCCGCGTGCGCCCCGAGCGCCTTCGTGCCGGGCCGCACCGACCGGACGCTGGTGTCGAGCCCCGAGGCCGCTGCGGACCTGCTGGTGCCGCTGGTCGGCCTCCGCGACCGCGAGCGGTGCGAGGCGGCCTTCCTCGACACCAAGCACCGCCTGCTCGGGACCGCGACGGTCAGCATCGGCTCGATCGATCACACCTTCATGGCGCCGCGCGAGGTGTTTCGCGACGCGCTGCTCGCCAACGCCTCGGCGCTGGTGCTCGCGCACAACCATCCCTCCGGCGATCCCGAGCCCTCGCGCGACGACGAACTCGTCACCCGCCGGCTGGCGCGGGCGGGCGAGATGCTCGGCATCGACCTGCTCGACCACCTCGTGGTCGGCGGCACCACGTGGACCAGCCTCGCCCGCCGCGGGGTTCTGACCTAGGACGCGGGTCCTGCGTGCGGGTGTTAGCATCCGCTCCCGGCCCTTGGGGCGTACGCTGGCAAGGCGCGCGCTCCGGAGCGGCACCTCGCGGTCCTCGTCCGCCTTCGGTGGCGGCGTCCCGTGTGTCCCCCTTTCCCCGAGCCCGGCAGGTCTCCCCGTGGCTGCGAACATTGGCAACACCTTCCAGTTCCTCGGCCGTGACATGGCCGTGGACCTCGGTACGGCGAACACGCTCGTCTACGTGCGTGGCCGCGGCATCGTGCTCAACGAGCCCTCCGTGGTGGCCATCAACACCAAGAACGGCGCGATCCTCGCCGTCGGTGCCGAGGCCAAGCGGATGATCGGCCGCACGCCGGGCCACATCATGGCGATCCGGCCGCTCAAGGACGGCGTCATCGCCGACTTCGACGTGACCGAGAAGATGCTGCGCTACTTCATCCAGGCGGTGCACAAGCGCCGGTTCCTGGCCAAGCCGCGCGTCGTGGTCTGCGTGCCATCGGGGATCACCGGGGTCGAGCAGCGTGCGGTCGAGGAGGCCACGATCCAGGCCGGCGCCCGGGCCGCCTACATCATCGAGGAGCCGATGGCGGCCGCCATCGGGTCGGGCCTGCCGGTCCACGAGCCGGCCGGCAACATGGTCGTCGACATCGGTGGCGGCACCACCGAGGTCGCGGTCATCTCGCTGGGCGGCATCGTGACCAGCCAGTCGATCCGCATCGGCGGCGACGAACTCGACGACGCGATCATCTCCTACATCAAGAAGGAGTACTCGCTGATGCTCGGCGAGCGCACCGCCGAGGAGATCAAGATGGCGATCGGCAGCGCGTTCCCGCTGGCCGACGAGCCACACGCCGAGATCCGCGGTCGCGACCTCGTCTCCGGGCTGCCGAAGACGATCATCGTGAGCGCCGACGAGATCCGCAAGGCGATCGAGGAACCGGTCAACGCGGTCATCGACGCGGTGAAGAACACGCTCGACAAGACCCCGCCGGAACTCGCCGCCGACATCATGGACAAGGGCATCGTCCTGACCGGTGGCGGCGGCCTGCTGCGTGGGCTCGACGAGCGGCTCAAGCACGAGACGGGCATGCCGATCCACATCACCGAGAACCCGCTGTCGTCGGTGGCGATCGGGTCGGGCAAGTGCCTCGAGGAGTTCGAAGCCCTGAAGAAGGTGCTGATCTCCTCGTCGCGCCACTGATCCGCGGCGGTGTTCCTGCGACGACGCGTACGCGTTCTGCTCGTCGTCCTCGTCCTGGCCGCCCTGGTCCTGATCACGGTCGACTACCGCTCAGGTGACGACGGTCCGCTCGACCGGCTGCGCGGTGGCGTCACGGCGCTGCTGCGTCCGGTCCAGGACGGGCTGACGACGCTCGTGCGCCCGATCGGCGACACGTTCGGCGGCCTCGGCGAACTGCTTCGCATCCGGGCAGACAACGAACGGCTGCGCGAGCGGGTCGAGGTGCTCGAGGAACGCCACCGCTCGGCGGCCGACGTGCAGCGCGAGAACGACGAACTGCGCGAGTTGCTCGCGATGCGCGACCACACCGGTGTCGAGGGCGTGACCGCCCGGGTCGTCGCGCTCGGGCCGACCGGTTTCGAGTGGGTCGTCACCATCGACGTGGGTCGGGACGACGGCATCGAGCGTGACATGCCGGTCGTCAACGGTGACGGCCTGGTCGGTCGCGTGATCCAGGTCGAGGCCCACGCGGCACGCGTGCTGCTGTCGATCGATCCCAACTTCGGCGCGCCCGCACGGCATGCCAGCAACGGCGAGGCCGGCACCGTGATCGGTCGCGGCGGCGAGCCGATGCTGTTCCAGCCGTTCGATCCCGAAGCGGCGGTCGAGGTCGGCGACGAGATCGTCACCTCCGCGTACCAGTCGGGTGCCTTCCCGGGGGGCATCCCGATCGGCACGGTCTCCGAGGTCGGCGAGGTCACGGCCGGCCTCGTCCTCGACGTGCAGGTCCGCCCCTTCGTCGACTTCACGCGGATCCACCACGTCATCGTGGTCACGAGCGAACCCGTCGAGGACCTGCCGCCGTTCGAGGACGCGCCCGACCCCGAGTTCACCCCGCCGCCCGGGCCGCCGACCGTCGACGGCGAGGACACCGACGGCGATGGTGAAGCCGACACCGGCGACGATGCCGACAGCGACGGCGAGGCCGGCGCCGAGGGCGACGAGGCGGCACCGTGATCCTGCGCGTGCTGGCGGTCGGGCTGCTGCTGGTCACGGCGGCGGTGCTGCAGACCGCGCTGTTTCCCTTCCTGACCCTCGCCGGGTACCGGCCCGACCTGCTGCTGCTGGTCACCGTCGCGATCGGCCTGCGTGACGGGCCCCTGCCGGGCCTGCGCGTCGGATTCGCCGCCGGCGTGCTCACCGACCTGCTCGTCAGCCAGTCCCCGGTCGGGATCGCGGCGCTGATCATGGCCGTGATCGGCTTCGTGGTCGGCCTCGCCCGTCCCTACCTCGCCCCCGAGTCGGTGACCGCGCCGGTCATCATCGCCTTCGCGTCGGGGGTGCTCGGGACGGCGGGGTACGGCGTGCTCGTGCTCCTGCTCGGCGAGGAGCGGATCGCGCCCGTGATGCTCCTGCAGGCCTCGGTCGCCGTCGGTCTGTACAACACGCTGCTGGCGCCCGTGGCGCTTGCCGCCGTTGGGCGGCTCTCGGACCGGTTCCCGCTCACCGGCCCCGGCCTGCTCGACTGATCGCTCGCCGTCCGTTGGTACCGTCGCCCGCGTGACCCGTCCCGCTGCCGTCCTCACACCTTTCAATGAGCCTCCATGGCGAACTCCGACACCTCGCCGGTCCTGCGGCTGACGTTCCTGACGGTCCTGGTGATCGCGCTGTTCCTCGCGCTGTTCTCGCGCCTGTGGTTCCTGCAGGTGCTTGCCGGCGACCGCTTCGCCGAGCTGGCCGACACCAACCGGCTGCGCACCATCTACGTCGACGCGCCGCGCGGGCGCATGCTCGACACCCACGGCGAGGAACTGGTCAAGAACCGGCCGTCGCTGACGATCAGCGCGGACCGTCAGTTGCTGCTCAACGGGGCGGGTGAGCCGGTCGACGAGTCCGCCGCGGACGTGCTCGAACGGCTCGCGCAACTGCTCAGGATCGACCGCGACGAGGTCGTCGCACGCATGAGCAGCCAGCACTACAGCCCGCTGGGCCACATCCCGATCGCGTTCGACGTCACCCAGGAGGTCGTGTACGCGGTGCGGACCCAGCAGGAGTTGTTCCCCGGCGTGATCGCCGAGGTGCTGCCGGTACGCACCTACCCGCACGGCGACCTCGCCGCCCACCTGGTCGGCTATCTCAACCAGATCACCCAGGAGCAGCTCGCCGACCCCGCGTTCGCCAACTACCGCGGCGGGGAGCAGGTCGGCCGCGCCGGACTCGAGGCGGTCTACGAGTCGGACCTGCGCGGCAAGGCGGGCAGCCGACTCCTCGAGGTCAGCGCCCGCAACACCGTCGTCGACGTCCAGCGCGAGACCGACCCGGAGCCCGGCAACGACCTCGTGACCTCGCTCGACCTCGACCTGCAGGCGGCGGTCGAGATGCTGCTCGAGGACGGCATCATCGCCAGCCGCGAGGACATCCACACCGCCAGCGAGCGCAACCTGCCGTCGGTGGCCGGGTCGGCCGTGGTGCTCGACGCGCAGAGCGGTCGCGTCCTGGCGATGGCGTCGTACCCGAGCTTCGACCCGTCGGAGTTCGTCGGCGGGCTCTCCCCCGAATACGCCCGCTACCTCTACCCGGGGGAGGAGGACGATCCGACCCATGCGCCCGCGCTCAACCGGGCGATCCAGGGCACCTACCCGCCCGGCTCGGTGTTCAAGACGGTCACCGGTGCGGCGTTCATGGAAGCCGGGCTGGTCGGCCCCGACACCCCGGTGCCGTGTCCCTCCGAATACGAGGTCGGCGGGATCACCTTCCGCAACTGGAACCGGGTCGACGAAGGCGCCATGGGCCTGACCGAGGCGCTGCGGCGCTCGTGCGACACCTACTTCTACGACCTCGCCTACCGGCAATGGCAGCGCGAGCAGGGCCAGGACGACCCCGACGAGATCCTGCCCGAGGTCGCCGGACGGTTCGGCTTCGGCCAGCGCCTCGGCATCGACCTGCCCGGCGAACTGCCGGGCCGCATCCCCAGCCGCGAGGAGAAGTACGAGAAGTGGCTGGCCAACCGCGACTGGCTGTGCGAGCAGGCCGAGGAGGCCGAACCGGGCTCGTACCGGCGCGCCGTGCTCGAGGACAACTGCGTCTCCGGCGGTGTCTGGCGCGGCGGTGACGCCATCAACTCGTCCATCGGACAGGGCGAGATCCTGGTCACGCCGCTGCAGATCGCGGTCCACTACGCCGCCATCGCCAACGGCGGCACCATCCACCAACCCCTGCTCGGCCAGCGCATCGTCACGCCCGACGGCGAGGTCGTGCGCGAGATCGAACCCGAGGTGTTGGGTGAGCTCGGCCTCGACGACGCCGAACTCGCCGCGTTGCAGCGTGGCCTCGAGGACGTGGTGATGCACGATCGCGGCACCGCCCACGGCGCCTTCACGCGCGGCACACCGTTCCCCTTCGGCGAGGTGCCCGTCGCCGGCAAGACCGGCACCGCCGAACTCAAGCCGAAGGTGCCCTACGCCTGGTTCGCCGCCTATGCCCCGGCCGACGACCCCCGGTACGTGGTCGTCGTCAACGTCGAGGAGGGCGGTGGCGGTTCGCAGACCGCCGCCCCGATCGCCCGCAACATCCTCGAGCACATCTTCGGCATCGTCGCCGCCGAGGACAACGAGTTCGATGCCGGTGACCCGATCTATGATTAGGCGTCGTGCGTGCTCGCTTCGTTCCGCGCCTCCGACGACGACTGAGGCAGCCTGATGGAGGCCGGGTTCGGGCAGGACCGTGCCGAGAAGATCATGCGCGAGCGCGTCCAGGCGCGCTGGCAGGACGCCTATGCGCCGGTCAAGCACCTCGACCCCGTGTTGGTGCTCACCGCCCTGGCGCTGACGGGCATCGGCATCGTCATGATCTACAGCGCCAAGCATGCGACCTTGGCGCAACAGGGCCTGCCGTCGACGCTCTACGTCAGCCGGCAGTTGATGGCGCTGGTCATCGGGGTGATCGGCCTGGTCGCCGCCGCCGTCATCGACTACCGCCACCTGCGCAGCTACGCCGCCGTGCTCTACACCGGATCGCTGCTGTTCCTCGTGCTCGTGCTCACCGGCCTCGGCACCGCCCGTGGCGGCTCGCAGCGCTGGATCGTCATCGGTGGATTCCAGCTCCAGCCGTCCGAGATCGCCAAGGTCGCCGTCCTGATCACGGTCGCCGCCTGGATCCACGAGCGCAAGGGCGAGCCGTGGCTGTCCACGGTGGCAGTCTCCCTGGCCCTGACGATGGTCCCCATGGCGCTGGTGTTCCTGCAGCCCGACCTCGGCACCTCGATCGTGTTCGTGTGGCTGCTCGCCGTGCTGTTCCTGGTCGGTTCGGCCCCCGCGCGCTACCTCGTCGGGCTCGGGCTCGCCGGGATCGTCGCCGCGGTCGTCGCGGTGACCCAGGAGTTCCTCGACCCGTATCAGTTGGCCCGCCTGACGGCGTTCGCGCGGGCGGGTGACCCCTCCCTCGACCGCACGCTGCGGTTCCAGACCGAGCAGTCCGAGATCGCCATCGGCTCGGGCCAACTGTTCGGCAAGGGCCTGTTCCAGGGCACGCAGACCTCGCTGTCGTTCGTGCCCGAGAACCACACCGACTTCATCTTCACGGTGGTCGGCGAGGAATTCGGGTTCGTCGGGACCGGCCTGGTCCTCGCGCTGTTCCTGGTGCTGATCTGGCGCGGGCTGCGCATCGCGATCCTGGCCAAGGACCTGTTCGGCACGCTGCTCGCGGCCGGCATCGTGGCGATGCTGGCGCTGCAGGTGTTCATCAACGTCGGCATGAACGTCGGCATCATGCCGGTCACGGGCCTCCCGCTGCCGTTCATCAGCTACGGCGGCACGTCCCTTATCGTCTGGTTCGGGCTGGTCGGCCTGCTCCTCAACGTGCACATGCGGCGGTTCTGACCGGTGACGACGCACGCCTCGACGGGGTTCCGTCTGCCACGGACCGCCCTCGCCGGTGGCTTCCTCGGCTTCTTCGTCTCGGGCAGCGTTGCCGCCCTGTACGGCCCCTCCGCGCCGGCCTTCCGCGAGTTGTTCGGGGTCAGCGAGTTCGTGTCCGGCCTGCCCGCGTCGGTGCACCCGCTGGCGGCGCTCGTCGGCGTGCTCGCCTGGGCCGGCGCCACACGCCGCGGGTGGGGCGCCAGGCTGTTGGCCATCGGTGTCGCGCTCCTCGGCCTCGGCGCGCTGGGGGTGGCGGTCGCCCCCTCGATGGTCCTGGTCCTCGCCACCGGCGCGGTGCTCGGCGTCGGGTTCGGGGTGCTCTCGAACGGGATGAACTCGGTCTATCCGCGCGACACCGGCCCGCGGACGCCGACGGTCGTGGCGATGATGCACGGCGTGTTCGGCATCGGCGCGGTCACGTTGCCGTTCGTGCTCTCGCTCGCCGATCACCGCTTCGCGTTCGGACTGGTGGGAGTGGTCGCGGTGGTGGCGGTCGTGCCGATGCTGCGGACGGTCACCCCGCCCCGCCCGGCACTCGACCTCGCGGCGGCGCCGCCCCGCCGGCACGTGCTCGCCTTCTCGCTGGTGTTCGGCACCTACGTCGCCGTCGAGGCGGGCACCGCGACCTGGCTCGCGACCTACGTCGAGTTCCGCGGCTGGGACCAGGCTGCGGCCGCACGTTGGACCTCGGCGTTCTGGCTCGCGATCACCGGCGGGCGGTTCCTGTTCGCGTTCGTGGTGGCGCGCGTGCGTCCGGGCCGTCTGGTCGCACTGGTGCTGCCCCTTGCCGCTGTCAGCCTCGCCCTCGCCGTCGTGCCCGTCCTCGCTCCGTACGCGCTGGTCGCCACCGGGTTGTTCCTCGCCCCGGTGTTCCCGACCGCCATGGTCTGGTTGCCGCGGGCACTGCCCACCGCCAGCGGTGCCACCACGGCGGCGGTGCTGGCGGCCATCACCGGCGCAACCATCTCGCCGTTCGTCGTCGGCCTGATCGGCTCGACCATCGGGCTGGCCGCGATCCCGCTCGCCCTGGCCACGCTGGGGGCCGCGGCGGCGGTCACGGCCCGGCTCGTCGGCCGGCGGTTCGGGCTTGGCTAGCCCGCAGCGCCATCCGGGGCCGTTGGTACGCTGACGTCGAACATCGAGAGCCCGGTCCGTGGCGCCGATCGTGCAGCGCGTCCGAGGTCTCGTGCCCTGGTGCGCCGCCGACGTCGACACCCGCCGCCGGGTCCGGTCGCACCCTTCCCCGGCTTCGGAGGCTTCATGCTCGGCACCGCGCCGACGACGTCCGTCCCCGCGACGCCCCCGCGCGACGCGCGGGGCCCCTACCGGCTCGCCGGCCAGGCCGCGACCGTGCCCCCCGGCTACTACGGGGTGCTCGAACCGCTGCTGCCGCAGGTGCGCAAGCCCGCGCAGTACGTCGGCGGCGAGCACAACCAGGTCGTCACACCGTGGCAGGCCGTCGAGACGCGGTGGCTGCTGTGCTACCCCGACACCTACGAGGTCGGCCAGCCCAACCAGGGCATCCAGATTCTGTACGAACTGCTCAACGAGCGGCCGACGGCGCTGGCCGAGCGGCTGTACGCGCCCTGGGTCGACCTCGAGGCGTTGATGCGCGAGCACGGCATCCCGGCCTTCTCGCTCGAGACCCACCGGCCGCTGTGGGCCTTCGACGTGATGGGCGTGAGCCTGCCGCACGAACTCGGCCACACCAACCTGCTCAACCTGCTCGACCTCGGTCGGGTGCCCATCCACGCCGACCAGCGCACGGCGCACGATCCGGTCGTCCTGGTCGGCGGCCACGCGGCATACAACCCCGAGCCGTTGGCGCCCTTCATCGACGCGGCCGTGATGGGCGACGGCGAGCAGGTCACGCTCGAGGTCGACGCGGCCGTGCGGGCCTGGAAGGCGTCCGGCTCGAACGACCGCCGCCAACTGCTGCGCGACCTCGCCGCGGTCGAGGGCGTGTACGTCCCGGCCTTCTACACGCCGCGCTACACCGACGACGGCCGGCTCAAGGCCACCGTCGCGACCGAGCCGGGCGTGCCCGCGATCGTGCCCAAGCGCACCATCCAGGACCTCGAGGAGTGGCAGTACCCCAAGAAGCAACTCGTGCCGATGACCGAGACGGTCCACGAGCGCTTCAGCGTCGAGATCTTCCGCGGCTGCACGCGCGGCTGCCGGTTCTGCCAGGCCGGGATGATCACCCGCCCGGTGCGCGAACGGCGTCCCGAGACGGTCCAGAAACTGGTCGAGGAGGGCGTGAAGAACACCGGGTTCGAAGAGGTCGGCCTGCTGTCGCTGTCCTCGGCGGACCACTCGGCCATCGGACCGATCGCGCGCGACCTCGCCGACGCCTACGAGGGCACCGTCACCTCGCTGTCGCTGCCGTCGACCCGGGTCGACGCGTTCAACGTCACGCTGTCCAACGAACTGTCGCGCAACGGCCGTCGCACCGGCCTGACGTTCGCGCCCGAGGCCGGCTCCGAGCGCATGCGCGCCGTGATCAACAAGATGGTCTCCGAGGCCGACCTGCTGCGCACCGCCGAGGTGGCCTTCAGCGAGGGCTGGCGCCACATCAAGCTCTACTTCATGGTCGGCCTGCCCACCGAGACCGACGACGACGTGCTCGCCATCGCCGACCTCGGCATCAAGACCTACCAGATCGCCCAGAAGCACGGCCGCGCGAACAAGGTCACGATCTCGGTCGGCGGCTTCGTGCCCAAGCCCCACACGCCGTTCCAGTGGGCGCCGCAGGACTCGCCCGACGAGATCAAGCGCAAGCTGAGCATGATCCGCCATGCCATCAAGGACCACGGCGGCCTGAAGCTGCGCACCAACGACCCGGAAGAGGGCGTGATCGAGGGCCTGCTCGCCCGTGGCGACCGCCGCGTCGCACCCGCGGTCGAGCGTGCCTGGCAGCTCGGCGCCCGCTTCGACGGCTGGCACGAGATGCCAACGCTCGACACCTGGCGCCAGGCCATGGCCGACACCGGCGTGTCGCTCGACTGGTTCAGCTACCGCGAACGCGACGAGAACGAAGCGCTGCCCTGGGACCACCTCGACAGCGGGCTCGAGAAGAGCTGGCTGTGGGAGGACTGGACCGACGCCCGCTCGGACAAGCAACTCGACGACTGCCGGTGGTCGCCCTGCTACGACTGCGGGGTGTGCCCGGGCCTGTCCATCGAACACGACACCGGCTACACCGGCGGCTTCCAACTGCCGGTGCTGCCCTCGGGCCTGGGCGGCAAGGACACCCTGCCGACCACGCCCGAGCGTTACGCCTCCGGCGGCTAGGATTCTCGCCGAAACGCCCGCGCGCTTCGTGCGGGAGGTGACAACCCAACCGCCGGTCACCGGCACGGCACCCGCCGCGCCCCGAGGACCACGACCTGGAGGACCCGTGCAGCAGCAGCGGATCCGCATCCGGTGGACCAAGACCGGTCGCACGCGCTTCGTGTCAGCGCGCGACCTGTCGTCGGTCTGGGAGCGGGCGCTGCGCCGGGTCGACCTCCCGATCGCGTACTCGGAAGGCTTCACCCCGCACGCCAAGGTGTCGTTCCCCGACGCCCTGTCGGTCGGGTACGTCTCCACCGGCGAGTACGCCGAACTCACCTTCGCCGCCCCGATCGTCCCGGACCGGGACCTCGCGCGGCTGTCTGCGACCCTCCCCGAGGGCATGGACATCACGACCTACCTGGACGTGCCCGACGGCGCGCCGAAGCTGGCGCGCATGCTGCGGGCAACTCTCTGGGAGCAGGAATGGCCGACGGCCGACGCCGCCGAACTGGCGGCCCTGCTCCGGCAACGAAGCGATGAGCTCCTGGCGGCCGAGCACGCCGAGGTCGTCCGACACCGCCCTGACGGCGACCGGACGATCGACGTGCGACCTGCCGTGCTGGCCATCGCCGTTTCGCACGGCGCCGACGAGGGTGGATCCACCCCGTCCGGCGCCCGCACCGTCCTACGCGCGGTGCTCCGCAACGACGGCCCCACCGTTCGACCCCACGACCTGTTGGCCGCCCTCGGGCGGGACGACGTCGCCGACCCCGTGACCACCTGTCGGGTGGCGCAGGGCGAGCACGTGCCAGACGGTCTGCGCGAGGCCCTCAGCGGCCAGGTCGAACCGCTGGTCCTGGATGTCGATGCGGAGGCCGCCTGACCACAAGCGAGCCCCCAAGTGACCGACCCGACCCAACCCGAGACCCCCGAGACCCAGGAGACCGCCGAAGCACCGCGCAGCCGCAGCCGCTCACGCAGCACCGGCTCGACCCGGACCCGGACACGACGTCGTGCCGACGACGCCGGGTCGATCGAGCCTGCCTCGTCCGAGAAGGCCGCGGCGGACGAGCCGACCCCGGCCGAGGC
>DATHUR010000141.1:0-5921 GCA_035462025.1 Egicoccus sp. | reverse complement strand
CCTCGTCGGCGAAGGCGTGCCCACCGCACGGCAGGACCTCGTTGCCCTCGGCCTCGAGCGGGAAGAAGCCGTCGGAGGCCTCCATGCCCGAGCGGGCGGCGACGTGGGTCTGGATCGTGGCGAGCGTGCCGGTGACGGCGTCGACCTCGCCGGCTTCCAGGGCGCGGTCCATGCCGTCGATGTCACCGAACACCCGGATCTGGTCGTCGGGGATGCCCGCATCCTCGGCGTAGTCCACCTCGACGGTGCCGGTCGCGACCGCGATCGTGGCATCGGGGTTGTCGACCACCGACTGGTAGTCGCTCAGACCGAGCGGATTGCCCTCGGCGACCGCGAGCCCCTCGGGCACGCAGTAGTCGGGGTCGGTGAAGTAGACCTGCTCGGCGCGATCCGGGGTGATGTACATCCCGGCGGTCACGAGATCGAACTGGCCGGCCTGCAGACCGCCGATGAGTTCGCCGAACTCGACGACCTGGGCCTCCATCTCCTCGATGCCCAGTTCTTCGAGCACCGCGCGTGCGACGTCGGGGCCGATACCCGCGGGCTCGCCGTCGTCACCGACGAAGCCGTAGGGCACCTCGTTGGCCACACCGACCGTGATGGTGCCGGCTTCCTGCAGTTCGGCGAGCAGCCCGGATGCCTCGGCGTCGCCGCCGTCACCGTCGCCGTTGTCGTCACCGCCGCAGGCGGTCAGGGCGAGGGCCAGGGCTGCGGCGGAAGCCATGGCGCGCCGTCGGAAGGTTCGATTCGAAAAGCGGATGGGCCTGTCTCCTGTCTCGGAAGCATTCGGGCCGGCAGCAGCCACCGGCGAGAAGGGCGGGACGATGCCCCCGTGGTGCGTCCCGCGTCGCCCGGGCCATAAGTCCGGCCCCAGGACCGTAGGCACCTGACGCAGTACCACCGGGTGGACACCTGTCCGAAAGGGAGGTTGCGTGTGCTGCTCACCCCGCTATGGATCCGTGGCCACGTCGGAAGCCGTCACCTCCCCGGCAGCGCGTACCCTCCGCCGCCATGCCTGCCATCGCCGCCGCCGTCCTGGTCTTTTTGTCCTCCGCCGCCGTCCTGGTGCTGGAGATCCTCGCCGCGCGCCTGCTGGCTCCCTACGTCGGGGTCACGCTCGAGGTCTACACCGCGATCATCGGCACGATCCTGGCCGGGATCGCGTTCGGCTCGTGGTGGGGTGGCCGCTGGGCCGACCGGCGCGACCCGCGGCAGCTGATCGGCCCGTTCCTGGTGGTCGGTGGCGGACTGTCGTTCATGACCATCCCCGTCGTCGACGCGCTCGGCACCGGGCTGCGCGGGGCGGGGGCGCTGACCACGGTCGTGCTGACCTTCGCCGCCTTCTTCGCCCCCGCGACGGTCCTGACCGCGGTGACGCCGGCGGTCATCAAGCTCGAACTTGCCGACCTCGCCCAGACCGGCCGCGTGGTCGGTCGGCTCTCGGCGGTCGGGACCGCCGGCGCGATCATCGGCACGTTCGTGACCGGGTTCCTGCTCGTGGCGGCCGTGCCGACCCGCCCCACGATCCGGGTGGTCGCCGCGTTCCTGGTGCTACTCGGCATCGCCACCGCGGCCTGGCTCCACGGCGGCCGCCGCGCCACCTCGGCGGGCACGATCGTCGCCGTGCTGTTCGCCGGCGCGTTCTCGTTCGCCGCCCGCCATCCCTGCGACCACGAGTCGGCCTACTACTGCGCCCGCATCGAGGTCGACGCCGACGATCCCAGCGGGCGGTCCCTGGTGCTGGACACGCTGCGCCACAGCTACGTCGACCTCGACGATCCCACGCACCTCGAGTTCACCTACATCCAGTGGTTCGGCGACGTCATCACGGCCGTCGCACCCGACGGCGCACCCGTCGACGCCCTGCACATCGGCGGTGGCGGTTACACGATGCCGCGCTACCTGCGGGCCGCCCACCAGGGCTCGGCGTCGACGGTCCTGGAGGTCGACCCGCTGCTGGTCGAGCTCGCCCACGACGAACTGGGCCTCGAACCAGGCGCGGACATCGAGACACTGGTCGGCGACGCGCGGCTCACGATCGGCGAGGTCCAGGCCGACACCTACGACCTCGTCATCAACGACGCCTTCGGTGGCGTGTCGGTCCCCTGGCACCTGGCGACGCGCGAGTTCCTCGACCAGGTCGACGACGCCGCGACCGACGACGCCGTGATGGTCGCCAATGTCATCGACTACGGCCCGCGCGACTTCCTGCGTGCCTACGTGGCGACCACCCGCGCCGTGTTCGACCACGTCGCCGTCGTGGGCCGGCCCGGTTCGTTCGCCGGCCGCGACGCCCGCGGCCTCGGCGGCAACTTCGTGATGATCGCCTCCGACGCCCCGCTGCCGCTCGACGACATCCGGGAAGCGAACCGGCGCGGCGGCCGCGACGCCGAGGTGCTCGCCGGGGGCGATCTCGACGAGTTCGTCGGGGACGCGGCCGTGCTCACCGACGACTACGCGCCCGTCGACCAGTTGCTCACGCCACTGCCCGACGGCTGAACATCACGATGCCTCGGCGGCGCGTTCGGCCGTCGGCTCGAGGACCGCGCGCGGGAAGCTGACCACGAAGCACGCGCCCGTCTCGCTGTCGGCCAGGTGGACCTCCCCGCCGTGCAGTTCGGCGATGCGGCGCACCATCCCGAGACCGACACCCGTGCCCGGAGACCCCGGGTCGCGGCCCCGCTGGAACAGGTCGAAGATCCGGTCGCGGTCCTCGGGCCGGACCCCACCGCCGTCATCGGCCACCTGCAGTTCGAACACCTCGTCGGTGTGGCGGCCGGTGACGCGCACCATCAGGCCGTCGCGACCTCCGTGCTTCACCGCGTTGCTGACCAGGTTGTCGACCAGTTGCTCGGCGCGGATCGGGTTGAGGCGGACCACGGGCAGCTCGTCGTCGACCTCGACCGTCGCCGACGGATGGCTCACCGCGATGCGTTTGGCGACCATGCGGGCGACCGCGGCGAGGTCGACCGGCTCGGTCTCGGTCTGTGTCCGACCGACACGCGAGAGTTCGAGCAGCGCGTCGACGAGCCCGTTGAGGTAGTCGCTGCTCGCGCTGATGCCGTCGATGAACTGCGCACGCTCCTCCTCGTCGGCCGTACCGCGCAGCAGGCTCGAATACCCGTGGATCGCCACGGCCGGGCTGCGCAGGTCGTGCGAGAGCCCGACGAGCATGGTCTCGAGTTCGTGGTTGGCCCGTTCCGCCGCCCGGCGCGCCTCGAGGTGTCTCGCGGCGAGGTCGCTGCGTTCGAGTGCGAGCCGCAACTGCCAGGCGTACGCCGAGACCAGTTCCTGCTCGTAGTCGCCGAAGAACGGGCTGTAGTTGGTCATCTGCACGACCAGGACGGCGCTGCCGACCCGGACGACACGCGTTTGCGCCGAGGGCGGCTCGCCGGCCACCTCACGTTGCCAGGCCTCGTGTGCCGACGCGGCGCTGAGATCGGCGATCGCGAGCACCCGGCCGCTGCCGTCCAGCACGGCGGTGCCCGCGCCGATGGTTCCGGCCAGGATCGGCGCGACGGCGCGCGCGGCGTCGTCGGGGGTGACGGCCGCGATCAACTCCTGCTGCATCGACTGGAAGTGGTGCGCCCCCTGTCGCCGCCACCACAGGCGCAACGGCAAGGGTGGTGAGAAGCCCGCGTGCGCCATCCCCGCCGACAGCAACGCCAGGACGGAGCCGACCACCCGGGCGCCGTCGAGACCTTCGGGGGGCGCGGCGATCGTGACGATCAGGGCGAGGCTGAGCACGATCAGTGACCAGGCGAGCAGTCGCATGCGGGCGCGTACGACCCGGGAGGTGCTGCCGCCCGCCGCCAGCAGGCGTACCGCGGTGGCCACGGACGGCACGAGCCAGACGACGAGGAATCCGGCGAGGAACACCAGATCACCCCCGTCGCGCTGCCCGCCGTCGGCGCCGCCCGTCCCCGTGACCGCGAACAGCAACGCCACGAGGGCCACGCCCAGCCAGGCCGCCCGCAGCCACGCCGGAAGTCGCCCGTCGAAGGACCAGGCGAAGGCCGCGAGCAGCCAGGGGAAACTGGTGACCCCGACGACGGCCGTCAACCGCAGGACACCGCCGACAGGGTCGTCGGCGACATCGGACAGACGTCCCAGCGCGAGCGCGACGGCGAGCACCGCGAACGCGAGCGCGAGGTAGCGGGCCGGGGTGGCGCGACGACGCCGGTACTGCCACAGGGCGCTCGCGGCCACCAGGCCGAAGGCGACCAGTTGCGCGCCGCGGAGCACCGCCGCCAGATCCCGCACGATTCTCACCAACGATCGCGGGCCGGGCTGTCCAGGCCCGTCCCCGAACCCGAGCATGGTAAGCGCTGGCATCGGGCCTCGACCGTCGGCCAGGATCAGTCGGCCGGTGGCCATTGGTCGGCTACAGTGCGTGGCCGACCGGCCGCCGACTGAGGCCGCACGACCCCGTACGTGTGCGGTCGGCTAGCGTTGGCCGCCTGTCCGCCGTTCAGACCACGAGCGCGCCCGATCCCCTCTCGACCCAGGGTTGCTACGTGCACGCATCCTCTGACCTGCCGCGTATCGTCGTGGTCGACGACGATCGGACCATCCGGGATGTCGTGAGCCTGACCCTGCGCAGCAGTGGCCACATCGACGTGGTGGGGTTGGCGGCAGACGGCATCGAGGCCCTGAAGGTCGTCGAGGACGAGCAACCCGACGCCGTGCTGCTCGACCTGATGCTCGGCGCCGAGCGCGGCACCGACCTCATCCCACAACTGCTGCGCTCCGCCCCGCGCACCATGATCGCGATGATGACGTCGGTCCCGGCCGAACTCGAAGAGCTCAACTCGCTCCGCGCCGGCGCCTTCGTCTACTACGAGAAGACGATGCTCAGCGCGCTCGCGCGGTTCATCGCCGACGACCTGTCGCTGTTCAGGCGCGCTCTCGGTGGCGAGGACGTGGTGGCGCCGTCGTCGCTGCGTCGCCGGGCCGAGCCGACGAGCTAGACCTCGCGTTCCCGGCGGGGGGCGTTGAGCGCCGCGAGCAGGTCGACCGGGCGCCCCGAGGTCAGGGGCCGCAGCGCGTCGACGACCTCCCAGGCCGTGCGGAACCGCTGCAGAGGATCGCTGCGGGTGAGCCCCGTGACGACCGCGCTGAGTGCCTCGGAGTCGGTTGCGCCGAGTTCGAGCAGGTCCGGGACCTCGGCGGTCAGCCGCGCCAGCGCGGTTGCCGTGTCGGTGTCACCGGCGAAGGGGCGACGCCCCGTGGCGGCCTCCCACAGGATCAGGCCGAGCGCGTACAGGTCGGTGCGCTGGTCGCCGGTGCGACCCTCGACCTGCTCGGGGGCGAGGTACGCAGGGCTGCCGACCAGCTGCCCCTGGGCCGCCGGTGTCAGCTCGGCGGTCAGGTGCCGGGCGGTGCCGAAGTCGACCACCTTGAGGCTGCCCCGCTCGGTGAGCACGACGTTGCGGGGCTTGAGGTCGCGATGCACGACCCCGCGCGCGTGGATCGCCGCGACGGCCGTCGCGAGTTGCCGGCCGACGGCCGCGACCACGTCCGCCGGGAACGGGGCGTGCTCGTTGATCAGCTCGCGCAGGCTCATCCCGCCCACGTACTCCATGATGAGGTAGAGCTGGTCGCCGGCGACCTCGACGTCGTAGAGCGCCATCACGTGTTCGTTTTCGACCCGCGCCAGCAGATCGGCCTCGCGACGGAAGCGCTTCAGTGCCTGGCGGTGGTCGAGCAGACCGGTGCGCATGATCTTGATCGCGACCACCCGTTCGAGCCGGAGGTCGGTCGCCCGCCACACGGTTCCGGCGCCGCCCGTCGCAACCAGTTCTTCGATGCGCCACCGGTCGCCGACGATCGAGCCAGGACCGACCTCACCGCCGTCGAGGATCCGCGGGGTCGCCTCCTCGCGCTCGGTGACGATCCGGTCGCGCTCGTCGGCGACCCGA
>DATHUR010000140.1:0-8346 GCA_035462025.1 Egicoccus sp. | reverse complement strand
CGTTCTGCCGCACTGCACGCCGCCCGCGCCGTCGCCGCCGGCGACGAGCAGGAGGTGGCGATCGCCGCACCGATGGCGAAGTCGCTGTGCGGCGAGGTGTACGAGGCCATCGCGGCCGACTCGATCCAGTTGCACGGTGGCATCGGGTTCACCTGGGAACACGATGCCCACCTGTACTTCAAGCGGGCGAAGGCGACCAAGCTGTTGCTCGGCGACCCCCACCTGCACCGGCGTCTGCTCGGCGACGTGCTCGGCCTGTGACCGGATTCTCTCCCGGGGCCGACCGGGCCGGGGCGCAGCCGGCGACGTCCGCCGCTCCCGCGACCGCGCGGGGGCGGCGTCGCCGCGAGGAACTGCTCGACGCCGCCGAGCAGTTGTTCCTCGACCAGGGCTTCCACGGCACCAGCGTGGACGACCTCGGCGCGGCCGCCGGGATCTCCGGCCCTGGCCTGTACCGCCACTTCGCGTCCAAGGACGCGTTGTTGATGGCGGTGCTCGACCGGATCTGGGCCCAGTTGCGGCCCGCCATCGACACCGCCGCCGGCCAGGAGCCCGACGAGGCGCTGACGACCCTGCTCGAGGCGCAACTCGAACTGGCCATGGGCCAGCCGTCGGCACTGGTGCTGCTCGTGCGCGAATTGCGACACCTCGACCTCGAGTACCGGCGGCTCGCGGCCCGCAACCACCGCCGCTACGTCGACGCCTGGGTGGACGCGCTGCGCCGCCGTACCCCACATCTGACCGACGAGGACGCCCGCAGCACCGTGCTGGCGGTCCACGGGCTGATCGATTCGGTCGCGATCAACCCCGAGGCACGCCACGTCGCCCAGCGCCGCGACTGGCTGCGCGAACTGGCCACTGCCGTCGTGGACCGCGCTGCGGCAGACTGATCCCGTCGATCAGGAGCGGAGCATGGACCACACCGCCATCAGCGCCGAGGAGTTCGACCACCTCGACGGCCTCGACGACTGGCGCTACCTGCTCGGTGCGATCACGGCCGACTTCCGCGCCGGCGGGTTCGGCGCAGCGGCATCGCTCGCGGCGGAGATCGCCGCGGTCGCGGACGAGGCGGACCACCATCCCGACCTCGACGTGCGCTACCCCGATCACGTCCGCGTCACGTTCACCACGCACTCGGCGGGTGGTTTGACCGACCTCGACGTGACGCTGGCACACCGCGTCTCGGCACTGGCGGCGCAGGCCGGCGCGAGCGCGGAACCGCTGGCGACGCAGGCGCTCGAGATCGCCATCGACACCATGGATGCCGACCGGATCCGGCCATTCTGGGCGGCGGTGCTCGGTTACCGCGAGGTCGACGGCGAACTGGTCGATCCGCTGCGCCTGGGGCCGTCGGTGTGGTTCCAGCAGATGGAGGCACCGCGGACCGACCGGGACCGCTTCCACATCGACGTCACCGTCCCGCACGACATCGCCGAAGAGCGCATCGCGTCAGCCATCGCCGCGGGAGGCACCCTGGTCGAGGACCGCTACGCGCGGTCGTGGTGGATCCTGGCCGACGCCGACGGCAACGAGGCGTGCGTGTGTACCTGGCAGGACCGCACCGGGTGAGGGGCGCGGTCACGATCCGTAGGGCCGACCGCACGGACCTCGACGCGGTCATCGGGTTCGGTGCCGCCGTCGTACCCCCGCACTACGCGCCGATCATCGGCGAGGCGGCCGCGCGTCAGCAGGTCGAGGCCTGGTGGACACCCGAGCGGCTGGGCGTCGCGGCGGACGGATCGAGACTGTTCGTGGCCGAACTCGACGGCACGGTCGTCGGGGTGGCCGAGCGTGGCGAGTGGGACGGGGATCCGGTGATCTGGAAGCTCTACGTCCACCCCGATCACCGGGGCAAACGCATCGGCGTGGCCCTGCTCGACGCCGTCGTCGCCGACGTCGCGGATCGGCGGCGGGTCCTGCTCGAACACATGGCCGGCAACACCCGGGCCGCGGCCTTCTACGAGCGCGAAGGTTTCCGCCACCTGCGCACCGACCCGGCCCCGAACGGTGACCCTGCCGCCGCCACCGTCTGGCGCGTCCGCGAACCCACGGTCACGGCCTCGGCGCCGGGAGCAGGTGGTCGATGACGTCGGCGGCGGTGTAGCCGGTACCTCCACGCTCGAGCAGGTGGGCGACCAGGGCGAGGTCGTCGCCCGCGGTGACCAGTGGCGGTTCCTCGTAGCCGTCACGCCGGACCTGGCCGAGCCCGATGTCGGCGACCAGCGCGTTGCACAGGCACTGGCGGCCGACGGTGTCCTCGACGGCCCCGCCCTTGGCCACGTAGTCGGCGACCGGTTCGGCGGGGCAGCGGTAGCCGATGCGCCCGTCGGGGCGCTCGTACAACTCGCGCAGGTACCCGAGGTCGCACAGCCGCTCACGCTCGCCCGACACCGCCGGATCGCTGAGCGTGCCCCCCATCTCGAGCACCTTGAACGGGTAGCCCGTCGGCGAGGCGAACGGATCGGTGCGCACCGTGGTCCCGTTGCGCACGTCGGCCAGGGCCGCCCGCCGCAGGACCTCGTCGTAGCCGGATTCGTCGCAGAAGGCGAAGGCGGTCCCGACCTGGACCCCCACTGCGCCGGCCTCCTGCGCCTCCACCACCCGTTCGGGGGAGGCGTACCCGCCCGCCAGCCAGAACGGCAGTCCGAGCGCGGCGATGGACGCCAGGTCGATCGCGTCGCGCGGGCCGTACACCGGCGCGCCGGAGTCGTCGAGTTGGAGCCTGCCCCGCGGTGGCGCATTGTGGCCGCCGGCCACTGGCAACTCCACCACGAAGCCGTCGGGTGCGCCGGTGTTCGACGCGGCGAGGTACTTCGCCAGGGTCACCGACGAGACGATGGCGAGGAACTGCGGCCGGGCCACCGGGAGCAGGTCGGCCCCGTCCCACAGGCGCCGGGGGTCGAACCTCGACTCGTGTCGCCGTTCGGGGCTGGCGCCGGTCACGTCCAGCGGCAGCGCGGCCTCCTCGTGTGCGGCGAGCCGGTCGAGGACCGCCGGGATCTTGACGGGCACCCCGGCGCCCATCAGCACGTAGTCCACGCCGGCCAGCATCGCTCCGTACAGCGTCGGCAGGGTCGGCAACTGGATCTTCTCGAGGAGGTTGATGCCGACCAGCCCGTCGTGACCTTCCTTGGCCAGCGTCACCTGCACGAAGGCGGCCGCCACGGTCAGCTCGATCAGCGGGTCGCCTGGATCGATCTTCGGTCGCGGCACCGCCCGGTAGCGCTCGCCACCGCGGCCCTCGGCGTCGAGATGGCGCGCCAGGACCCGGTCGGCAACGGCCGGGATCGGGAACCGCGACAGGGCGCGCCGGACGTGGCCGCCGACGTCGCCGTCGGCGAGCCGGCGCGCCTCGGTCACGGCGACGGCGGTGCCCGACACGACCCCGAGGTGGCCGAGCTGCGCCACCGTGCTCGCGAGCTGCCAGCTCGACACGCCGACGCCCATTCCGCCCTGGATGATCACTGGCTGCTGCAGGAGGCTCTCCGTGTGTGGCAACAGCGACAAGCAACGCACGCCCGTCCGCGCGGCGCCTAGGGCCGAACGGCACGCATCACCCGGGCCCGACCAGTTCGCGGAGCCGGTCGGCCGTGCGCTCGTCGTAGGGGAAGAAGGTCTCGATCGCGAGCTCGGCCACGGTCACGTCGGCCGGCGTCCCGAACGTCGTGATCGTGGTGAAGAACGCCAGTTCACCCTCGGGATGACGCAGCCGAACCGGGATGACGACGTCGTTGGGCACGTCGAGGTGGTGGGGGAGCGCACGGACGGTGGGGTAGCGCTCGACCTCGGCGAGCAGGTCCGCGAGCCCCTCGTCCCCGGACACCTCGACGTCGTGGCGCAGACGGCTGAGCAGGTGGTGGGCCACCTCGTCGAGGTTGACGACCCGGCCCGCGAGCCCGTCGGGGTGCAACGAGACCCGGTAGACGTTGGTCGGCGGGCCGAGCAGCGCGGGGTCGACGCCCTCCATCAGCACCAGGGCCGCGGCGTTGGCCTGCACCAGGTTCCAGCGCCCGTCGACGACGAGCGCCGGGTTCGGCAGGTGGCCGGTCAGGACGGTGTCGACTGCGAGCCGGACCGCCGCCATCTCCGGCGCCTCCAGCGGCCGCTGCGCGTAACCGGGTGCGAACCCGGCACTGGCGAGCAGCGCGTTGCGTTCCCGCAACGGCACGTCGAGCGCGTCGGCCAGCGTCAGGACCATGTCACGGCTGGGTCGTGACCGGCCGGTCTCGAGAAAGCTCAGGTGACGCGTCGACACGTCCGCGGCCAGCGACAGCTCCAACTGGCTGAAGCGACGACGCTGGCGCCACTCGCGCAGCCGGTCACCGAAGAGGTTGCCTACGTCCTGCGTGGCGCTCATCCCCGCTCCTTCTGGTGGTGCGTCGGACGCTAGGCCCGGGCGACGCCGACGTCCGTTACCTGTGGGGTCATCGACGGGGTGACGTCGGCGGCGCATCGTCGCATCGCACCCGACGAGAAACGTCGCGGCCGTCCCCAAGGAGAAGTCATGTCCACGGCAACACGCTCGGTGTCCCCCGGCTCCAGCCCGTCGACGGTTCGGCAGCTGGTTCCGCCGCTCGCGATCGTCGACCTCGTCGTCGCCGCGGTGCTGCTCGCGGTGGCGATCACCAACCCGTTGGAGGCGCCGGCCGCGCTGCGCTGGGCCCTGGTCGGCGTCGGTGACCTCGCCCTCGTCCTCGCCGCCGTCGCGGTCGCACGGGCCCGGCGGGGACGGACGGGGCCGGCCGGGCGGCGGTGACCGGCGGCCGGGCCACCGGAGCGGGGCGCAGCCGCGCCCCACTTCTAGATCTAGAGTGGCCGGCATGAGCGAACAACCGACTGCCCAGCCCACCATCGACGACCTGCGCGAACGTGCCCGCGCCTGGATCGCGGGTGACCCCGACGAGGGCACCCGCGCCGAACTGCAGGCGCTGGTCGACGCCGACGACGAGGCCGAACTGCGCGAACGCGTCGGTGCCAGCCTCGAGTTCGGCACGGCCGGACTGCGCGGGGTCGTCGGTGCCGGTACCAACCGGATGAACCTCGCGGTCATCCGCCGTACCAGCCGCGGTCTGGCCGACCACCTGCTGGCCACGACGCCGGACGCGGCCGAGCGCGGGGTGGTGGTCGGGTTCGACGCCCGCGTCGACTCCGAGGCGTTCGCCCGCGAGGCGGTCGCGGTGTTCGCCGGCGCCGGCCTGAAGGTCCAGTGGTTCCCCTCGCCGCGCCCGACGCCGCTGGTGGCGTACGCGCAGAAGGTGCTCGACGCGGCCGCTGCGGTCGTGATCACCGCCAGCCACAACCCCCCCGAGTACAACGGCTACAAGGTCTACGCCGAGGGCGCCGCCCAGATCGTGCCGCCCGCCGACGCGTCGATCGCCGCCGCCATCGACGCGGTCGGCGCGGCCACCGACGTGCCTCTGGCCGACCCGGTCACCAGCGACCTCGTCGCGCCCGTCCCCGCCTCGGTGGTCGACCGCTACCTCGACGAGTTGGCCGCCGCCCGGCCCGACACGCCGGGTCCCGATCTGACCCTGGTGTACACGCCCCTGCATGGCGTCGGCGGCGAACTGGTGCAGCGCGCCATGGCCGAGGCCGGCTTCGCCGACTTCCACGTCGTGCCCTCGCAGGCCGAGCCCGACGGGCGCTTCCCGACCGTGCGGTTCCCCAACCCCGAGGAACCCGGCGCCATGGACGCCGCCGTCGAACTCGCGCGCGAGGTCGGCGCCGACCTGGTCATCGCCAACGACCCGGACGCCGACCGCCTCGCGGCCGCCATCCCCGATGGCGAGGGTGGCTACAAGCTGCTCACGGGCAACCAGATCGGCGTGCTGCTCACCGACCACCTGCTGGCCGGCAGCGACGCCGACCGCAAGCTCGTGGTCGCCTCGATCGTGTCCACCCCGATGTTCCGCGACGTCGCGGCCAACTACGACGCCCACGCCGAGTACACGCTGACCGGGTTCAAGTGGATCTGCGCGGCGGCCCGCGAACTCGAACGCGACGCGGGCTACTCGTTCGTCTACGGCTTCGAGGAGGCCCTGGGTTCGTCGGTCGGCACGGTCGTGCGCGACAAGGACGGTATCGGGGCGGCCGTCGCCTTCGCCGGCCTCGCTCGGTCGCTGGCCGCCGAGGGCCACACCATCGCGGACCGGCTCGAGGAGCTGTACCGGCGCGACGGGCTGTGGGTCAGCCACCAGCACTCGATCACCCGACCCGGCAGCGCCGGCCTGGCCGAGATCGCCCGGGCGATGGCGGTGCTCGAGACCAAGGTGCCCGAGGAGCTCGCCGGCCAGCAGGTGCTGTCCAGCGTCGACTACCGCGTCGGTGCCGACCAGCGGCCGCCGTGGCTCGAAGCCCACGACATGGTCGCGCTCGAACTCACCGACGGGCGGGCACTGATCCGCCCGTCCGGCACCGAACCCAAGCTCAAGATCTACGTCGACCTGCGTGGCCAGGCCGGGCCCGACAGCGACCTCGACGCCCAGGCCGCCGAACTACTGGCGCGTGCCGCCGCGGTCGCCGAGGACCTCGCCGCTTTCGTAGGCTTGAGCTAGAGGACCCAACGAGTCACCGCTTCTCGACAGGAGTCGCAATGCCGATCGCAACGCCCGAGGTCTACGAGGAGATGCTCGACCGCGCCAAGCGCGGCGCGTTCGCCTACCCGGCGATCAACGTCACCTCGTCGCAGACCCTCAACGCCGCCCTCGCCGGCCTCGCCGAGGCCGAGAGCGACGGGATCGTGCAGGTGTCGACCGGCGGTGCCGCCTACTGGTCCGGTCCGACGAAGAAGAACATGGTCACCGGTGCGGTCGCGTTCGCCGAGTACGCCCGGGTCGTCGCCGAGCAGTACCCGATCAACGTGGCGCTGCACACCGACCACTGCCCCAAGGACAAGCTCGACGGGTTCATGCGCCCGCTCGCGCAGATCTCCAAGGACCGGGTCGCCCGCGGCGAAGGTCCGCTGTTCAACTCGCACATGTGGGACGGCTCGGCCGTCGAACTCGAGGAGAACCTGTCGATCGCGGCCGAACTGCTCGAGCTGTGCACCGCCGGCCGGACCATCATGGAGATGGAGATCGGCGTGGTCGGCGGCGAGGAGGACGGCGTCGTCGGCGAGATGAACGAGAAGCTGTACTCCACCCCCGGTGACGCGATGCGGGTCGCCGAGACGCTGGGGACCGGCGAGAAGGGCCGCTACCTGCTGGCCGCGACCTTCGGCAACGTCCACGGGGTCTACAAGCCCGGCCACGTGCAGTTGCGTCCGTCCATCCTCAAGGACCTGCAGGACGCCGTCGCCGGCTCGACGCAGACCAAGCAGCCGTTCGACCTGGTGTTCCACGGCGGGTCGGGTTCGACCCTCGACGAGATCCACGAGGCGCTCGACCACGGCGTGGTCAAGATGAACATCGACACCGACACCCAGTACGCGTTCACGCGTCCGGTCGCCGACCACATGTTCACCAACTACGACGGCGTGCTCAAGGTCGACGGCGAGGTCGGGAACAAGAAGGTCTACGACCCCCGCAGCTGGGGCGCGTCGGCCGAGTCGGGCATGGCCAAGCGGGTCGTCCAGGCCTGCGAGATGCTGCGCTCGGCCGGCACCAAGAGCCGCTGACCGCGTGGACCCGGTTCCCGAGGAGCGGTTCGAGCAACTGGTCGGCGAGGCACTCGACGAGGTGCCGGACGAGTTGTGGGAACAGTTCGACAACGTGGTGGTCCTGATCGAGGACCGCCACGAGGACGAACCGGACCTGCTCGGGATCTACGAGGGCATCCCGCTGACCGAGCGTGACGACTACGCGGGGGCGATGCCGGACGTGATCCGCGTCTTCCGGCTCGCCCTGTGCGAGGTGTGCGAGGACGAGGACCACCTCGTCGACGAGGTGTACGTCACCGTCGTGCACGAGTTCGCCCACCACCTCGGCATCGACGACGAACGTCTGCACGAACTCGGCTGGGCGTGACGGTGCGGTTGCCGTTCGAGGAACTCGACTCGCAGACCACGCCGATGGGCGAGATCAACCTGCGGCGGCGGATCGAACCGTCGCTGCAGGTCGATGTCTACGAGGTCAAGCTCGGCGACGAGTTCCTGATGTCGAGCCTGTTCACGGTGGCCGAGATCGAACTCGCCCGCCTCGGACTGGCCGAGGTCGACGGTGACACCCTCGACGTGGTGGTCGGCGGACTGGGCCTGGGCTACACCGCGGTCGCCGTACTCGACGACGAGCGGGTCGGTTCGCTGATCGTCGTCGAGGCGTTGGTCGAGGTGATCGGCTGGCACGAGCGCGGCCTGCTGCCCGATGCCGCTGGGCTCACCGACGACGCCCGGACGCGGCTGGTGCAGGG
>DATHUR010000139.1:0-65838 GCA_035462025.1 Egicoccus sp. | reverse complement strand
GCCCTGGTCCGGGCCGCCCACGAACGCCGGGAACGCGACACCGCCGCCGCCGCCGCGGCGCTGCAGTCGGCCCGCGCCGTCCACGCGCGCGCCGCCGACTACCTGGCCACCCGCCGCGAAGGGGTCGGCCGGGAGGCGCGGACGCGCCTGCAGGAGGCCGAACGCCACCTCGAGGCCGCCATCGCGGCACTCGAGAGCGACCCCGCCACGGCGGTGGGCCACGCCCGGACCGCCGAACGCCTCGCGGACGAGGCCTACCGGCTCGCACAACGCGACTTCGACCAGTACGACCAGTTCCGTGGCCCGTTCGGCCGCGGCCCGTTCGGCGGCCGGCGTGGCCCGACCATCGTCATCGGCGGCTTCCCGATCCCGCTCGGCGGCAGCGGCTGGGGTGGCGGCGGTCGGGGCGGCTCGGTGTGGGGCTCGCCCGGTGGCGGCCGCGGATTCGGCGGCGGCTTCGGGGGCGGCGGCTTCGGGGGCGGCCGCTCGGGCGGCGGCGGATTCGGCGGTGGGCGTTCGGGCGGCGGACGCTTCTAGACACGACAGGTCGCCCGTTCGGGCGGCGCGGACAAGGAGAAGCTGATGGCACGGACGATTCTGGGACGGCTCGGACAACTGCTGCGCGCGAACGTCAACGCGCTCATCGACAGCGCCGAGGACCCCGAGAAGATGCTCGACCAACTGGTGCGCGACTTCACCTCGAGCATCACCGAGGCCGAAGCCGCCGTCGCCCAGAGCATCGGGAACCTGCGCATGCTCGAGGACGACCACGAGGAGGCGACGCGGGCAGCAGGTGAGTGGGGCGGCAAGGCCGCCGCTGCCGCCGCGCGGGCCGATCAGTTGCGCGGTGACGGCGACGCGACCGAGGCGGATCGGTTCGAGGAGTTGGCCAAGATCGCGCTGCGCAAACAGATCTCTTTCGAGCAGCAGGCCGAGGCGTTCGGCAGCCAGATCGCGCAGCAGACCGAGATGGTCGACAAACTCAAGGACGGGCTCGGAAAGATCCGCGTCAAGCGCGAGGAACTGGTCGGCAAGCGCAACGAACTGGTCAGCCGCGCGAAGATGGCCGAGGCGCAGAGCCGGGTGCAGGAGGCCGTGCGCAGCGTCTCGGTGCTGGATCCGACCACCGAGCTCGGACGGTTCGAGGAGCGCGTCCGGCGCGAGGAGGCGCGGGTACGGGGCATGGAGGAGGTCGCGGCCTCATCCCTCGACGCGCAGTTCGACGAACTCGACGAACTCGGCGACGACCTCGAGGTCGAGCGCAGGTTGCAGGCCCTGCGCGAGGGTGGCGACGCCTGACCGCGCCGGCCGGCCGACAGGGCGGCCCCGGACGCTCGCGCGTCCGGGGCCGTTTTTCGAGCCGGGACGGGGAATCGAACCCCGGACCTATTCATTACGAGTGAATCGCTCTGCCGACTGAGCTATCCCGGCATGCGGCGGGCGGGAGGATATCGGACGCCTCGACGGACCCGCCAACGAGGCCCCGCTGCCTCGCGCGACCTGGCATCCCACGTCCGCGACGACCGATACGTTCGCGCGCCGGATACGAAGAAGCGTTGAACATGGCGGCCATCGATCTCACCGGCACCTGGCGCACGACGGCGCCGGCCGACGCCGTGTGGGCCGTGATCGTCGACCTGACGACCTGGCCGCTCTGGTGGCCGGCCATCGACGACGTCGAGGTCCTCGCCGGCACGGCGGTCGCGCCCGAGGCCGCGCGGGTCACGTTCGGCACACCGGTCCGTCCGCTGCGCGTGGAGATGGCGGTGACGGCCACCGAAGCGCAACGGCTCGACGTGGTGACCGTCGGCGGGCCGGTGCGCGGGACCGGCCGGCTCGGGCTCGTCGACGAACCGGACCTGGTGGGTGCCGGGGGCGTGACGGGCTTCACCGCCGTGCGGTTCGCGTTGCGTCTCGACGTGCGCTCGCTGCTGTTCAAGCCGGTCGAGCGCATCCTGGCCGGCGCCGCCCGCGGCAGCGGCAGCGAGCGGTTGCGTCAGGCGGGTGACGACCTCGCCCGTCTCGCGGGCGGCGAGCCGGGCCACCACGAGGTGTGACGGGGCCGGTCAGCCAGCCCGTTCGCGGGCCGCGGCGGCGAACAACGGCAGGGCGAGTTGCAGCAGCAGGCGCTCGAGTTGGAGTTCGGCGTTGCCGTTGCGTTCCAGCGCCTCGCGACACCGTGCGACCGCCTGCAGCGCCGTGACCACGTCGGCGGCGGCGATCCGCTGGGCGTCGCGACGGATGGCTGCCTCGTGGTCGAGGTTGACGAGCCCGTCGGCGCCGGCGCCCGCCTGTGCCGCGAGCAGGTCGCGCAGGTAGCTGGCGAGGTCGTCGAGGAACAACTCCAGCGCCCGGCGCTGTTCCTGCCGCTCCAGCCGCTCGAACCGTCGGGTGAGCCGCTGCTTCACGCCCGGCGGCCAACCGCGGTTGCCCTCGACCCCGAAGGCCTCCTCGAGGCGCGACAGCTCGGCCTGGTTGCGTTCCTTGAGCGGCGCGATCCGCGACCTGGCCCAGCTCACGACCTCCTTCGCGGCGGGCACGACCTGGCCGGGTCCGCCGGTCGCGAGCCGGTCGAGCAGCGCGAGGTGGTCCCAGCGGGCCTGGCCGACGGCGGGGTCGGCGAGGTCGCGCAACCGCTCCGGCGAGCCGAGGGACGCGCGGCCGAGGGCGATGCGCTGTTCGGCGGGCACGCCCAGTCGCTCGGCCAGCGCCTCCATCGCCTCGGGCCCCCAGGGCACCAGGTCGAGCCGCCGACACCGCGAGATGACGGTGTCCAGCAGCGTGCCCTCGTCCTCGGCGTCGAGCACCCACACCACCGACGGGGGCGGCTCCTCGAGGATCTTGAGGAACGCGTTCTGGGCCGCCTCGTTCATCCGGTCGGCCGCCACGACACGCAGGACCCGGCGACGTCCCTCGGTCAGCGTGCGGGTCGCCAGCGGCATCCACTCCTCGCGCACGCTCTCGACCAGGTGGAAGCTGCCCTCGGGTTCCAGGTCGGTCTGGACCGGCGAGGTCCCCCGCGCGATGCGCACGCAGGACGGACACACGCCGCACGCCTGGTCCGGGGCCTCGGCCTCGGGGCAGTTGAGGGCCGCGGCGAAGGCGCGGGTCAACTCGCGCTGGCCGACTCCTCGCGCGCCGATCAGCAGCCAGGCGTGCGCCACCTCGTCCGCGGACAGGGCGGCCCGGAGCGCGGCGACGGCCGCGGGCTGGCCGAGGACGTCGTCCCAGGTCGTCATGCGTCGCCCTCCCGGCCGTCCTCGACCCGGTGACCGCCGAGGCCGACGCCGGCCGGTTCGAGCCGGGCCAGCACGGCCTGGCGAATCCGCTCGTGGAGGGTCTCGACCGGCAGGCGGGCATCGAGCACGAGGTAGCGCGAGGGGTCCTTCTCGGCGCGGCGACGGTACGCCTTGGCGACCGTGCGATGGAACGGCAGGCCGGCGGCCTCGAGGCGGTCCGGTTCGCCCTCGACCCGCAGCAGGCTCTCGTCGGCGTCGAGGTCGAGCAGGACCACGAGGTCGGCGGTGAGGCCCCCGGTCGCCCACTGGTTGAGACGTTCGACGGCCGCCTCGCCCAGGCCACGGCCGGCGCCCTGATAGACGACCGAGGAGTCGACGAACCGGTCGCACAGCACCACCGTCCCGTGCTCGAGCGCGGGCCGGATCACCTGCTCGACGTGCTGCGCCCGCGAGGCCGCGTACAGCAGGGCCTCGGTGCGGTCGACCATCGCGTCCGAGTCGCGCGAGAGCAGGATCTCGCGGACGTGTTCGCCGATCGGTGTGCCGCCGGGTTCGCGGGTGACGAGGACGTCTCGGCCTTCGCGTTCGACGGCCGCGCGCAACAGGCGGATCTGGGTCGACTTGCCCGTCCCGTCCCCACCCTCGAAGACCACGAACAGGCCCTGGCCGGCGGCCGCGGCCGGGACGGCCCGGTCACCGAGGGGGCGGTCGTACTCGGGGTGGGTGGCAACGGCACGGTGGAGTGAACGCCCGGTGAGCACCGCGCCGCCGAGGGCCAGCACGCCGGCCGCCATCAGGGTGATCCGCACCCCGCCGATCGTGTAGCCCTCGAACGCCCGCTCGCGGCCGATCACGCCGACCAGGAACGGCGCGGCGGTCGTCGAGGCGAAGATCGAGAACCGCACACCCGAGTTCATCGCCCCGAACGTTCGGCCCCGGATGCGGTCGTCGGCTCGCGACTGCAGAATCGTGTAACCGACGATGAAGGACACTCCGGCGCCCGCGCCCATGAGCATCGCGGGGCCCGCGGCCAGCGGCAGCGTCGGCATCAGGGCCGTGACGATCAGGGCCCCGCCGGCGACACCGATCCCGGGCGCGAACAGGCGCTCGGGCGCGAGCCTCGTACTCAGTCCGGCACTGGCGACCAGGCCGACGACCAGCCCGATGCCGACCACGGCGACGAGGATCCCGAAGCCGGAGTTGCCCGAGCGCAGGACCCTGGCGAAGAACTGCCCCGTCGAGATGACCGCGCCGGCCGCGGCGAACGCGACCATGACGCCCACGATCAGCGCCCGGATGATGGGGTGGTGGCCGATGAACGCAAAGCCTTCGCGCAGCTCGTCCCAGGCGCTCGGCGCCGAGGCGCCGCCGGCACGCCTCGCCGGCGCCGGTGCGTGCAGGCGCGCGATCAGCGGGGCCGAGGCGAGGAAGGAGACGGCGTTGAACCAGATCGGCAGCGCCGTCGGCCGCTCGGCGAGGTACGGAATCGTCGACGACAGCGGTCCGGCCAGCCCGACCAGGCTGGCGAACAGCACACCGCCGAGCGGCAGCGTGCCGTAGGTGACGATCAGGTTGAGCTGGTTGGCCACGACCAGTTGCGAGCGGGGCACCAGGGTCGGAAAGACCGCGTCCTTGGCCGGCCCGAACAGCGACGACATGACCTCGATGACCAGCGTCGCGAGCAGCAGGGTCAGGATCTCGTTGCTGAACGGGATCAAGACCATGACCAGGCCGCGGCCGACGTCGCACGCGATCATCAGCCGTTTGCGGTCCCAGCGGTCGACGAATACGCCGGCGACGGGACCGAGCAGCATGCTCGGCAGCACGCGGGCGGCCATGACGCCGGAGACCGCGAACGCGGCGGCACGCGTCGTGCCCAGGATGTCCTCGGTCAGCGCCAGGATCGCCAGGAACCCGATCCAGTCGCCGAGGGCCGACGCGAAGGTCGACAACCCGAGGTTGCGGAAGTCGCGGTTCTTGAGCAGGGCGGCGTAGACCCGGGGCGAGACGCCGCCGGGTGTCCCGTCCGCGGGCACAGATGCCCCGTTGTCGACCTGACCCATGACCCTCGCACACTACCCGCGAACCCGGACACGACCCGGCGATCGCGTCGGGTCATGCGGGCCGCGTCAGGAACGGCGCTTGGTGGTCTTCTTGCGCGCCGTCTTCTTGGCCGCCGTCTTCTTGGCGGTCTTCTTGGCGGTCTTCTTGCGGGTGCTCTTCTTCTTCGCCGGCGGCGGCTGCTCGCCGCTGTAGCTGAGGTGGATCGGCTCGGGCAGTTCGTCCGCCTCGATCGGCGATCCACCGAGTTCGGGGTCGTACTTGTCCACGCCCTCGACGACCGTCCAGGTCGCGACCGTCGGCAGGTCGAAGTCGTCGACGTCGTAGACGTGGTTGACCTCGGGGTGGGTGCAGATCGCGACCGGCACCTTGCGGTTCTTCGGCGGTGGGCGCAGCGGGGCGCCGCACTGCGGACAGGGCGTGGCGATCGGCACCGACCAGACCGCGAACTCGTCCTTCGGGTAGCCGGTGGAGCCGACGAACGGCTTGCCGTAGCGCGAGGTCCGCAACTCCATGAAGCTGTTCTCGGGGTCGGTCGGCGACCGGAACGGCTTCGCCTGCCCGTCGACGTCTTTGTACATCAGCCGCTGCTGCAGGTTCCGGATGCCCTTGCACTTGGGGTAGTCCACGCAGCCGAAGAACTTGCCGAAACGGCCCTCGCGCAGCAGCATGGGCTTGCCGCACTCCTGGCAACGGACGTCCTCGTCGGGCTCGGGTTCGGGTTCGGGTTCGCCGACCGAGCCGTCGTCGTTGAGCGGCAGCGTCCCCTCGCAGTCGGGCCAACGACTGCACGACGCGAACCACTGCTTGGACTTGCCCGAGAACACCCGCTCCATGGGGGCGCCGCAGATCGGGCAGTCGGCCGGGTGGTGCAGCGGCAGGCGGGGACGTTCCGGCTTGCGTTCCCTGACCCAGTCGTCGACCTCGTCGAGGAAGCCCGTCACGGTGCGGCACCAGGCCTGCCCGCCGGCGGCGATCTCGTCGAGGGTCTCCTCCATGCGGGCGGTGAACCCGATGTCGACCACCTCGCCGAAGTGGGCCTTGAGGAAGCTGACCACGACCTCGCCAAGCGCGGTGGCGAAGAACCGTCGCGACTCCTTGGTCACGTACTCGCGCTGTTCCAACGTCGAGATGATCGACGCGTAGGTGGAAGGCCGGCCGATGCCTTCCTCCTCGAGCGCCTCGACGAGCGTGCGCTCGGAATAGCGCGGCGGTGGCGAGGTCTCGTGCTGCTCGGGCAGCAGTTCGGCGAGGTGGAGACGCTGTCCCTGCTCGATGTCGGGCAGGGCGTCGGTGACCTCGTCGTCGTCCTCGTCCTCGTCGCGCACGGCGCGGTACACGCGCAGGAACCCGTCGAACTTCTCGACCTGGCCGGTCACCCGGAAGGTGATCTCGCCCTGCGCGTCGGAGCCGACCACGTCGGCCGAGACGCGGTCGAACACGGCGGGCGCCATCTGGGTCGCCATCGTGCGCTTCCAGATCAGCTCGTACAACCGGGCCTGCTCGTCGGTCAGGTGGCGGCGCACCTTCTCGGGCGTGCGGTTGACCGAGGTGGGACGGATCGCCTCGTGGGCCTCCTGGGCGCCCTTGGAGGTGGCGGCGTAGCGGCGTGGTTCGTTCACGGCGTAGCGCTCGCCGAAGCGTTCCCGGACCAGGCCGCCGATCTCGCCGAGCGCCTGGGCCGACAGGTTGAGCGAGTCGGTACGCATGTAGGTGATCAGGCCGACCTGCTCGCCGCCGAGGTTGATGCCCTCGTACAACTGCTGCGCGACGGCCATGGTCTGGCGCGCCGAGAAGCCGTACTTGGACGCCTCACCCTGCAGGGTCGAGGTCTTGAACGGCGGCTTGGGGTTGCGGCGCGCCTCGGTGCGGCGGACCTCGGCGACCGTGTAGTCGATGGCGCGGGCACGGTCGGCCAGGCGGGCGGCCTCGGGCTCGGAGCGCACCACGAGCAGCTTGGCCCGCTTGGCGTCGGACTTGTCCTCGAGGTCCTTGGGCGTCGACAGACGCAGGTCCCCGACCGCGAACAGGTTGGCGTTGATCTCGGGATCGCCGTCGGCGTCGCGGGCGAAACTGCCGGGAAACGACCAGTACTCCTCGGGCACGAAGGCGCGGATCTCGTCCTCGCGGTCGACGATCATCCGCAGGGCGACCGACTGCACACGGCCGGCCGAGATGCCCGACGCGACCGTGCGCCACAGCACCGGCGACAGCCGGTAGCCGACGATCCGGTCGACCGCGCGGCGGGCCTGTTGCGCGTCGACCAGGGCGGTGTTGAGCCGGCGTGGCGCCTCGAACGCGGCGCGGATCGCCGACTCGGTGATCTCGTCGAAGGTGACCCGGTTGGTGGTGTCGGGGTCGAGGTCGAGGATCTCGGCGATGTGCCACGCGATCGCCTCGCCCTCACGGTCGAGGTCGGGCGCGAGCCAGACGGTCGTGGCCTGCTTGGCAGCGGCCTTGAGCGCCGAGACGTGCTTCTTCGACTTCTCGGGCACCTCGTAGCGCAGGTGGCAGCCCCCGCCGTCCTCGACCTCGACGGCGAAGTCGGAGCGGGGCAGGTCGCGGACGTGGCCGTACGAGGCGAGGACCTTGAACTTGCTACCGAGGTAGCGCTCGATGGTCTTCGCCTTCGCGGGCGACTCCACGATGACGAGGTTCTCTGCCACGTGCGGGCTCGACTTTCGCAGACGGACGGGGACCCGACGGCAGGCGCCGGGTCGGGGCGGAAGGTGGCGCGGCGCCGGTCGCACGTCAACTCCTGCCGATCCCCCGCCGAGGGCCGCGACTGCCGGGCCCCCCTACGGGGGGCCGCCGATCCGGCCCCATGAGCGGACACCGCACGCCGCTGCCGGCGGCTCCGGCTTCGCCTCGAAACGCGGTACGGGGCTACCGTCGCCACACGGCGACCCTGGAGGCTGGCGCGTGCCCGAACCGTCACGAGCGGCGGCCCGCCGCCTCGCAACCGTCGCCCTGGCCGTCGCCGTGGCCGCCTGCAACAGCACCACCGGGCCCGAGACGGCCGTGAGCGTCGAGGGCGTGCGCGTCGAGGTCCCGGCGGGGTGGTCCGAGCAATCGGGTCAGGAACCGGCCGGGGTGGTCGCCGCCCGCCGCTGGTCGCCGGGCGAGGGCGTCGAGAGCCTGCAGGTCGTCGTCGGCTGCGACGGAACCGCCGAGGAACTCGCCGCCGGCGCGGCGCAGGCGCCGCGGGATCCCCTGGTGGTGACCGACGCGGTCGAACTCGAGGCGCCGGACGTGCCCGGGCTCGACGCGGTCCACCGCCTGCGGATCACCCTGGGGGCAGGGCGGCAGGACGACGCCGAGACCGTGCGCGTCTCGGGCCTGTACGGCCAGTCGGGCGACGCGATCGTGCTGGTCGAGGTGGCCCAGCGGGCCGGTGCGTCCGACGACCTCGCCGACGCGGTCCTGACATCCGTGGTAGTGGCGCCGGCGACGGTGCAGAGCGCCTGCGGAGACGGCTGATGGACCTCGGGACGTTCGAACAGGTCGCGGCCGTGCTGGTGGTGTGCGTGGCCGCCGGCATCCTCGCGACGCTGTTGCGGCAGCCGCTGCTGGTCGGGCTGATCGCGGCGGGGATCGCCGTCGGACCCGATGTGCTCGGCCTGGTCGAGTCGTCGGAAGAGATCGGACTGCTCGCCGAGATCGGCATCGCCCTGCTGCTGTTCGTCGTCGGGCTCAAGCTCGACGTACGGCTGGTGCAGAAGCTGGGTCCGGTAGCCCTGGCCACCGGGCTCGGCCAGGTCGTGTTCACGTCCGTGATCGGTTTCCTGATCGCGATCGCACTCGGGTTCACGGTCACGCAATCGGTCTACATCGCGGTCGCGCTCACGTTCTCGAGCACGATCATCATCGTCAAGTTGCTCACTGACAAACGTGAGCTCGACGACCTGCACGGACGCATCGCGCTGGGCTTCTTGATCGTGCAGGATCTCGTCGTCATCCTGGCCATGATCGCCATCACCGCCGTCGGCGGTGCCGCCGGTGCCGGCCTCGTCACCGAGTTCGCCGGCATCGCCCTCCGCGGCCTCGCGCTGCTGCTCACGGTCGGGGCGCTCACCCGCTGGGTCATCCCGCCCGTCACCCACCTGCTCGCCAGGTCGACCGAGCTGCTCGTGCTGGCGGCCGTGACCTGGGCGGTCGCGCTGGCCGCCGTCACTCATCAGCTCGGTTTCAGCACCGAGGTCGGTGCGTTCCTGGCCGGCATGTCGCTGGCGTCCACCCCGTACCGGGAGGCTCTCAGCGGGCGACTGTCGACGTTGCGCGACTTCCTGCTGGTGTTCTTCTTCATCCAGCTCGGTACCACGTTCGAGCTGTCCGCGGCGAGCGAACAGCTGTGGGCGGCCGTGCTGTTCAGCCTGTTCGTGCTCGTCGGCAACCCGATCATCGTGCTCGTGATCATGGGCGCGCTCGGCTACCGCAAGAAGGTGTCGTTCAAGGCCGGCCTGACCGTGGCGCAGATCAGCGAGTTCTCACTGATCCTGGTCGCGCTCGGCGCCAGCCAAGGCCACATCGGCACCGAGGTCGTCGGGCTCGTCACCGCGGTTGGGTTGATCACCATCACTGCCTCGACCTACCTCATCTACGGCTCCGACTCCATCTACGCCCGGATCGCTCCGGCGCTGCGCGTATTCGAGCGTCGCACGCCGAGCGCGACCATCCACCTCGACTTCGAGACCATCTGGCCCGAGTATGTCGTGCTCGGACTCGGCCGGTTCGGGCGAACCGTGTGCGCCGAACTCGAGGAGCGCGGCGACAGCGTCGTCGGCGTCGACTGGGACCCGCGCAGCATCCGCGAGGACTGGTCGATCCCGGTCGTGTTCGGCGACGTCGAGGATCCCGACCTTCCCGAGCAGTTGCCGTTGGAGCGGACCAGGTGGGTCGTGAGCACGCTGCGCGGCCGCACGACGAACCTGGCGCTGATCCAGGCGCTGCGACGGCACGGCTACACCGGGGGCATCGCCGTGGCCGCCGACGACGAGAGCACCGAGCAGGCGCTGGTCCGCGCCGGCGCGGACCTCGCGATCCGTCCGCTGCACGTGGCGGCCGGACCGCTCCTGCAGCGGATGCACGAGCAGGGGTGAGCGGACCGTGCCCGGCGTCAGCGGACCAGGGTGCCGAGCGCCACGACCCAGGGCCGTTTGCGGTCGTGGACCGGGTCCGGACGCAACTCGATCGAGATCTCGCGCAGTCCGTGCGAGGTGAACAGGGCCTCGATCTCGGACTCGGTCGCCGCCGACACGTACACCGTGCCGAGCACGGGGTCGTCGAGCGGTTCGAGGTCGGCGTTACCGCGGTAGCAGGCCAGGTAGACCGGTCCGTGGTCGACCAGGCGCAGCAGGTCGGCGAACACCGGCCGCCACGCACTGCGGGGCAGATGGGTGAACGCGCCGGACATCCACAGGCCCCCGAAGGACCGGTCACGGAACGGCAGGGCGTGCAGGGGCGCCTGTACCAGCGGGTGGCGGGGCAGCAGCATCCGGGCTTCGCGCAGGGCGCCCATCGCCAGGTCGACGCCGACGGGGTGCACCCCCGCGTCCCGCAGCAGGCGCAGGTCGTTGGCTGGGCCGCAGCCGGCGTCGAGCACGAGGTCGTCGCGACGTGCACGGTCGGCGAACCGGCGCACGTCGGCGACCGGCCGCTTCAGTCGCAGCGACTGCTGGTAGGCGGCCGCGTGCTCGTCGTACGCGGCCACGCTCGTGAGCGTGCGCTCGTCGAGGTCCACCCGTGCCCTTTTCGTCGATGCCGCAGCCGTCGCGCACCGGCGACGACGACCGATGCTAGCTGCGGGTCCCCAGCACCTCACCGGGGTCGGCGACCACCGTCAGGACGGTGTCGAGTCCGGTCAACGCGAGCAGGTGTCGCATCCGCTCGCTCGGCCGGGCGAGCACGAACGAGGCGCCGTCGTGGCTGCGGGCCCGCTTGTGCGCCCCGATCAGCACGCCCAGACCCATCGAATCGACGAACTCGACGCCGGCGACGTCGACCACCACCTGCGACGCGCCCCCGTACTGGGCCTCGAGCAGCACCTGGCGGAAATCCGGTGCCGTGGCGACGTCGAGTTGACCGGCGACCTCGACGATGGTCCAGCCCGCTTCCTCGCGGGTGTGTGCCTGCAGCAGTTGCACGTCATGCTCCTGGTCGATCGCGCCGGACGCGGGCGGGACGCTAGCGGGAGAGGAGTCGGTACCGTCCGGCGCCCTGGCACCTGCGGAGCACGCGACCACGGACCCGCGCGACGTCCTCGAACTGCTCGGCCGCACGTCGGCGTCCGGGGGCGTCGCCGAGCGCGCGTCCGAGGGCGGCGAGACCGACGACGAAGGACTCGTCCACCTCGCGCACCTGCCGGCCCGTGCGGCACGGACGGTGCCGTTGCCAGACGAGTTGCCCGAGGTCCTGCGCGGCCGGCTCGAGCACGCCGGGGTCCACGAGCTGTACGTGCACCAGCACGAGGCCTGGCGGCGGGCTCGCGCCGGTGAGCATCTCGTGGTCGCGACGGGCACGGCGTCGGGCAAGAGCCTGTGTTACCAGCTCCCGGTGATCGAGCGGCTGCTGGCCGACGACCGCGCCGTCGCGCTCTACCTCGCACCGACCAAGGCGCTGGCCCACGACCAGCTCCGGGCGATCCGCGGGTTCCGGCTGCCACAGGTGCGCGCCGCGGTGGTGGACGGCGACACCCCGACCCCGGAGCGCGAGGCGGTGCGCCGCACCGCCAACTGGCTGTTGACCAACCCCGACCTGCTGCACCACGCGCTGCTGCCCAACCACCGGTACTGGCGCGACCTGCTGCACCGGCTGGCGTACGTCATCGTCGACGAGGCCCACGTCGCCCGGGGCGTGTTCGGCGGCCACGTCGGCCTGGTCCTGCGCCGGCTGCGGCGCGTGGCCGAACGCTACGGCGCCGACCCGACCTTCCTGCTGGCCAGCGCCACGGTCGGCAACCCCGCCGAGCACGCCTCGACCCTGGTCGGCGTCGACGTGGCCGAGATCCTGCTCGACGGTTCGCCGCGCGGCCCGATGGACGTCGGTCTGTGGCAGCCGCCCTTCGACTCCGAGGAGCGTGACAGCCGCCGCTCGCTGCTGGGCGAGACCGGCGACCTGCTGGCCTCGTTCGTCGCCGCGGACGTGCAGACACTGGTGTTCACCCGCAGCCGCAAGG
This sequence comes from Egicoccus sp., assembly GCA_035462025.1. GTDB lineage: Bacteria > Actinomycetota > Nitriliruptoria > Nitriliruptorales > Nitriliruptoraceae > Egicoccus. The sequence goes on along the minus strand of DATHUR010000139.1, from coordinate 53,364 downwards.
CGGCCGAGGTGATCGCGCTCAACGCCCGCCAGCGCCTGGGCGACGCGACGGACGCCGGCGGTGAGCCGCTGGCCCCGAAGGTCGCCGCCTACCGCGCCGGCTACCTGGCCGAGGAGCGCCGCGACCTGGAGCGCGACCTGCGTGCCGGCGCGCTTCGTGGCGTGGCCGCGACCGAGGCGCTCGAACTCGGCATCGACGTCGCCGGACTGGATGCGGTCATCCTGGCGGGCTGGCCCGGCACGACCGCGTCGTTCTGGCAACGGCTGGGGCGCGCGGGGCGGGCCGGCGGGGCGGCGGCCGGGCTGCTGGTCGCCCAGGAGGACCCACTGGACCACTACCTGGTCACCCACCCCGACGAGTTGCTGACGCGCCCGCCCGAGGACGCCATCCTCGACCCGACCAACCCCTACCTGCTGGGACCGCACCTGCGGTGCGCCTGCCAGGAGTTCCCCCTCGAGGACGAGGAGGCCGCGGCCTGGTTCGGCGCGGACGCACCCGCCATGCTCGCCGACGACGTGGACGCCGGCCGGCTGCGCCTGCGCGGCGGCCTGCACTACTGGACCTCGCGCAAGCGGGCCAGTGGCGAGGTGAACCTGCGCTCGGCCGGCGGTCGCAACGTGCGCATCGTCGACGTCGACACCGGCGCGCTGATCGGCGACGTCGAGGAGGCGCGGGCGCACCGCCAGGTCCACACCGGCGCGGTCTACCTGCACCAGGGCCGCCAGTTCGAGGTCACCGAACTCGACCTCGAACGTGCCGTCGCGCTGGCGGCCGAGGCGCCGCGCCTGGCCCACACCACCCGGCCGCGCACCGACACCGACGTCCGCATGCTCGAACCGCTCGAGGGCGGACGGTGGGGCGAGGTCGAGGTCGGCCTGGCGCGTGTCGAGGTGACGACGCAGGTCACCGGGTACGAGATCCTGCGGCTGGGTTCGGACGAGGTGCTCGACCGCGTCGAACTCGACCTGCCACCCGTCGAGTTGCACACCGTGGCGGTGTGGTACGCGATCCCCGAGGACGTACTGACCGCCGAGGGCGTGGCGTTCCGCGACGTGCCCGGGTCGCTCCACGCGGCCGAGCACGCCGCGATCGGCATGCTGCCGCTGCTGGCCCTGTGCGACCGGTGGGACCTCGGCGGGCTGTCGACCGCGCTGCACCCCGACACCGGGCGCCCGACGGTGTTCGTCTACGACGGGTACCCGGGCGGTGCCGGCCTGGCGGAACGCTCGTACCGGCGCCTGGCCGAACACCTCACCCGGACCCGCGAGACGATCGCGACCTGCGCCTGCAGGCGGGGCTGCCCGTCGTGCGTGCAGTCACCCAAGTGCGGCAACGGCAACGACCCGTTGGACAAGGCCGGTGCCGTGCGCGTCCTCGACCTGCTGCTCGCCCGCGCGCCGTCCTGACTCCCCGTGCTCAGGTCGACGGGCGGTGGACCGGCCGGCCACGGCGCCAGACCCGCACGGCCAGGCCGACGAAGACCAGGCCGAGGAGGATCGGGACGACCGGCCGGGCGGCCGAGGTCCCGGTCGCACCCGGTTCCGCGTCCGCCGCTTCGAGGACCAGTTCGCCGTCCTCGGTCACGGTGCGGGTCGTTGCGCTCGCGCCCGGCACCGGTGTGGAGTCATCATCGGTCGAGCCCGTCCCATCCGACGCGGGCACGTCGGCGGACGGGTCGGCCGGTGGGTCGTCGGGTCCGATCGGGGTTGCGGACTGCGACCCCTCGGTGGCCGACGCGGGCGGCGGAACCGCCGCTTCCTCACCGCGCCCGTCGGCAGTCACCGGTGGGTCACTCGCTGCGGGCACCTCGACCGAGGTCTCGCGCGAGACGGTCTCGTAGGTGGCGCCGCGGCCGTCGGGACGCAGGGTCACGACCCGGTAGGCGTGCACCCCGGCTCCGGGGGCGTCGATCAGCGTGACCGCCTCGGCCGGTACCTCGGCGAGCAGTGTCCAGCCGGTGTCGGTGGCCCGCTCGACGAGATAGCCGGCGACGTCCGGTTCGGGTGCCGGCTCCCACGACAGCAGGACCTCGCCGTCCTCGGCGGTGGCCTGAAGGTCGGCGGCGGCCGTTCCCGGGGCCGAGAGCGTCACCGGCAGATCGATGGTCTGCGCCGCCGCCTCGTCCGTCCGTGTGATCACCACGCGGACGACGTAGTCGCCGTTTGCGAGGATCTGCGCGCTGCCGGCCGGGAGGAAGGGCGCACCCGTGCGCGGTTCGAACTCGATCGCGTAGTCGGCGAGGTCACGCGAGCACACCTCGGCGTCCTCGCACAACAGGTGACGCGCGTCGGGGGCGACCTCGCCGTCGAGGTGGCGCAGGGTCGCGTCGATCCGCTCGGCGCGTTCCCCGCTGGCGGTGGCGACCCGCACGACCAATCGGGTGGCGCCGGTCACGACCGCGTCGGCGGGTTCGCGCAACGCGGCCTCCGCCGCCCAGGCAGCGGAGGGGACGGCCGCCGTCAGCAGGACGGCGACGGCCAGCGCAGGGCGCAGCAGGCGGTAGGGCACGGCGGAGGCTCGATGATCGAGGAGGGTCACACGTCCGCGGACGGAGCGTCCTGCGGGGCGCGCGTGCCCGGCGGGTGCGAGTCGGCCAGGGCGGCGCGGACGACCAGCCGCTGCGCGGCCGATCCCTTCGGGTGACAGGTGGTGAGGGTGAGCAGTGCGTCGTCGCTGGGCGCGACGACACTCCAGTCGCGGGGGTGGGTGATGCAGGCGGCGCCGGTCTCGGTGGGGACGCAGTCGCCTTCGGACGGGGGCTGGGTGACGAGGTAGCGGTGGTCGCCGACGGGGGTCGACAACCAGATCTCGTCGCCGACGCGGAGTTCGTCGAGGCGGTTGAACGGCTTGCCGTAGGTGGTGCGGTGGCCGGCGATGCCGACGTTGCCGACGGTACCGGGCAACGGCGTGTCCGGATAATGGCCGGCCCCGGCCCGAAGGGCGGCAGGCGTGGTGCCCGCGACCACGATCGTGTCGACGCCGATCGCCGGGACTTCGATCCGGGTCAGCGGCGACCCGGCCGTCATGGTCGGTTGCCAGGCGTCGGCCGTGGTCGCCTGGAGGTCGCCGAACTGTTCGGCGAGCTGATCCTGGACGAACCGGTCGGTGTAGAAGTCGGTCAGCAACGGGTAGCTGAACAGGCCCGCACCGACCAGGAACAGCGCGGTCGTGAGGGCGGACATGGCCGCGCGTCCGCCTCGCCGTCGCCGCGCCGCGTCGAGCAGGAACCGGCTGCGGCTGGTCGAGGTGGCGACGTCTGGCACATAGCGGAACCCGCCGCCGACGTCGGCGGCCGGCCCTGCTGCTGGCCCACGGCCCTGCATCTTCGCCCTGTCCGTCGCGGCTGCATGCCGTCCGCAGCACGCCCGTGCCAGCATCAACGATCGACCGGCCGCCAGGGTTGCGTGGCCGGTCCGTCGGGACGGGGTCCCGCCGGGACGTCGGCGAGCGTTGCGCCTGCGGTGGCCGTGATCCGACTGGCGCCGACCCGACGCGGGACGACCAGGCCAGGAACGGCGACGCTCACCTCGACGGTGGCGTCGTCACCGCCGCAGCTGCAGGACTCGAGCCGGGCGCCGGCCGCCGCGACGACGTCGACGGCGGCGGCCGTGGCGTCCCCGCCGGCCGCGTCGACGCGGCACGACAAGGCGGCGAGCGCCGCGGCGTCGGCCGCCTGTTGTGCCCGCGCGGCCGCGACGAGATACCCCGTGAGGTCGATCAGCGCGATCACGGACATCAGTGCCACGGCCAGCACCAGGGGGAAGGCGAGCGTCGCGATGCCGTCCTCGGATCGCCGCGGTCGGGTCATGGTTCGTCTCCCGTGCCCGGTGGCGCCGGTGGGTCCTCGACGAGTCCGGCCCATCCGTCGCTGCGCCAGGGCTGGGTCGGCCCGAGGTCGCGCCCGACGCCCGGCTGCCACCACGGGTGCCCGCCGACACCCTCGCCGACGGTGGGCTCGACGCGGGCGTGCGCCGTGGCCCGCAGCAGCAGCGACGTCGGGCCGACGCGCCGCGCCACCGACGTCGACACGGTGATCACGTCACCAGGCGCCCGCTGTCGGGGTGCCACGGCGAGCCGGATGCCGGCCAGTTCCGGGGCGGCGTCGCGAGCGGCGTTCGCGACCGACGCGTTGTCGGTGGTGGTGGCCGCGACGCGGGCACCGACACGTGCCGCTTCGTGGAGCAACAGGACGTCGCGCAGGACCGCGACGGTGTTGAGCAGACCGAGCGCGAGCAGCGCCAGGAATGGCAGCACCAGGACGGCCTCGAGGCTGAGCGAGCCCGCCTGACCTCGTCGAGCGGGGCCGGCCCGTCCACGCGAGGCGCGCGGACGGGCCGTGGGTGCTGCGGGACCGTTCATGCGCCGACGAGCCCACGCGCCGCGCTGAGCAGCGCGTTGAAGAGCTGGACGACCGCGCCGCCCTGCGCCCAGCTGATCACGATCCCCGCGATGGTTGCGGCGACGATGGCGAGCAGGCCGTACTCGGTGACGAGCGACCCATCCTCCTCGTCGATGCGGCCGACGGTGCGCGTGCGCGACGGTGGCGTGGACGGGTTGGGCACGGCGTGCGTGCGGCGTTCGACGGTCGGTGTCGTGGACATCGGTGTCTCCTTCGATCATGGGAGCGCCTGCTGCAGGCCGACCTGCACGATCGGGGCTCCGACGAGCAGCAATGTCGCCGGCAGCAGGGCGAGGGCGGTGGGGAAGGTCAGTTGGGCCGGCAGCCGCTCGGCGGCGGCCAGGACCCGTGCGCGCTCGTCCGCCCGCAGTTCGGCGGCGAGGCGACGCAGGGCCGGCGCCGCGGGAGCGCCGACGTCGGTGGCGGCGCGCAGGACCACGCCGAGCCGCTCGAGCGGCCCAGCGTGATCGCTTGCGAGCCCGAGTTCGAGTTCCAGCGCCAGGCCGCGAAGTCCGGCGGCGTGCGTGGGCAGGTGGCGGGCACTCGCGCGCAGGGCCTCCCCGGGGGCGACACCGGCGGACAGGGCGACCGCGGTGAGATCGGCGGCCTCGTCCACACCGGGGCGGCCGATGGCCGATGCCCGGGATCGGCGCCACACGAGCACGGCGGCGAGCACGCCGAGCACGGGTGTCAGGACGACCCCGAGCAGCATCCCGACGACCCCGGCCTGCAACGCACGGACGCCGCGCGGACGCGGAGGAGGCGGCGGCGCGCCGACCCGGCGGACCAGGCGCGCGACCGCGTAGGCACCGAGCGTGAGCAGGGCGAGACCGACACCGCCGACCACCCGACCGGCGGGGGTCGCGTAGAACGCGACGAGGTCGGCCTGGAAGACGCCACCGAGAAACGGCACGAGGACGAAGGGCGCGGCGACCAGACCGCCGGCCACGGCCTTGGTCTGCGCCGAAGCGACGGCGATGGCCCGGCGGGTGGCGGCGAGGTCGTCCTGGGCGGCGGCCGCCGCGTCGAGGGCCGGCAGCATCGGTGCGCCCGTGGCCACGGCGACGGCGAGCGACCGACGCGCGCGCGGCGGAAGCGTCGCGAGGTCACGAGGCGGCAGGCCGGCCGCGGCCCTCAGGCGGAGGACGTCCAGCGCAGCCGCCTGGCTCGGCGTCGCCGCATCCGCCGACGGCGCCGGATGCAGGTCACGCGCCCCCGTCATGGTGCGACCTCGCGGAGCTCGGCGCCGCGAGGGCCGGTGACCACCTCGCCCAGGGCCGCGACGTGCCTCCGGCCGTCGCGTCCACGTTCGAGCGAGACGACCAGGTCGAGCGCGGCGGCGACCTGGGCACGGGCGGCCGCCAGGGGGATGCCGGCCAGCAGCGCCATGCCCTCGAGTCGCACGAGCGCCTCGTCCGCGCCGTTGGCGTGCACGGTCGTCATGCTGCCGTCGTGGCCGGTGTTCATCGCCTGCAGCAGGTCGGCGACCTCGGCACCACGCACCTCGCCGACGACCAGGCGGTCCGGACGCATCCGTAGTGCGTTGCGGACGAGGGTGGCGACGTCGACCCCGCCGGCGCCGTCGGCGCTGGGTGGACGCACCCGCAGGTGGACGGCGTGGTCGGCCGGACGTCGTAGTTCCGGGGCGTCCTCGATCACGATCACCCGGTCGGTGCCGACCTCGGCGAGCAGACGTGCGAGCAGCGTCGTCTTGCCGACACCGGCCCGGCCGCACACCACGATGTTGCGGCGGTCACGCACGGCTTCGACGAGGCGGGCGCGCATGTGCGGGTCGACGGTCCGCATCGCGAGCAGTTCGTCCCAGGAGGGCACGACGGCCGGTACGCGGCGCAGGGTGACGACCGGGTGCTCGGCCAGCGGTGGCAGCAGCGCATGCAGCCGCACCCCGCCCGGCAGCACCGCATCCGCGAAGGGATGGGCACGGTCGAGCCGCACGCCGAGCGGGCCGAGGACGCGTCGGAGCAGGCGCTCGACGTGGGCGTCGTCGTCGAACCGCACCCCGGTCGCGACCAGGACGCCGTCGCGTTCGACGTGCACCTCGTCGGGACCGTTGATCATCACGTCGGTGACGGCGGGATCGCGCAGCAGAGCCTCGACCGGGCCGAGACCTCCGAGGTCGTCGACGAGATCGCGGACGGCGCGGGCCCAGATGTCGGGAGCAGCGACGATGCCTTCGGCCGCGAGCGCGCGGGCGACGGCGCGGCGCAACGACGCACGGTCGGCGCGATCCTCGGTGATCTCGACATCGGAGCGCAGTCGGGTGGCGACCGCCGCGCGGAGCCGGGCGTCGACGATCCCGTCGGGCTGGTCGGTGGCTGCTGCTACGTGGTCTGTGGTGGTCATCCTCGTGTCGATCCCCGCCCCCACGGGGTGTGTTGTCAGCGCCGCGGCCGGCTCACGGTGGTGCGCCCCCCGGTACGCGCGTCAGCGGCACGAGCGGCCGCAGCCAGGACCCGGGGAGCCCGGCCGGGACCCGCCCCTGCAGCCCTGCGCGCGCGACCCTGGCCGAGCGCGGCAGGTGGACCCGTCGTCGCGGTCCGCAGGCCTGCTGCACCGCCGAGCGGGCGGCCGGCCCCGAGCCGACGACCACGACGGCGGCCGCCGTCGTTCGCCCCGCTGCGGTGAGCCCGGGCGCGTCGGCCCGGCAGACGAGCACGTCGACATCGTCGTCGACCCCGGCGTCGACGACACAGACCGAGACCGCGGGGTCGACGACCGGCACGGGCGCCCGGAGTCCGCCGACCTGGACCGCACGTGCGCGGGGCACGCCGGCGAGCGGACTGGCGTGCGACCACAACCCGGCACCGGCCAGTGCATCCGACGGCAGTTCGCGGATGCCCGTGACCGGGGCCGCCGGACCCAGGATCAGCAGGGTCGCCGTCCCCTGCCAGCCGTACAGCCCGGCGAGCGCCGCCGCGACCGTCGAGGTACCGACCCCGCCCGCGGAGCCGCCGACCCGCAGCGTCCGGGGGCCGCTCGGGGCCGTCCGCGGGGAGCCGAGGGCGGACAGCGCGGCCGCTTCGAGGTCGTCGCGGTCGAGCGGCCAGCGCAGCGTGCTGGCCGGTCGCGCGTGGACTGCGGCGGTCGCCACCTCGGCGGGGTGGTCGGCGTCGCCGACGAGCAGGACCGTGGGGAGCTCGCGGGTCGGTGCATCGGCCGCGATGCCGGCGGGATCGGCGACCCGCAACCGCGGCGGCACCAGCAGCGCCGTCTCGGCATCGACGGGCTGCCAGCCGAGCACGGACTCGACCCAGCTGCGCACCGCCTCGGCGGCCGGGCCGGCGATCTGCAGCAGCACGGGCAGCGCCGTGGTCGCGTCGCCGCGATCGTCCGCCGGTGCCATGACGTCTGCGGTGGCGTCCACTCCCACTCCTGTCGTGCGGTCTCGGGGCACCGTACGAACCATCCGGCCCGAGGACGCCGCGGGATGTCGCGCACCTGTGGAGAACACGGCCGCGCCGTACGCTGCCGTCGGGAGCGCAGTGGCATCCGGGAGACATGCGTGCGGACCTCGACGGCGGTGCGGTGCCCGTCGTGCGACGCGTCCTGGCACGCCGACGACGCCCGCTTCTGCGGCGTCTGCGGTGAACACCTACAACCCTTGGCCCCGCCCGAGCCGGCGCCGGCGCGACCGTGGTTGCGCATCGCCGTCGGGCTGGTGGTCGTTGCCGCGGTCGGCTGCGGCCTGTTCGCAGTGGGCGGCATCAGCAGTCTTCGCCTTCCCCAACGCGCGGCGAACCCGGCGGTCGAACTGGGGCAGGAGCAACTCGCCCTCGAGGGGGAGCCGCTGTCCGAGGCCGAGCGCGCCGCGGCGCTCGCCCCGTTCGACGAGGATCGCCTGCGCTGCGAGCCCGAAGGCTGCGAACGCTGGCGGGTCGACGTCGAGGGGCGACCGCGGGGTCGCGTGCATGCGACCGTCGTCGACGACCTGGTCGTCGCCGCCTTCCGCGGCGAGGTGTTCGGCTACGACCTCGACAGCGGCGAGGAGCGCTGGCGCACCGCGTGGCCCGACGCCGCGGATGCCCCGCCGACCTCGTCCGACTACGTCGCGATCGGCCACGCCGGGAGCGATGTCCTGGTGGTCGGGTGGCTGCCGACCGGCCACGTGCTCGCCCTGGACCGGCGTGGCCGGGTGCTCTGGCACGCGCGCGAGGGGGTCCGGGGCTACATCGAGCCCGTTGGCGAGGTCGTCGTGGCGGCGCGGCCGTCGCTGGTCGAGGTCGCGCTCGACGGCGGCGGGGACGTCGGGCTGGTCTTCCTCAAGCTCGACGACCTGCGGATGCTCGACCCGCGCACGGGCGGACTGCTGTGGGAAGCCGAGGCGGTCGCGGTCCAGGCGCGCCTGGGTCACGCACTCGTCCTGCACGACGGCACGACCGCGCGGCTCCACGATGCCCGCACGGGCGAGGAGTTGGCGCGGCGCACGATGGCCCAGGTGCCGTGGCTCCAGCCCGCCGGTGAGGTGCTGGTGTACGCCGGGTCGGACAGCGAGGACCGCCTCTGGCGATTGCTGTCGGCCGGCGATCTCGGCGACGTCGCCGAGATCGGACCGGTGGAGTTGTTGCAGCCGAGCGAGGACGCCTCCGTGCTGGTCGGGCAGGTCCGCGGGGACACGACCACCGGCGACCGTGTCCTGCTGTTCGAGCCGGACGGGACCCTGCGGTGGGAACACGAGTTGCCGCCGCCGGCGGGCTCGGTCGCCACGTGCTGCAGCCGTCCCGTGGTCGAGGGCGACGACCTGGTGCTGCCGCCGCCGGCGGGCGCGACCGCGCCGCTCCGCTTCGAGCTGTCGGACGGCACGCCGCGGCCCGCACCACCCGCCGTGCCCGGGAGCAGCCCGGCGCCCGACGACGGTGCGGGCACGTGGTGGGCGAGCCCACACACCGCGCTCATTCGCGGCGTGGACGCGGACGACACGACCCTGGTCTGGCACGACGGCTACCGCATGAGCCTGCGCGGCAGCTTCTCCGGGCCGCTCACCACCGAGCCGCCGCTGGTCTTCACCGGCTGGGGCAGCATCATCGCGGTCCAGCCGGTTCCCCGGGACTGAACCGGTCGTACCATGGCCCCGTCGTCCGCGGTCGGTCGACGGGGAGGTCGCACGTGCGGCGCAGCAGGACGGTCGCGTGTCCGTCCTGTGGCGCGCGCTGGGACGCCGGGCGAGCCCGGTTCTGCGGCTGGTGCGGGCTGCCGCTGCGCCGGCCCGATCTCCCGCCCGACGACGACGAGGACGGAGCCCGACGCCCCTGGCCACGGCGGGCCGCCTGGGCCGGTGGTGCAGCCGCCGCGGTCGTCGCCGTGAGCGCCGTCGCGCTGCTCGTCGACGGGTTCGACCTCCCCCGCGGCCGACCCGACCCGACGGTCGAACTCGCCGACGAGAACGGCGAGGACGTGGTCGCCCAGGGCGAGCCGCTGTCCGCGGACGAGCGCGCGGCGCTGCTGGCGCCCTTCGACCCCAACCGCCTGCGCTGCGAACCCGAGGGCTGTGAGGTGTGGCGCATCGACTTCGGGCGCAGCGCGACCGACCGCGAAGTCGGGATCTTCGGCGACCTGGTGATCTCGACCGTGGGCGAGACGATCACCGCCTTCGACGTCGCCACGGGCGAGGAGGTGTGGCAGCGGGATTGGCCCGCGACGGACGCGCAACGGTCCCGCGGCTGGACGGTGATGCTGTCCGCCGACGACGACCTGCTCGTGATGGTCCGCCCCGAGAGCGGGCACCTGCTCGGCCTGCGTGGCGACGGCACCGTCGCCTGGCAGGAGCACGAGCCCCGTCCCATGCAGAACTTCCAACTGGCGGGCGGCGTCCTGCTCACCTCGCAGCTCGAACGGCCGGGGCGTCGCACGGCCGGCGACGGGGAGGTGACCTTCCCGAGCGAGCGCATCGTGGCGCACGACGCCGCGACGGGGGCGCACCTGTGGGAGCGCACCAACACCTCGTTGATGAGTTCGTCGGCGGCGGTCACCGTGGCGCGCGAGGGCGGGGACGGGATCGCCCTCGACCCGGTCGACGGCAGCGTGCGTGCCCGGCGGGAGCTGGCCACGGACGTGTGGTTGTACGCCCTCGGGCAGGTGGTGCTCCTCTTCACACAGGAGGGGACTACCGGGGTCCTCACCACCGACCTCGAACCGATCCCCGAACTCGCGGGCCTGACCGACCTGCAACCGATTTCCCGCAATGGCCAACCCTTGACCGGCTACAGCAACGGCAGGGTCGACTTCCTGGTCGGCATCCGCCGGGACGAGGACGACGGATCCGTCCGGATCGTGACGGCTGACGCCGCAGGCAGGGTGCTGTGGGAGGTCGAGCCGCCACCGACGGCAGGGACACCGACGACGTGCTGTCGGGATCCACGCCTGACGGCGGACGCGCTGGCACTGACGATGGCGCGTGACAGCGACGGCCCGCAGGAGGTCTGGTTCGATCTCGACGACGGAACCGTGGTCGAACCTCGCGACGACGTGCCGCCACCGCCCGCCGTCAACAACGCGTGGTGGCTGACGCCGTCGGTGGCCATCGAACAGCGCACCGACGGGGTGCGACTGCACGACGACGGCGCGGTGCTCGACGTGCTGGGCGAGGGTGCCTGGCCGCTCACCCACCGCCCGCTCTACGTGTTCACCAACGGTCGCAGCCTCCTCGGGGTGCAACCGGTGCCCGCCGGCTGATCGGCGTTACGCTCGAGACTCCGCGACGTGCAAGGACCGCCGGTGGCCGACGGCCCCGATCCCGACCCGACCGCGGACGAGACCTCCCGCGCGCCGGCCGCGCGGGGGACGCCCCCGTCCACTGCCGACAAGGTGCTGTCCGCGGCCGCCGAGGCCATCGGCGACAGCTCGGGAGCGACCGCCGAGACCGAACAGCGCTACGCACGGCCCGACGCCGACCGGCTCAGCGACGGCATGCTCGCCCGCATCGCGGCCCGCCGGACCGGCGCGACCGAGGCGGCGTTCTTCGACCTCGACAAGACCATCATCGCCGGGTCCTCGACGCTGGTCATGGGTCGCACCCTGATGAAGGACGGACTGATCAGCCCGTCCACGGTGGTCAAGTCGCTCTACGCGCAGGTCGTCTACCAACTCGTGGGCGCCGACCACGAGAAGATGGAGCAGATGCGCCACGTCGCGCTGGAACTGACGCGTGGCTGGGAGGCCGAGCGGGTCCGGCGCCTGGTGCGCGAGACGATGGAGACCGTGATCGCGCCGCTCGCCTACGCCGAGGCGCTCGACCTGATCGCCGAACACCAACGGGCGGGCCGCGACGTGTGGATCATCTCGTCCTCGGGCGAGGAGATCGTCGAGCCGTTCGCCGAGTTCCTCCGCGTCCGCGACGTCATCGCCACTCGCTCGGGCATCGACGAGGCCGGCTGCTACGACGGCACCCTCGAGTTCTACGCCTACGCCGGGGCCAAGGCGAACGCGATCCGCCAGGTCGCCGAGGTGCGCGGCTACGAGTTGTCGAAGAGCTTCGCGTACTCCGACTCGATCACCGACCTGCCGATGATGACCACGGTCGGCCACCCGGTCGCGGTCAACCCCGACCGTGAGTTGCGCGCGGCGGCCACGGCGATGTCGTGGGCGGTTCGCGACTTCCACGCCCCCGTGCGTCTGCGCGACCGGTTGCCCGACGTGAGCAAGCCACGCAACGAGGTGCTCGCGGGCGCTGCCGGCGCACTCGCGGTCGGCTTCGCCGTGTGGCGCTACGTACTCAAGGGCGACGACTGACGAGCTGGGCGTTACGTGTAGTCGCGGTGGTAGACGACGCGGCCGGACTCGTCGAAGCCGAAGAAGCTGGCCCGCGGCAGGTCGTTCCAGCGCCGGCCGGCGGCGGTGTACGAGATCGTCCACTCGACCGCGAGCGAGGTGCCGTCGGCGGACTCGATGACCCGCTTGGACTCGACGGCGATGTCGTCCTTGCCGCCGATCCAGTCCTTGAGGTAGGCCTGGATGAGCAGGTTGCCGCGGTGGGGCGGGTTGTAGGGCTCGAGGTAGAGCGCGTCCGCGCCGTACAACTGCGGGATCTCGGCCATGTCACCGTTGGAGAGCATGCCGGACAGCTTGTCCCACACCTCGGTTGCGTGGCCCACCCGCGTCACCTTCTCGAGAATGTCTCGTTCGCCAGTCGTTGCGCGCGCAGGATAGTCGCCGTTCGCGCGATTCCGGGAACCTGTCGCCACGTGCCGTGGCACCGCACGTCGCGCGTGCCTGCGGGCATCGGGCTTTACTGCGCGTTCGACCGCCGTCAGACGCCCCGGAAGGCTGCCGCCCGTGACGACCCCGCCGCTGGACACCATGCCCGCCGCCACCCGCGTCCCGGCCGGACTCGACGATGTCGCGCAGCGGCTGATGACCCAACTGCCGCAGACGCTCGAGTGGCTGCGGGACCTGGTCGAGATCCCCTCGATCAGCGTGCAGCCCGAACACGCCGGGGACTGCCGGCGGTCGGCCGAGCGGACCGCCGACCGGCTGCGCGACGCGGGGCTCGAGGACGTCGAACTGCTCGAACTCGACGGCACCCACCCCTACGTGACCGGGTCGTGGCTGCGGGCCGGTGACGATGCGCCGACCGTGCTGCTCTACGCCCACCACGACGTCCAGCCGGTCGGCACGCCCGGTCGGTGGAACTCGCCGCCGTTCGAGCCGACCGAGCGCGACGGACGCCTCTACGGCCGCGGCGCCGCCGATGACAAGGCCGGGATCATGGCCCACGTCGCCGCGATCCGCGCCTGGCTCGACGCACGCGGCAGCCTGCCGGTCAACGTCAAGGTGGTGATCGAGGGCGAGGAGGAGATCGGCTCACCCAACCTCCACCGCTTCCTCGACGCCTACGGCCGGCAGTTGCAGGCCGACGTGATCGTGCTGACCGACCTGACCAACTGGAAGGTCGGCTGGCCGGGGCTGACCTATGCCCTGCGCGGGATGGCCGACGTCTATGTCACGGTCCGCGCGATGCAGCAGCCGGTGCACTCGGGCATGTGGGGCGGCGTCGTCCCGGACGCGCTGACCGGGATGGTGCGTCTGCTCGCGACGCTGCACGACGATCGCGGCGCGATCGCGGTGGCCGGTTTCGAGGACGACGTGCGTCCGCTCTCCGACGACGAACGGGCCCGGCTACGGACGCTCGAGGGCGACGGCGGGGCCTTGGCCGCCGAGTTCCGCGAGGAGGCACGGATGGTGCCGGGCGCAGGCTTCGTCGGCGACCCGGATCACACGCTGCTCGAGCGGCTCTGGATGCGCCCCACCATCACGCCGACCGGCATGGACGTGCCGGCGACCGCTGCCGCGTCCAACACGCTGCTGGCCGAGGTGACCACCAAGCTGTCGTGCCGCCTCGCGCCCGGGCAGGACCCCGAACGTGCCCTGGCGGCGCTGCGCGACCACCTCGAGGCAAACGCGCCCTGGGGTCTGCAGGTCGAGGTCACCCTCGGCGAGCGCAACCCGGCATGGGTGACCGAGCCGGGCGGTCCCGCCTGGGACGCCGCCGTCGACGCGATGACGGCGGCCTACGGGCGGGAGCCGGCGGCGATGGGCTGTGGGGGCTCGATCCCCTTCGTCGAACCGTTCAGCGACGCGTTCGGTGGGGCGCCGTGCCTGCTCGTCGGCGTCGAGGACCCGGGGTCCAACGCCCACGGCGAGGACGAGTCGCTCCACCTCGAGGACTTCGCCAAGGCGTGCCTGACCGAGGCGTTCCTGCTCGCCGGCCTGGCCGGCGACGCCTGATCGACGTCAGCCGTCCGCGGGCGTCCTGAGGGACGTGGCCGTGTCGCTGACGCGGGTCCAGCGACGGACCGGCCGCCGGCGACGCCGGCTGCCCGCCACGGCACGCTGCATGGCGTCACGCCGGTAGGCGGCCTCGGCCTGCAGGTCCTGCATGTCGTGGTTGATCTGCATCGCGGTTCCTTGTCGAGGTCGTTCCTCGTTCGATGAGTATCGAACCATTACGTCCGAGCGATGTCAAACAGTTCTCGCCCGACCGTTCGAACCCGGCCATACTCGGGCGTTCGAGACTTTTCGACACGTAGCTGGGCCGATACGCTGCCGCACGTCCGAAACCTGTCAGAGGCCCACCATGCGACTGGTCGACCTGCGTGCCGGCGGTCCCACCTCGGCGCCGAACGTCGAGGCGCGGGCCTCCAGCGGCGCGGAGTTGTTGCGTTGCGCGGGGGTGCTGATCGCCGACGACCCCGCGTCCTTCGACGTCGGGGCCGAGCGGATCGCGGCGGTGCGCGACCGCACGCCACCCGACCTGCTCGAGGAACTGCGGGCACTGTCGGGCGAACGCGGCGACAAGGCCCTGCTGCTGCTCGCCGGCGCGGGGGCGCTGGTGCCCGCGCCCGGAACCGTGCAACAGGTTCGTGAGGCCCTGCTCGAGGACGCGCTGCTGCCGTGGCGGTTGCTGGTCGCCAATCTCGCCTTCGGCGACCTGCAGACCGACGACGTCAACCCCGTCGACCTCGTCCGGCGGGTCATCGATGGCGACGACGCCGCGTTCGCCGCACTCCGCGAACTCGACGCGGCCGGTGACTGTCCCGCGGAACTCGAGGTGCTCCTGCGCACGCCGCCGGTCGACTACCGCGACCGCCTGGTCGCCGCGATCGACCGGTTCGAGACCGAGGTGTTCACCGACCTGCAGGACGAGGCGATGGGCGCCATCGAGCGCGACGTCGTCCATCGTCGCCGTCAACTCGACGACGGCGTGCCCGCCGCCAAGGTCGTGCTCGAGGCGACCAACGGATACGAACTGACCGAGGACGACCGCACACTGCAGCGGGTCGTGCTGCTGCCGAGCTTCTGGTTCCGGCCGTGGCTGATCCTGGGACGGCTCGACGAGGTGGAGGTGCTCTCGACGCCGGTCGCCGACGAGTTCGTCGCGTTGCCCAGCGAGGCGCCGCCGCCGACCCTGGTCAAGCTCGCCAAGGCGCTCGGCGACGAGGGCCGCCTGCGGCTGCTGCGCAGGATGAGCGGCGGACCGATCACGCTGGCCGACGCGATGGCCGAGCTCGACGTCGCCAAGGCCACCGCCCATCATCACCTGGCACTGCTGCGCCAGGCGGGCCTGGTCAGCCTGCGCGAGGAGGGGCGGCGCACCCACTACGGCTTGCGCGGCGACCCGTCCGACACGGCCGCCGAGGCCCTCGCCGCGTATCTGAAGGCGCCGGGCTGGGCGGGCGGCACCGCGGCCGACGCGACCTGACCGGCGCGACGCACGCGTAGGCTGTCTCCGTGCCGGCGTGACCGGTGCGAGGAGGCGTCCGGACACCTGGTGGGTCCCGCGGCCTTCAAAGCCGACGAGAGGGCGCTCGGCGTCCTCTGGCGGGTTCGATTCCCGTCCGCCTCCGCCGACGGCGAGAGGCCGCGACGACCGGCGGTCGTCGCGGCCTCGTCGGTCGACTCACACGCCCAGGTCGCGGTCCCTGTAGCGCCACAGTCCGACGGCGGCGGACAGCAGGGTCAGTGCCGCCAGCAGGGCGAGGCCGCCCCGGTCGAAGCCGTCGAAGAGCGGGTCGCCACCGATGTACCAGTTCCACGGCGAGATGGTGCTGAGCCAGCCGAGTCCGTCGACGACCGGCCCGATCGCCTGGGCCACGAACGCGGACACGGCGACCGCCGCGGCGGCGGCCAGGGCGACACCACGCCGCCCGGTGGCGGCACCGACGGCCAGGGCCAACGTCCCGAACGCGAGGCCGAGCAACAGCAGGCTGACGACCCCGGCCACGATCCGGTCCGCGCCCAACTCCATGTCCAGCACGACGGCAAGGGCTGCCACCACCGCGAACACGGCGCCGGCCAGCACCGCGACACCCAGCCACAGCCCGGCGAGCCGTTCGAGATAGACACGCGTCCGGGACACGGGATGGGTCAGTTCGAGTTCGAGTGTGCCGTCCTCCTCGCCGCCGGCAAGCGTCCTCGCGCCGCTGCCGATCGCGAACACCAGCAGCAGGGCGGGACCGAGCAGGCCGAACACGGTCGACTGCAGGTAGCCGGCCGCCGTGGCGATCTGGTCCATGCCCAGGGCACTGATCAACCCCTCGGGCATGTTCTCCATGAACGGCTCGATCGCCGCGGCGTCCTGGCCCATCATCGGGTAGAAGCTGGTGTACATCGCGGAGACGGCACCGATCGCGATCGACCAGAGCAGTAGCCCGCGACGACGGTCGTGGAGCACCCCGCGCAGGACGGCCAGGGGCCGTGCCGCGCCAGCGGCGGTGCGGGAGGCAGGAAGCGTGTCAGCGGCCACGGGCGGCCACCTCCTCGGGTTCGGTCGTCGGTTCGGTGACGGGGAGTCGGTAGAAGTCGAGGAACAGCGCCTCGAGGTCGCGGTCGGCAGCCGACCAGTGGCGGACGTGGTGGCGGGCGGCGGTCTTGAGCAGCGCGTCGGGTTCACCGCGCAGCAGACACGACAGTTCGTCACCGTCGACGACGACGTCCTCGACGCCGGGCAGGTCGCGGAACTCACCCGCGTCGACCGAGGTCGCGAAGCGCAGGTGGACCAGTTGCCCGGCGTGGTGGCGCAGCGTGCGGACGTCATCGGTGTCCACGATGCGTCCGGCCCGGATGATGGCGACCCGGCCGGCGACGTCCTCGACCTCGGACAGCACGTGCGACGACATGAACACGGTCGCGCCGTCGGCCTGCGCCTCGCGGACCAGGTCGAGGAACTCGCGCTGGAGCAGCGGGTCGAGACCGCTCGTCGGCTCGTCGAGGATCAGCAACTCGGGGCGGTGCATGAAGGCCTGGATCACCCCGACCTTCTGCTTGTTGCCCTTCGACAGACCGCGGATGGGCCGGTCGAGGTCGAGGTCGAACCGCGCCGCGAGCGGGGCGATCCGGTCGGCGCCCTGGCCGCCGCGCAGGGTCGCGAGGTAGCGGAGTTCCTCACCGGCGGTTCGCTGGCCGGCCATGTTCAACTCGCCCGGCAGGTAGCCGATGCGGGCACGCAGCGGCGGTCCTGCGGCGGCCGGTTGCCCACCCAGCACCTCGACGCGCCCTGCGGTGGGTCGCAACAGGTCGAGCAGGACGCGGATGGTGGTCGACTTGCCGGCGCCGTTTGGGCCGAGGAAGCCGAACACCTCACCGCGTTCGACCTCGAGGTCGACGCCCTGCAGGGCGTGGACGGGAGGTCGGCGGCGCCACGGCGGACCGGTCACGTAGTCCTTGACCAGGCCGTCGACGCGGATCGCCACGTCGTTCATGACGGTTGCTCCTTCATCTGGCGGAACTGCTCGCGCATCCGCTCGTAGGTTTCGGAGGTCATCAGGCCGGCACCCATGATCTCGAGGCCGGGCAGGAAGTACGGGAACGCCTCGAACGGGTCGCCCAACAGGTCGGCGCCCAGCAGACGGTTGGCGTGTTCGTGCAGCACCAGGGCGCCGAGGGACCACAACGTCAGGACCGCGGCGCGCCCATACGGGTCGTCGCTGGGCTCGAGCAACCCGGCCTCGACGCCCTGCTGCATGTAGCCGACGGCGTCCTCGACCATCTCGTCGACGAGGGCGGCCACGTGGGGCGAGCCGTCGCTGAGCGTGCGCGCGAGGTAGCGCAGCATCGGCGGGCCGTCGCGGTAGGTGCGCAGCGAAGCGAAGGGGTCGAGTCCCGGCCCCTGCGCCATCGCCGCCGACTTCTGCTCGCGCACGAGGGCGGCGACGTGCTGGTCGCAGGCGACGCGCAACGCGTCCTTCGAGCCGAAGTGGTGGATGACCAGCGCCGGCGAGACGCCGGCGGCGGCGGCGACCGTGCGGATGCTCGTCCCGGCGACCCCGGCGTCGGCGAAGCAGGTGATCGCCGCGTCGCGGATCCGCGCGCGTGCGGTCAGGTCCTCGCCCTCGGCCCTCGGCGGCCCCGCATCGACTGAACTCATGTTCAGCATGCTAAACATTTGTTCAGCACTCGTCAAGGTTGTCCGCCGTCGGGTTCCTGTGCCCATGCAGCGGAAGCCGGCGGTTGGTGTCTGCCGAACTGGTCACCCGACGGCCACTTCGACACGCCTGCGCTCACCGCGAGGAGTTGCCGCGGCGGGTTTGCCGACGATTCCAGTCAGGCAGACGAAAAGGCCCGGGTCGGCAAGGACCCGGGCAGAGGAATCGTCGGCGGAGATGGTCAGAAGGCGGCGTCGACGGCGGCGGCGATGAACAGCAGGGCGAGGTAGACGGTGGAATAGTGGAACAGTTTCATGGCGTCGGCGACGGTGCGGGTGCGACGCAGCCGGTGGGCCAGCCCGAGCCAGACGAGGGTGAGCGCGACGCCGACGACCGCGAACATCGTGCCGATGCCGGCACCGGCCGCGGTGAGCAGCACGATCGACAGCAACAGGTAGCTGTAGAGCAGGATGTGGCGGGTCGCCTCGTCGTTGCCGTGCACGACGGGCAGCATGGGCAGCCCGGCGCTGGCGTAGTCCTCGCGGTACTTCATCGCGAGCGCCCAGAAGTGGGGCGGCTGCCACCAGAACATCACGGCGAACAGCAGCCACGGCGTGGGGTCGGCCAGGGTGGCGCCGGGGACGGCGACCCAGCCGGTCAGCACGGGCATGCACCCGGCGATGCCGCCGATCACGACCGCCTGGCTCGTGCGACGCTTCAGGCCGATGGTGTAGACGAAGACGTAGAACAGGATGGCCGAGGTCGCCAGCGCGGCGGCGAGCAGATTGACGAAGAACCACAGCCAGGCGAAGCCGGCGATGCCGAGGACGACCCCGAGGAGCAGCGCATGACGGGCCGGCACCTCGTCGGTGGCGGTCGGGCGCGCGGAGGTGCGGGCCATGATGCGGTCGATGTCGCGGTCGATCACGTTGTTGAACGTGTTCGCGCTGCCCGCCGACATGGTGCCGCCGATGACGGTGGCGATCACCAGCCACGTGCCGGGCCAGCCGCGGGCGGCCACGACCATGGACGGGACGGTGGTCACCAGCAGCAGTTCGATGATGCGGGGCTTGGTCACCAGGACGTAGCGCCGGACGGCGGCGCGCCGCGACTCGTAGCGCCCGGCGGTGTGCATCGGTCCGACGTCGGACGGCGTGTCCTCGCCTGGGGGGTCGCTGTGGTGGGTGGCGTCGCCGGTTCCCGGCTCGATGGTCACGACCCCACCCCGGCCGCCCGCGCCTCGCGCCACATGCGCACGCCGAGCACGGTGAGGACGCCGCCGGCGCCGATGGCCGCGCCGTACAGCACGAGATGCACCAGCACGAACCCGAGCGTGTACTCGACGGTGTCGTCGCCGAGCAGGTTGTAGATGCGCGTCCCCCAGAGCCAGTACTGGAACCCGGCGAGGGCCAACAGCGTCACCGCACGGCGGCGGTGGACGCGCGCAGGCGTACGCACCTCGAGGTCGGTCGAGGCGTCGGCACGGGGCGAGGAGGCTGCGGTGGGCACGGCAACAGGTCTTTGCTGACACGGACGCGAACGTGGCTATCGCCAGGGTACGGCCAGACCCGGCCCGCCCGCGACCTCGGAGCGGGGCACGACCGCCCGCCTGGGTAGGCTCCGTCGCATGGCCACCTCCCCCTCCGCCGGCTCCCAGACCCTGCTGCGACGCTTCGCGCTGGCGGCCCTGCTCACCAACATCGGCATCGTGGTCACCGGCGGCCTCGTGCGCGTCACCGGCTCCGGCCTGGGCTGTCCGACCTGGCCGACCTGCGACGGCGAGACGGTCGTCCCGCGGCCCGGATCCGGCCATGCGACCTGGCAGACGGCGGTCGAGTTCGGCAACCGCCTGCTCACCTTCGTGGTCCTGGCGGCCGTGGTCGGCGCGTTCGTGCAGGTCCGGCGGACCCGTCCGCACACGCGCGCCGTCGAGCGGCTGGCGTTGGCGCTGCCGCTCGGGGTCGTGCTGCAGGCGGTGGTGGGCGGGATCACGGTGCGGATGCAGTTGTCACCGCTCACGGTCGCCGTCCACTTCCTGCTGTCGATGGTGCTGATCGCACTGGCGGCGATGCTGTACGAGCGGGTCCGGGGCGAGGATCGCGGCGGCGGCCTCGCGGTACCGGCCGGGGTCCGGCACGCGACCACGGCGCTGCTCGCCGTGGCGGCGGCCGTCCTGGTGCTGGGCACGGTCGTCACCGGCGCGGGACCGCACGCGGGGGATCCCGGGACACCGCGGTTGGGCGTCGACATCCGGTTCGCCGCCATCGCCCACGCCGACGCGGTGTGGCTGCTGGTCGGCCTGACCGTCGCGCTGGTCGCCGTCACGTGGCGACCCGGGCCGCCGTCCCTGCGCGCGACGCTTCGGTGGCTGCTGGCGCTCGAGGTCGCGCAAGGGGTGATCGGCTACACCCAGTACGCCCTGGGTATCCCCGAGGCCCTCGTCGCGATACACATCCTCGGCTCCACGCTGGTCTGGACGCTGGCGGTCCTGGCGTGGGTCCGGGCGCGTCCACCGCATCCACACCATGGCCCGGACGCGCCGGCGGACGCCCCGGCGGTGCGCGCGGCGTGAGCGGCGGCGACGGCGACGGCGACGCCCTGTCGGTGGTCGTGATCGGGGACTCGACCGCCTTCGTCGACGCGCACGGTCCGCAGCTGCCGGACGCGCCACAGCTGTATCCCAACGTGCTGGCGGCCGCGCTCGAGCAGCGACTGGCGCGCCCCGTGCGCGTCACCGTGGTTGCCCGCCCGGGGCAGACGGTGCGCGAGGCGGCGTACGCCGTCACCAAGGACCAGCACCTGCAGTTCGACCTGTTGGCGCATGCCGATGCCGTGGTCGTCGGGTTGGGCAGCTTCGACCATGCACCCGCGGGCGTCCCGGCGGCCCTCGAGGCGACGCTGCCCTACCTGTGGCCCGATGGCGTCCGGCGACGCGCACGCGCACTGGCCCGCGCTGCGTATCCACGCCTGGTGCGCATCACGGGGGGCCGGTTGCGCCGGACCCCGGCCGGCGAGTTCGAGCGACTGTTCGCACAACTCCTCGACCAGGTCCGCGGGCTCGGCTGGGGTCGCGCCGCCGGTGTGGTGCTGGGACCGACCAGTCACCGATCGGCGTACTACGGCCATGTCCACCCCCGCTTCCGCGCGGCCGAGGCCCACCAGATGCGACTGGCTCGCGCACACGGTTTCGCGGCCGTCCCCGTCTGGGACCTGGTCCTGCCGCATGTCGGGCAGCTGAACGTCGACGGCATCCACTGGCCCGCTCCCGCACACGAGGCCGTCGGACGGGCGGCCGCCGCCGCGTTGGCGCCGCAGCTGAGCGGGGCCGCGCCGAGGGTCGGGTTGCCGCCCGCGTTCGCCGCCGCAATCGCGGCCGCTGGTGAGGGACCCGAGCGGTCCGCCGACCCCGGACCGCGGTGAACCCGCCCTGTTCGCGCGACCGCTCCGGGCGTAGGGTGGAACGGTCACACAGGAGAGCGGCCCGTGAGAGGCCGGACGTGCGGGACCTGCGCGACCCACTGGCGCGGTCGCCGGGCGCGGTGGTGCGGTCGCTGCGGCGCGCCACTGACCAGTACGCGCGGGCGCCGAACCGCTCCACGGGGCCTCGTGGTCGCCGGCAGCGGGCTGACGGTCGCCGCGCTCCTCGCCGTGCTGGTCGGCCCGGGAGCGCTCCACCCTCGCCAGACCCCGGGCACGGCTGTCGTACTCCCCGACCTCCCGGACGGCTCCGCCCGCCCCGAGAGGCCGTGGCGGGCAGCGGTGCGGTGCAGGTCGGCGACGCTGTGCACCGAGATCCGGACCGCGTCCGCGCATCGCGGCCCCTACCTCGGCGCCGCGACCGACGAACTGCTCGTCCTGGTCGAGGGCAGCGGGCTGAGCGCCTACGAGCTCACGAGCGGTGCACGCCGATGGCACCTCGACCTCGACATCAATCCCATGCACCCCGTCCCACGGGTCGCAGCGGTCGATGGCGAGGCCGCCGTGGCCGTTGCCATACCGACCGGCGAGGTCGTCGCGGTCGACACCCTGGACGGTCGGATCCGCTGGCGCCATCCCGCTCCGAGGATCGAGGACGTCTTCGCGGTCCGCGCCGACGCCCGGGTCTGGCAGGCGACCGTGCGCACGCGCCAGGACAACACCTCGTCGTACGCGGTCGTCCCGCTGCCGCCCACGGGGGCCCCACCGCCAGAGGATCGCGCGGCCGAGGTTCCCCGCCCCGAGCACGACCCCCGCTGCTGCGACGCGCTCGTCGCCGCCGCGGCCCGCGACGGGCTGGAACTGCGCCCGACCGAGGGTGTCCCGGGGGGTCTGATCCAGGTCCTCCAGCGCGACTCCGGACGTCACCTGGCCGACCTCAACCTCGCCACCTATCACGGTGAACGCCTGGCGCCGGGCCGCTGGTTGTTCGTGGCTCCCCACGCGGCCGTCGTGGTCACGACCCCGCCCGCGACGTAGTGGCTACGAACCACGAGTGGCCGGTGGTGAGGAGGCGGTGATCGGCGAGCGGACCTGTACCGCCTGTGGAGCCTCGTGGCCGGGGCGAAGCGCACGCTTCTGCGGCTCGTGCGGCGAAGCGCTCCGCCCCAGGTCGTCGCGGCCCGCCGTTCGTGGCCGGCCCCGCCGGTTCGCACTCGCCGTTGCCTCCCTGAGCGCGGTCGCCGCGGTCGCCGTCGGTGTCGCACCCCGCCTCGGGAGCGCCTTCCCCGACGCCCCCCGCGGCGACCTGGGCGTCGATCTGCCGCCGGCGCCGACCGGCACCGCGCCACCGCCGGCGGCGGTCGCGACCGGCCCGGAAGCGCCGGTCCGCTGCCGGGCACCGTCCGCCTGCCTGCGCTGGCGGCTGCCGCCTGTCGTCTCCGGCTCGGGCTCGCCGGTCCTGGCTGCCGACCACCTGGTGCTGCCAACGGCCACCGGCCTGCTGGGCTACCGGACCGCCACCGGCGAGCAGGTGTGGCGGACCGACCTCGGCGTCGCCGACGTCCCCGGCCCCACCGTCGCCCCGGTCGTGGACGCACCGGGGCACCTCGTCGTCGCCGACCGCGACGAGCGCCTCGCCGCGGTCGCGGCCGCGGACGGCGCCGTCGTGTGGCAGCAGCCCGTCGCCGGCCTCGGCTCGGTCCGCGCCGCCCAGGCCGTCGTCGACGGCTGGCTGGTGGCGGTCCGCGTCCGCGGTGACGATGAACTGACCTCGTTCGTCGCGGTACTCGCGCTCGACGCGGCGAGCGGGACCATCCGGTGGCAGCGGCAGGCGGCCAACGCCGCGCTGTCACCCTCGGGGGCGGTGTTGCAGGATGTGAACGGCACGCTGACCGGGGTGGCACCCGACGGCAGCGACGCGTGGGCGCTCGTCACGGACCGGCCCGCAGCCTCGCTCACCCCCGTCGGAGCCCTGCTCCTGGTCGGGGCGCGCGACGACGCACTGGTCGTCGACGTGGCCTCGGGTGACGTGCTCGACGAGATCGTCGGCCCGCCCTCGCAGGTACGCGCCGCCGCCGCCGCCGTGGTCTGGCCGATCGCCGGCGGCGTCGGCTACCGGTCGGCCGACGGCCGTGGCTGGCGTGCCGACGTCCCCGGGCTCGCCGGCTGCTGTAGCGGGTTCGTGCGCGACGCGACCGGCGTGACGGTCCTGACGGGCCGTGGCGAGATGGTGCGGTTCGCGGCCGACGACGGCGCGATCGTCGACCGCCACCCGGCACCGGTGCAGTTCGCAGCCGAGGACGGCCGGGCGTGGCTGTACGGCGGGATCGCGTTGTCCCCCGTCCCCGGCTCCGGCGGACTGGCCCGGCTGCACGACACGTTCGGCGGCGACCACCTCGCCGACATCACCTCCGAGGCCTACGCGTTGCTGGCGACGGACGCCGACACGTGGATCGTGCTCGCACCGGGATTCGCGCTGACGCTCGATCCGACCGGGGGCACGTCGAACGCGGAGGGCCGACCCATGGGGTCGGCCCTGACGCGCTGAGACGTGCGGTCGTCAGCCCTCGGCGACGACCTGACCGACCCCCGACATCTGCGGGTGGATGGTGCAGAAGAAGTACCACTGCTCGGGCAGCTCGTCCCACGAGGAGGCGTCGTCGTTGTAGACCGTCTCGGCGACGCCGGTGATCGTCTCGGTGGTCAGGATCTCGGCCCCCGCCTCGGACTCGCCCTCGAGTTCGGCGATCTGGACGTTGTGGGGCACGCCCGCCTCACGGTTCTCGAACACGAACAGCAGGGTCTCGACCTCGGTGTCGGGCGTGACCTCCCACGTCTCGATCGGTTCGCACGCGCCGCCGTCGCCGGGCAGGCAGAACTCGACCGAGTTCTCGGCCGCGATGAGCGGGGTGTTCTCGCCGATCACGAGCAGTGGTTCGGCGTTGATGTTGCGGTCCTCGTCGGCGATGTTGCCCAGCAGCCCGGCTGCGTAGGCGCCGCCCAGCGCGAACGGGACGACGGCGGCGAAGGCGATGACCGCCTTGCGGCTGCCGTCGAGGCGGTCCTGCGACGCCGCCAGCGACACCGTCAGCAGGATGCCGGCGGCGGCCACGACCGCGATGGCCAGCGCGCCCTGGTGGGTGTTCCACAGCAGGATCGCGGCGACGGCACCGATGAACAGCGCCATCGTCGACAGCACGGCGATGGGCAGCACGATCGGGAGGAACACCCGGTTACGGAACTCGGTCTTCACGGATCGGACCTCGAGGGTCGGTCGCGGCTATGACAGCGTCAGAGTCGGGGGGCGGCGTCGAAGAACATGACGATCAGCGCGATGCCGTACAGGCCGAGCGCGCCGAACAGGCCGCCGTAGAGGAAGCGGCCGTACAGCTTGGTGTCGAAGCGCAGGTGCATGAAGAACCCGGCGACCATGACGAACTTGATGCTCATCAGCACGATCAGCAGCGGGATGGCGAGCGCGCCGAAGTCGACGAAGTAGGTCGAGACCTCGAGGGCGGTCAGGACCGCGAGGATGATCGCGATCCGCACGTACTCGCGCGGGCCGGGGTGGTGGTCGTGGTGCCCACCGGCGGCCGTCGCCGGGTCGTGGGTCTCGGTGGTGCTCATGGCAGTCCTCGTCGTTGTGCGGTGGCTCACGCCGACAGCGTCAGGCCTCGATCGCGAGGTCGGGGATCAGGTACACGACCGTGAAGATGATGACCCAGATGATGTCGACGAAGTGCCAGTACAGGCCGATCATCTCGGTCTTGAGGTCCTGGTCGGGCTTGACCTTGCCCGTGAGGGTGAGCGCGTACAGGCTCGTCAGCAGCAGGATGCCGACGAACACGTGCAGCCCGTGGAAACCGGTCAGGACGAAGAACCCCGACGCGAACGGGCTCTCGGTCAGGTTCAGGCCCTCCTTGTAGAAGACCGTGAACTCGAAGACCTGTCCGCCGAGGAACACCGCGCCCTGGCCGGCGGTGGCCAGGATCCACAGTCGCATGCGGCGCATGTCACGACGCACGTGGGCGTTGTGGGCCAGCACCATCGTGAGCGAACTCATCAGCAGCACGAACGAACTGATCGAGGTGAACGGGATGTCGAAGATCTCGACCCCGGGTCCGCCGGCCGTGGTGTCGAGGTAGAGGATGTAGGCCGAGACGAAGGCTCCGAAGAACAGGAACTCCGAGCCCAGGAACACCCACATCCCGAGCTTGCGGTGGTCGAGACCGAGGGTGGTCTCGTGGACGCCTGCCGTCACGTGTGCCGCCTTTCAGTTCCTACCGGTCCTGCCGTCTTCGTCGGGACCGCGATGAATGCGCAGAGGGTTGGGTCGGTCGGGGTCAGTGGGCGGCCACGCCGGAGCGCGGCGCCGCCGGGTCCTCGACGACCGGGTCGTCGTCGTCGCCCTCGGCGACGGGCTCGATGATCCAGCCGAAGAAGCCCATGATCACCCACACCACGCCGACGGCGATCAACCACGGGGTCGGGCCGAGCAGGCCGTAGCCGACGGGGAAGAACCCGAGGCACATCACCAGCGGCCAGTACGAGGGGTCGGGCATGTGGATGTGGTGGCCGTCGTGGTCGCCCTCGGCGTGTTCGGCGTCGGCGAGGTGATCCTCGGATGCGCCGGCCGGGACCGGGACCGGCTTGCCGGACTCGTCCTCGGCGTACTTGCGGTGCCAGAACTCGTCGCGGTGCGTGATCGTGGGGATCTCGGCGAAGTTGTAGTGCTTCGGCGGGGAGTCCGACAGCCACTCGATGGTGCGCGCGTCCCAGGGATCGGGGCCCGATGCCACGCCGGAGCGGATCGACTTGATCAGGTTGTACAAGAAGATCAGCGCCGACACCGTCAGGATGATGACGCCGATCGAGCTGAGCAGGTTGTACACCTCGACGCTGCCGCCGAGTTCCTCGGGCAGGACCGCGGTGCGGCGCGGCTGGCCGAGCAGGCCCGACATGTGCATCGGGCCGAAGGTGAGGTTGAAGCCGAGCAGCCACGACCAGAAGTGGATCTTGCCGAGCTTCTCGTTCATCAGCTTCCCGGTGACCTTCGGGAACCAGTAGTACACGCCGGCGATCAGGGCGAAGAGCGCGCCACCGAACAGCACGTAGTGGAAGTGCGCCACGATGTAGTAGGTGTCGGTCTGCTGGGCGTTGTGGGGCACGACCGCGTGGGTGACCCCGGACAGCCCGCCGATCATGAACATCGACACGAAGCCGATCGAGAACAGCATCGGGGTGGTGAAGCGCAGCTTGCCGCCCCACATCGTGAACACCCAGTTGAAGATCTTGATGCCGGTCGGGACCGCGATGAACATCGTCGACAGCGCGAAGGCCGAACGGGCCACGGGCCCGATCGCCGAGGTGAACATGTGGTGGGCCCACACGCCGAAGCCGATGAACCCGATGGCGGCGCCGGCGAAGGCGACGGCGGCGTAGCCGAACAGCGGCTTGCGGCTGAACACGGGCAGGATCTCGGACACGATCCCCATGGCTGGGAGGATCATGATGTAGACCTCGGGATGCCCGAACAGCCAGAACAGGTGCTGCCACAGGATCGGGTCACCGCCCGTGGCGGGGTTGAAGAACTGGGCCCCGAACACGGTGTCGAACTGCAGCATGAACAGCGCGACGGCGATGATCGGCAGCGCGAACAGCAGCAGGAAGTTGGTGACCAGCGACATCCAGATGAACATCGGCATGCGCATGAAGGTCAGGCCCGGCGCCCGCATGTTCAGGATCGTGGTGATGAAGTTGACCGCGGCCGACAGCGAACTGACGCCGAGCATCTGCAGGCCGATGGCGTAGAAGGCCATGTTGGACACGCTGTCGAGCGAGAGCGGGGCGTAGCCGAACCATCCGCCGTTCGGCGCGCCACCGAGCAGGAAACTCGAGTAGGTGAAGATGCCGCCGAACAGGTACATCCAGTAGCTGAACGCGTTCAGGCGGGGGAAGGCGACGTCGCGGGCGCCGATCTGCAGCGGGATCAGGTAGTTGAAGAACGCCGCACCGAAGGGCATGACCACCATGAACACCATGGTCAGGCCGTGCATCGTGAAGACCTGGTTGTAGATCTCGGGCGTCACGACGTTCAGCTCGGCCTGGGCGAGCTGCGTACGGATGATCCCCGACTCGGTACCGCCCAGCGTGAAGAACACCAGGACGGTGAAGAAGTACATGATGCCGATCCGCTTGTGATCGGTCGTCGTGATCCAGCTCGTGAACCCCTTCTCGGCCCGGGGACGCGAGAAGACACTCCGGCGAGAAGTGGTCGTGCTCTGCGACATCGTGGTTCCTCGTTCGTCACCGCCATCAGTGGCGCGGGCGGATCACTCCAGGGCGAGCAGGTAGGCCACCAGCGCGTCGATCTCTTCCTCGGTGAGGTTGAGGTTCGGCATGCCCACCCCGTTCTCGGGCTGCATCGGCTTCATCGCGGGCGGATCGCGCAGCCACTCGCGCAGTGTCGGCTCGTCGACGTCGAAGATCGCACCGGCGAACTCGCTGCGGGTCGCGAAGTGGGTCAGGTCGGGCCCGACGCTGGGGTTGCGGTTGCCCTCGCCGTTCCAGACCTGGTGGCAGGCCGCGCAGCTGCGTTCGCCGATGTCGGTGTTGCGCGTGACGCCGAAGAGTTCGGCACCCTGCGCGGCCAGCCCGTCGGTCGGCTCGACTGCAGGCGACATCTGGTTGTCGACCCAGCCGTCGAAGTCGGCCTGCTCCATCGACTCGGCCCGGATGCGCATGTTGACGTGGGAGAGCCCGCAGTACTCGCCGCACATCCCGAGGAAACGGTCGGCGTCGTCGGCCTGGATGTTCAGGTACGTGGTCTGGCCGGGCACGACGTCCTGCTTGCCGGCCAACTTCGGGATCCAGAACGAGTGGATCACCCCGTCGGTCACGTCGCGCCCGGGGTCGGCGGCGGTCATCTCGAGCCGCACCGGCGTGTCGACCGGAAACACGAGTTCGT
Organism: Egicoccus sp.; assembly: GCA_035462025.1. Lineage (GTDB taxonomy): Bacteria > Actinomycetota > Nitriliruptoria > Nitriliruptorales > Nitriliruptoraceae > Egicoccus. The sequence goes on along the minus strand of DATHUR010000139.1, from coordinate 24,704 downwards.
TGGCCGTGTAGATGTCGTAGTCGGGGTAGTAGAACTCCCACCACCAACGGTGACCCACGACCTCGACGGTGAGGAACTCACCCTCGGGCTCGGCCATGGTCGAGAAGATCATCTGCACGGTCGGGACCGCGATGCCGGCCAGGATCACCGCCGGGATGACGGTCCAGAAGATCTCGAGACGGGTGTTGCCGTGGACCTGGGCGGGCAGCGAGCCGTCGTCGTCGGGGCGCTGGCGATACTTGATCACCGAGTAGATGATCAGCCCCTGCACCAGGATGAAGACGAACAGCGCGATCGCGAACACCGGCTTGATCAGGTCGTGCGGGGCCTGGGCGTAGGGACCGGCGGGGTCCAGCGCGCTCTGCGGCGCGCCGCACGACGCCAGCAACAGTCCCAGGGCGAGCACCAGGATCGTGCTGACCCGCGTCCGGCGACGCTTCGCGGCGCGCGTGACCGGAAGGGTGGGCGCCGGGAGCGGGTTGGTCCGATCGCGCAACGTGGCTCTCCTCACGGTCACAGTCGTACTTGCGCGGAGCCTCCGGCCCCAGAACGGCACGGCGTGCGGTGGTGAACCAACGCCGTACGGACGAGGAGACCCCACTTCCAGCCTGGACCCACCTCGGGCGCGGAGGGTAGCCGTTCGCCGGTGGGCTCACCCAACCGGCCGACGACCACGCGCGATGCCCGGGCGGGCAGGGCCGGTCCGGGGTCACGGTTCCCAGCGGAAGGTCCGGGCTGCCAGTGCAATCGCCACGGCCCCCCAAGCGACGACCACGGCGAAGAACCCGGCCGCCAGACCGTCCCCGGCGAAGGCGGCCCGCAACACCTCACCGAGGGCGCCGACGGGCAGCGCGCGTCCGATGGCCGCGAGCCCGTCCGGCAGCGCCGCGGCGTCGAAGGCCACGCCGCTGACCATCAGCAGCACCAGGAACAGCGCGTTCGACAGGGCCAGGGTCGCCTCGGCCCGCAACGCCCCCGCCATGAGCAGGCCCAGGGCGGTGAAGGTGACGGCGCCGGTCAGCACGGCCACCGGGGCGATCAGGCCACCGCCCTCGGGCGACCAGCCCAGGGCACCTGCAGCGAGCCCGACGACCAGGACGGTCTGCACCGCCAGCACCGCGGCCGTGGCGAGCCCCTTGGCCACCAGGAAGCCCCAGCGCGGCAGCGGTGTCCCGCCCAGCCGCTTGAGCACGCCGTACTTGCGTTCGAACGCGGTTTGGATGGCGACGGCGACCAGCCCGGTCGCCGCGACCGAGATCGTGAGCGCACCTGGAACGAGGAAGTCGACCGCCGGCCGGCCCCCGGTCGGCAGCACGTCGACCACCGAGAAGAACCCGAGGACGCCGAGCGGGATGCCCAGCGTGACGATCAGCGACTCGCCGGAACGCAACATCATGCGCAACTCCATCGCCGCCTGGGCCAGGACCGCCCGCAGCATCGGCGTCCGCCGGTCCCCGCTCACGACTGCTGCTCCGTGAGGCGCAGGAAGACGTCCTCGAGGCTGCGCTTGCCCGCCTGCAGGTGGCCGAGGGTCACGTCACGGTCGGCGAGCCAGCTCGCCAGCGCCGCGACCAGCCGCGGCGAGTTCTCGGCGTGCACCACGTAGCGGCCGGGCCGCACCTCCTCGACCACGGCGCCCGCGGCGCGCGAGAGCTCGGCGACCTCGAGCCCGGGTCGGGCCGAGAACTCGAGCTCGCCACGTTCGCCGTGGGTGAGTTCGTCGGGCGTGCCGAGTGCCACCAGCCGGCCGTGGTCGACGATCGCGACCCGGTCGGCGAGTTCCTCGGCCTCGTCGAGCAGGTGGGTGGTCAGAACGACCGCCACCCCCCGATCACGCAGTTCGCGGATGTGCTCCCAGGTCAGACGACGCGCCGCGGGGTCGAGGCCGGCCGTCGGCTCGTCGAGGAACACCACGTCTGGACGACCGATCACCGCCAGCGCCAGCGACAGGCGCTGCTTCTGGCCGCCGGACAGGTCGCGGAACCGGGTCCGCCTCGCGTCGTCGAGGCCGACCCGCTCGAGCAGCCCCTCGGGGTCGAGCGGGTCGGCGTAGTAGGCCGCGAACAGGCGCAGCACCTCGGCCGGGCGCGCCATCGGATAGACGCCACCCTCCTGCAGCATCAGCCCGACACGGGGACGCAGGCGGGCGGCGTCGCCGCGCGGATCGAGCCCCAGCACCCGGACCGTGCCCGCGTCCGGGCGCCGGAAGCCCTCGCAGCACTCCACGGTCGTGGTCTTGCCGGCGCCGTTCGGGCCGAGCAGGGCCAGGGTCTCGCCGTGGGCGACCTCGAGGTCGAGGCCGTCGACGGCGGTGGTGCGGCCGTACCGCTTGGTGAGCCCACGCACCTCGATGGCGGGACTGGACACGGCTGCTCACGGATCGACGACGGGCGGCAGCGTAGGCTGACTCCGATGGACGACGCGACGCCGCACCACGAGACCACGCCGGAGCAGACCGCGGCGGGGCCTGTCTCCGACCTGTGGGGATGGCGGCCCCGGAGTTGGACGCCCGGCCGCACGCTGCCGATCGCCATCGGCGTCGCCCTCGGTCTGCTCGGCGCCCAGTTGGTCACGGCCGTCCTCGGCCGGATGCAACACCTGCTGGTCATCGTGATCGTGTCGCTGTTCCTGTCGTTCGCGATGGAGCCGGCCGTGCAGTGGATGGCGCGCCGCGGCCTGCGTCGCGGGTTGGGCACCTGGATCGTGTTCCTCGGGCTGATCCTGCTGCTCGGCGGGTTCTTCTGGGCGATGACCAACCTGGTGATCGACCAGGTGCGGATGCTCGTCAACGCCGGCCCGACCCTGCTCGGCGACCTGTCCGACCAGGCCCAGGACCTGCTGCCCGAGGACATCGGGGCGGCCGTCGCGGAGTGGCTCGACGAGCAGCAGCGCGCCCTGCCGGGGCGACTCTCGGGCTCGGCGTCACTGCTCGGTCGCGGCGCCGTCGGCCTCGGCCAGACCCTGCTCGGCGGGCTGTTCCAGACGGCAACGATCGGGCTGGTGACGTTCTACCTCGTGGCGGATGGTCCCCACCTGCGCCAGCGGCTCGCGAGCCGTCTCGAACCGCGCGACCAGGTGCGGGTGCTGGGTCTGTGGGAACTCGCCATCGCCAAGACCGGCGGGTACGTCTACAGCCGGGTCCTCACCGCGATCGCCTCCGCCGCGTTCCACTCCGTGGTGTTCACCCTCATCGGGCTCGAGTACGCGATCGCGCTCGGGTTGTGGGTGGGGCTGCTCTCGTCACTGATTCCGGCCATCGGCACCTACCTCGCCGGCCTGCTGCCGCTGGTCGTCGCGCTCTCGCAGGCGCCCAGCCAGGCGCTGTGGGTGCTGACCACCATCGTGATCTACCAGCAGATCGAGAACTACCTCGTCGTCCCCCGCATCACGGCGACCACGCTCGAGTTGCACCCCGCCATCGCGTTCCTGTCAGTGCTGGGAGGCGCCGCGATCGCCGGCGCGACCGGGGCGCTGCTCGCGCTCCCCGCCGTCGCCATCGTCACCGCGCTGATCAGCGCCTCGGGTGAGGAGTACGAGGTCCTCGAACACCACCTGCTGGTCCTCGGCCCGCAGGGTTCGCCCGAGGGCCTGCTCGATCGGGCCGGCGATGGCGGCGGGGACCATCCGGACGAGTCGGCCCAGAAGTGATGCGCTGGGCGCGCAAACGTGTGTAGACTTCGATCCGTGGTCCGCAAGGACCATTCGCGGCCCCGTGTGTCCCCCCGTCGCACGGGGCCGCTCCATGTCCGCCGCCGGTCGTGAGGACGAGTCCCGTGCACCCCGGTCCCGGACGCAGCACCGCCCGCTACGAGTTGCCGGTCGATCCGGCCGAGACCGAGATCGCCGCGGCGCACCTGTGGGCGGCCGGTGCGCTCGGCGTGTGGGAACGTCCGGCCGTCCTGGTGTCATGGTTCGCGGAACGGACCGACACGGTGCCCGCCGGCGGTTCGTGGTCGGTCGAGCCCGACCATGACTGGCAGGCGGCGTGGAAGGCGACGATCCGGCCGGTGCACGCCGGCCGGTTCGCGATCGTGCCGACCTGGCTGGTCGACGAGCATGGGCCGGCTCCCGACGAGGTGACCCTCGTGCTCGACCCCGGTCGGGCCTTCGGCAGCGGCCACCACGCCACCACCACCCTCTGCCTGGAATTGCTGAGCGATCTGGACCTGGCCGGGGCCGGCGTCGCCGACATCGGCTGTGGCACCGGCGTGCTGGCCATCGCGGCCGCCCGCCTCGGCGCCGAGGTCGTCGCGGTCGACATCGATCCCGACGCGGTCGAGGTGACCCGCGAGAACGCGGCGCGCAACGACGTCGAGGTGCGCACGGCCGTCGGCAGCGTCGACGACCTCGACGGGCCGGTCGATGTCGTGGTCGCGAACCTCGTCACGGACGTGGTCGCCGCACTCGCCGTCCCCCTGGTCGCCGCCGGGCGCACGCTGGTCGTCAGCGGCATCACCGCCGAACGGCGGGAGGTGGCCCTCGGCCCACTGCGCGATGCGGGCTTGCGGATCGAGCGAACCCTGGAGCGCGACGGATGGATCGCCGTGCTGGGGCGTCGATGACGCTTCCGCCCACCCGGCCGGGGCTGCGAGGTGGCGCCCGCCGGGGTCGATCCGCGAGGATGGGTCCCATGCGTGTGACCCCCCGGCCCGTCGCGGCCACCCTCCTGCCCGCCGCCCTGGCGTTGGGCCTGGCCGGCTGTGCCGAACCGAGCCTGCCGTCGGAGCCCGAGGCGACCGATGTCGAGGCACCCACCGAGACCCCGACCCCCGAGCCGGAGCGCGCGGAGCTCGTCGCAGCCGTCGACGAACTCGTCTTGTCGCTCGAACGAGCGCGCGACCTGCTGCTCGAGGCCGCCGACGAGGTCGGCGCCCCGGCAGGTCGCGAGGCGGCGGACGGCGCGCTCGCCCAACTCGTGGTCGGCCTGGGCGACACCGAACCGGAAGGCCGCGCGGTGTTCCCCAGCGTCACCAGCGAGGAGCGGGGCGGCGACGGTGACGCCGACGACGCGCTGACCCTGGCGCTGACCGCCGCGAGCGAGGCGGGCGGGGCCCTGGGCCAGGCCGTCGCGGACGCGCTGCGCGACCCGCTCGCCGGTGACCTCGGCTCGTGGCAGCGCGACCCCGCCGGGCTGGTCGACCTCGCCCGCCAGGTCGGCGCCGAAGCCGGCGATCTCGACGCGATGGACGCCGCGGTCCGCGAGCTGCCGGGCGAGGGCACCCGCGCGATCGCGTGGGCGATGTTGGCCGCCGACGCACCAGACGGCGACGACCTCGCGGCCTACGCCGAGCGTGGCGGGACCCACCTCGACTTCGCGATCGAGGCGCTGCAGGCCGCACTCGGCGACGGGGCGGGTACATGAGCCAGGACCGAACCGGACGTCGTCGCGTGCCGCTCCCCCGCGACGAGCAGACGCTCACCGTCGACGGCTTCACCCACGGTGGCGAAGGCGTCGCCCGCCTCGAGGGCAAGGCCGTGTTCGTGCCCGGCGCGCTGCCCGGCGAGCGGGTCACCCTGCGCGTCGTCGACGACCGCAAGCGCTGGGCACGGGCCGACCTGGTCGAGGTGCTCGAACCGAGTGAGGACCGCGCGGCTGCGGACGATCCGCAGCGTCACGTCTGCGGCGGCTGCGACCTCGAGCACGTCACCCCCGAGGGACAGCTGCGCCTCAAGACGAAGGTGGTGCGCGAGCAGTTGGAGCGCTTGGGCGGCCTGACCGACCCGCCCGTCGCCGACTGCCTCGCGGTCGGGCCGGCGACCGGGTACCGCAACCGCGCCCGATTCCATGTCGACCCCGGTGGTCGTCTCGGGTTCTTCGCACCCGGCAGCCACGACGTGCTGCCCGCCGAGTCGTGCCGGGCGCTCAGCCCGGATGTCCTCGCCGTCGTCGACGAGATCGGGACGACCAGCGCCGCCGAGGTCACCGTGCGTGCGCACGGCGACACCCGGGCGGTCGTGTTGAAGCCAGGACCGGGCGGTCTCGAGGTTCCCGATGGCAGCTTCGACCTGCTGCTCGAACAACCCGACGGCAGCACCGTGGCGATGCGTGGCGACGGCGTGCTCAGCGAGCAGGTCGCGGGGCACCGCTACCGATTCGGTGCCACCGCCTTCTTCCAGAACAACACCGCCGGCGCGGACGCCCTGGTCCGCGAGGTCCTGCGCGCCGCCGGCCCTATCGATGGTGCCCTGGTCTGGGACCTGTACGCCGGTGTGGGCCTGCTGTCGCTGCCGATGGCCGCGGCCGGCGCCGAGGTCGTCGCCGTCGAGGGGCACGCGGAGGCCGCCGAGTGGGCCGGGCGCAACGCCGCCGACGCGGGTCGCGCGCTGCAGGTCGAGGCGATCGGGGTGCACCCGTTCCTGCGTGCCGCCCGCAAGGGTGACGGCCCGACCGACCCGCCGGACGTGGTCGTGCTGGACCCGCCGCGCACCGGCGCCGGCGAGGACGCCGTCACCGACCTGGTCGCCCTGGCACCCGCGACGATCGTCTATGTGGCCTGCGACCCGGCCGCGCTCGCCCGCGACGCGAAGGCCCTGGTCGCGGGCGGCTACCGGCTGACCGCCGCGCAGCCGCTCGACCTGTTCCCGATGACCCACCACGTCGAGACGGTCGCCACCTTCAGCCGCTGATGTCAACCGTCCTGGCGCAGCGACGGGTCGTCGGCGTCTTCGCCCATCACGTCGAGGTCGGCATCGCCGCCGGCCACCTGGATGCGGCCCGCGCCGAGCTTCGTGCGCTGCTGCGTCTCGAGCCGCCGGGCCAGACGGGTCAGGCCCCAGATCAACGCGAAGTAGATCCAGCCCACGACGAACCAGGTCTGCAGGTCGTTGATCGGGCTGCCCTGCACGAACGACCGTCCGCGACCCATCAGGTCGCCGCTGACGGTGATGATGTAGCCGAGCGAGGTGTCCTTGGTGAGCGTTGCCAGTTGGGCCAGGATCGCCGGGACCATGCGGCGCAGCGCCTGCGGCAGGATGACGGTGGACATCGCCTGCCAGTAGGTCATGCCGATCGAGTAGGCCGCCTCGCTCTGACCACGATCGAGCGAGAGGATGCCGGCGCGGTAGATCTCGGCCAGCACGGCCATGTTGTACAGCGACAGGCCGAGCACCAACGCGTAGAGCGGATTGCGCCCGATGGTGGCGCCGAGGTCACCCGGCAGGATCTGCGGGATCGCGTAGTAGGCGATGAAGATCATCAGCAGCACGGGCGGACCGCGCAGCACGTCGATCAGGAAGCCGCAGGCGACGCTGACGAGTTTCGTCCGCGACAGTCGCCCGAGTGCGAGCACGAGCCCGAGCACGGCCGCGACGAGCATGGCGCCGACCGCTGCCCGGAAGGTGCCCCAGATGCCGGTGATCAGGAACTGCGGCCATTCGCTCTCGAAGTCGACGAACTGCGCCCACAGACGCCCTTCGAGTTGTCCCTGATCGGCCAGTCGCCAGATCAGCCAGCCCAGGAACACCAGGAACAGCAGCGCCGAGATGATCGACGCGGTCCGCACGCGCCGCTTGCCGCGCGGACCGAGTTCCTCGATCAGCGTCGTACTCATCGGATGCTCCTCCCGGTGCGGCCGCTCACCGGGCGATCTCCAGGCGACGCTCGAGCAGCTTGATGATCTGGGCGGAGCCGTAGACCAGAACCAGGTAGAAGCCGCCGATGATGGCGAAGGCCGCCACATACCGACTGCTGTCGAGTCCGACCCGGTAGGCCACGCGCGTCAACTCACTGTTGCCGATCACCATGAACACCGAGGTGTTCTTGAGGTTTGCGATCCACAGGTTGCCGAGCGGCGGAATGACGGTGCGGATGGCCTGCGGCAGCACGATCCGTCCGACGACACCGGTGAACGGCAGCCCGATGGCCCGTGCGGCCTCGGCCTGGCCGGGAGGTACCGCGTTGATGCCGGAGCGCAGCGATTCGGCGATGTAGGCGCCGGTGTACATGCCGAGCACGACGATCGCCGTGGTGATGCGCCCGAATGGCCAGCCGGCGCGGCCGCCGCCGACCCAGAACAGGATGGCGAGGACGATCAGGGGTGTGTTTCGGAAGTACGCCGTGTACGCGGAGCCGACACGGCGCAGGATCGGCACCGGCGACACGCGCATCGCGGCGACGACGTTGCCGATCAGGAAGGCGAGCAGGTACGAGAAGAAGGCCATTTGCAGCGTGACGCGCAGCCCGATCCAGGCCAACTCCCGGTATTCGGGTTCCAGCGCGATCTCGAAGCCCATCCTCACCTCCCTCCACGGACGGTGTCGAGCCGGTCCGGGGCCGCCGGCGAGGCGGCCCCGGACGCGTCACTCAGTAGCGGTCGACCTCAGGCGGTTCCGGGGTCGAGCTGATCGCGCCAGCGGTCGACTCCCAGGCCTCGGCCCACTCGCCCGACTCGTAGATCGCCTCGAGCCGGTCGTTGATCCAGTCGCGGAAGTCGTCGGCCTCGAGCTGGACGCCGATGCCGTAGGGCTCTTCCGTGAACGGGTTGTCGACGAGTTCGAACTCGCCGCGCTCGTCGATCAGGCCGAGCAGGATGACGTTGTCGGTCGACACGGCGTCGACACGGCCCTGGGCGAGCTCCTCGGCGCAGGCCGAGTAGGTGTCGAGCGCGATGATCTCCTCGGCGTCGGGCACCATCTCACGCAGGTTCTCGATCGAGGTCGAACCCTCGGCCGAGCACACGGTCTTTCCGGAAAGGTCCTCGACGCCCTCGATGCCCTCGGGGTTGCCGTCGGCGACCATGATGTCCTGGCCGGCGTGGTAGTACGGACCGGCGAAGCCGACCAGTTCCTTGCGGTCGTCGTTGATCGTGTAGGTGGCCACGACGATGTCGACCTGGTCCTCCTGGAGGACCTGCTCGCGGACGGCCGAGACGGCCTCGGACCACTCGATGTTGTCCGCGCCGCCCTCGCCCCAGATGCCCTCGGCGATCAGCTTTGCGATCTCGGCGTCGAAGCCCTCGACACCGCTGGGCGTGTTGACGCCGAACAGCGGCTGGTCGTACTTCGTACCGACGCGCAGCGTGCCGGCCTCCTGGATCTCGGCCATGGTCGAGCCCTCTTCGAACTCGGGCGCCTCGGCCGCGGAGCCCTCGCCGTCGCCGCCGTCGCCGCCGTCGTCACCACAGGCGGTGACGACCAGCGCGGCCGCGGCGAGCGTGGCGGCGATGCGCCAGCTCTTCTTCTGCATCCTCATGTGTTCCCCTTCATCGAATCGAATCGCCGCGCCATCGGACGCCGCGACGATGCTGCCCCCCGACGGGGTCAGTGGTTCAGGATCTTGGACAGAAAGTCCTGGGCTCGGTCGGTCTGCGGGTTGCTGAAGAACTCGTCGGGCGTGTTCACCTCGACGATGCGACCCGCGTCCATGAACACCACGCGTTGCGCGGCGGAGCGGGCGAAGCCCATCTCGTGGGTGACCACGACCATCGTCGTGCCCTCGCGTGCGAGCTCGAGCATGACGTCGAGCACCTCGGAGATCATCTCGGGGTCGAGTGCGGAGGTCGGCTCGTCGAACAGCATGACCTTGGGGTCCATCGCGAGCGCACGTGCGATCGCGACCCGCTGCTGCTGACCACCGGACAGTTGGGCGGGCATCTTGGCCGCCTGCTCGGCGATGCCGACCCGTTCGAGCAGTTCCATCGCGCGGGCCTCGGCGTCCGCCTTGGACTTGCCGCGCACCTTGATCGGCCCGAGCGTGACGTTCTGCAGGATCGTCTTGTGGGCGAACAGGTTGAACGACTGGAACACCATGCCGACGTCGGCGCGCAGCCGGGCGAGGTCCTTGCCCTCGGCGGGCAACGGCTCGCCGTCGATCAGGATCGTGCCCTCGTCGATCGGCTCGAGCCGGTTGATGGTGCGGCACAGCGTGGACTTGCCGGACCCGGACGGACCGATGACGACCACGACCTCGCGGCGGTCGACGGTGAGGTCGATGTCCTGCAGCACGTGCAGGTCACCGAACCACTTGTTCACGCCGTCCATGACGACGAGCGGTTCGCTCAATCGACTGCCTCCCCGACAGGTCCCGATCCGGCAACCTACCACTGGCATCGTAGGCGGCGCCGGATCGGTTTCGGCGCCGCTCACTCGCCCCGGGCGAGTTCCTCGCCGCGCAACTTGGCGGCCTCGATGGCGTCGAGAAAGGCGGCCCGGACGCGCGAGGTCTCGAGTTGCCGGATCGCGGCGATGGTGGTGCCGCCCGGTGAGGTGACCATCTCGCGCAACTCGACCGGGTGCATGCCGGTGTCGCGCAGCATCTTGGCGCTGCCGACCATGGTCTGGATGATGAGTTCGCTCGAGACGTCACGCGGCAGCCCGAGCAGGATGCCCGCGTCGATCATCGCCTCGGCGAGCAGGAAGAAGTAGGCCGGCCCGGATCCCGAGAGTGCCGTGACCGAGTCGAGGTGCTCCTCCCCCATCCGCACGACCCGGCCGACGTGGGACAGGATGTCCTCGGCCACCTCGAGGTCGCGTTCGCCGGCGTGGCTGCCGGCGCAGACCACCGACATCGCCTCGTCGACCTGGACCGGGGTGTTGGTCATGACCCGCACGAACGGGATCCCGTCGGGCGTCGCGTCCTGCAGCGCCGAGGTCGGGGTGCCGGCGGCGATGCTGATCACGGTCTGGTCGGGACGGAACGCGTCGGCGACCTCGGCCACGACCTTGAGGATCGTCTGCGGCTTGAGCGCGAGCAGGACGACATCGGCGGCCTCGACCGCGGCGCGATTGTCCGTGGTCGCCTTGACACCGTGCGCCTCGGCGAGTTCGGCGCAACGTTCGTCACGGCGGGCGGTGACCACGACCTGCGACGGCTCGATCCAGCCCGAGCGCAGCAGGCCGCGCAGCAGTGCCTCGCCGATGCGGCCGGTCCCGATGATCGCCAGCGTGCCGTCCACGCGTTCCCCAATCTCGCCATCTCGCTCGTCGACAGGCTACGCGCTGACGCCGCCGGGAACCTCAGGACGCGGGCTTGGGGTCCCCGATCGGGTTGGGCGGCATGCCGTTCTTGGCCCGCCAGCTCTGCTCGACGTCGAGGTAGCCGGCGAAGCCGGTGCGCAACACCTGGTTGAAGGTCTCGTCGCTGAGCGTGAGCACGGCACCGAGCAGTTCGTCGGCACCGCGCTCGTCGAGCGCGACCAGCGGTACCCGCCCGGTCAGGATCAGGTCGCCCTCGTCGTCGAGCGCGAAGTGGACCGGCAACGGGCGCTGGTTCTTCTGCAGCAGGATCCGGTAGACCTCGGCGTGGCCCTCGTCGGGGACGCCGGCGAGCAACGAGACCACCCTGAGATGGCGTTCCTCGAGGTCGAGCAGCAGCGGGATGGTGCGCTTCCACTCGCCCGAGAGCATGGTCAGCCAGCGGTCCTCACCGACCTCGTCGACATCGAGTTCGGCGGCCCGGAGGGTGTCGAGCAGCGCGGTCCTGGCACGGTCGCGGATCTCGCTCATCAGACCGCGATCTCCTCGCTGGTGTCGGTCACCTCGCCGTAGACGGCGAGCAGACGGTCGACGGTGCGTTCCCATGAAGCCGAACGGGCGGTGTCGATCCCGGCCGCGGCGGCGGCCGCCCGGCGGGCGGGATCCGCCAGCAGGTCGCACACGGCCCGGGCATGGTCGACGGGGTCGTGGCCCGGCACGAGGGCGCCGCCGTCCCCGACCACGGCCTCGAGTCCCGGGACGTCGGCCGCGACGACCGGCGTGCCGCAGGCCTGCGCCTCGAGTGCGACCAGGCCGAAGGTCTCGCTGCGCGAGGGGGCGAGCAGGACGTCGGCGTCGTGGTAGCGACGCGCCAGGCTGTCCTGGTCGAGCGCCGGTTCGAGATCGAGACCGTCGGCGACCCCGAGGTCCGCTGCCAGGGCACGCAACTGCTCGGGGTCGAGGCAGTGTCCGGCACCGGACGTCCCACCGACGATGCGCAGCCGCGCGGTGGGGAACCGGCGACGCACCTCGGCCAGCGTGCGGATGGCGACGTCGGGGCCCTTGAGCGGCTGGAGCCGGCCAACGAACAGCAGCCGCGGCGCGCGGGATTCTCCCCCGGAGCCCACCACGCCGGCGTCGAAGGTGTCGAAGACCGGTTCGGACGGCGGACGGAAGCGGTCGAGGTCGACGCCGGCGGGGACGACGGTCAGCCGGGTGCCCGACAACCCGTAGGTGCGGTGCAGCAGGCGCGCCTCGCCGCACGTGAGCACGAGGACGCGGTCGGCAGCGCGCGCGACCCGTTCCTCGGCAGCCAGGCGCAGGGCGGGTTCGGGCCGGTCGCCGGGGGCGAGCGTGGCGTTCTTGAGCACACCGAGCGTGTGGAAGGTCTGGACCAGCGGCACGTCCCAGCGCTCGGCGAGCCGCCGACCGACCCAGCCCGAGTACCAGTAGTGCGCGTGCAGCAGGTCGTGGGTGCCGGCGACCGGGTGGCGCTGAGCGGCCAGCACGAACGCGCACAGGTGGTTGGCGACGGCGCGCTTGTCGACCGGCGCGCGCGGGCCCGCCTCGATGTGGTGGACGCGCACACCGTCGGCGAGGTCGACGACGGGGGGCAGGTCGGGGTCCGACCAGCGGGTGAGGATGTCCACCTCGACGCCGCGGCGGGCGAGGCGCTGCGCCTGCTCCCGCACCGTCACGTTCAGGCCGCCGCCGTCGCCCGTACCGGGCTGGTCCAGCGGCGAGGTGTGGACGCTGAGCATCGCCACCCGGTCCACGGGCGGTCGACCCCGGACGATGCGCGCCGGGTTCGGCAGGCTGGTACCGGTGCGCGTCATCAACGGCGCACGAACGTCAGGCGGCGCAACTGGCGGTCCTCGGCGCCGAAGCGGTACTTGTAGGGCTCGTCGCCACGCAGCAGGTCGAAGGTGGTGCAGCCCTCCTTCGCGGCGACCTCGATCAACTGCGACACCAGCACGATGCCGGGTGACAGGGCGCCGAGCGCCGGATCGAAGGCCGAGTTGTACAGGCCCCACTCGCCGTCGTGGACCAGCGAGACCGTCGACGCGCCGGGCATCCCACCGACCTCGAGGTGGTGCAGACGGAAGGTGCCGTCCCCGACGAACTCGGCGGCGAGTGCCTTGAACCACTCGTGCATCTCGGGCCGCGAGAAGAAGCCGGCCTTGTCGGGCTCGGCCTCGGCGGCCAGATCGAGGAAGGCGTCGAGGCTGTCGCCCACCTTGCCCTGGGCGACCTCGACGAGTTGGAGTTCACCGGCGTCGCGGGCGAGCTTGCGGGTCTTGCGCCCGAGCTCGTGGCGCAGCTTGCCGGGCAGCCGGTCGAGGTAGGCGCCGTAGCCCCCGGTGAGGTCGACCCGGGGACAGACGTCCTCGTCCGCTTCCTCGAACAGCAGCAGCCCGACCTCGTCGGCGGCGGTACGGAAGGCGTCCGGCCAGCCGCTGTCCTCGGCGAGGCCACCGGCGACGAACTCGTCCCAGTCGACGTCCTTGGCGAGGTCGGTGAGGTAGGCGAGCGCGATGTCGCCGCGGTCCTCGGGTCGGCTGACGGGGCCGAGGTAGTCGGTGACCTCGTTGCCGCCGAGGAAGCTGCGGACCTCGACCGGCCCGGTGGGGGTACCGATGCGCTCGTGACCCTCGGGCACCACGCCGACCAGGCGGCCGTCGTCGTGGAAGGTCCGGACCCGGGCCGTGACCCGCTTGCCGAGCACGTCGTGCCAGGTCTGCAGGTAGCGCGGGCCCTGGAACAGTGTGGCCGCCGGGTCCTCGTCGACCAGGGCCTCCCACTCGGCACGCAGGGTGCCCTGGGGGAGCCCGTCATGGGTGCGCAGTTCGGTCACCGGCGTCGTGTCCTTGGACGAATGGGAGGCGTCGGGGACCTGAGGAAGGCGGATGCACACGCGACGGTCCGGCCGACGTGACCGCGATGGTAGTGCGTGCAACCAGGGTGGCCACGGCCGGGCGGTGGTAGCGGTCAGGCGTCGGGTTCATCCCGCGGCGCGGCGGCGCGGACCGCCGCATCGTCGACCCCGCCGGTCGAGATGACGTCGAGCAGAGCGCGGCGCCGCGAACGCGGCTCGCCCTGCAGTTCCGACAACCGTCGGAACGAGCGGTACATCTCGATCAACGCCCGGCGCTGCGGGTCGGTCAGGTGCTGGTCACGCTGGACGACGAGTTCGAAGTCGTCGCCGTCCTCGCGCTCCTCGAGGATGCCCGCCTTGACGTAGAGCGTCTCGGACGAGATCTCGAGCGCCTTGGCGATGGCCTGCAGGATCTCGGCCGACGGTTTGCGCAGCCCGCGTTCGATCTGCGACAGATAGGGGTTGGACACGCCTGCGAGCGTCGCCAGCTTGCGCAGCGACAGCCGGGCCGACTCGCGCTGGTTGCGGATGTAGCCGCCGAGTTCCTCCAGCGGTGAGCCGTGTGCCCTCGGCCCGTCGTTCGCCGAGCCCGTGCCCTGCGATTCGTCGGTCACGCCGCGTCCTCCCCGACCCGCCGAACGGGCCGCTCGAAGGTAGCACCGCCTTCAGTGTGCTCCCGAGGCCAGGACCTCGAGCGCGCCGGTCGGGCGGACGGCACCGACCGGTCTGCCGCCGCCGAGCGGCGTCTCCGGGGTCCAGATGTCCGGCGGGACGACCTCGAGCGCCACGAGCAGCGCGAAGGCGAACGCGGCGACACCGCGCGTCGACCCGTCGGTCGCCTTGACCGCGAAGCCACGGGGATCGCCGTCGGGTGCGATCCAGCCGATGCCGTAGACCCCCTCGGCCCCGACCTTGGCGACGACGCCGGCACCCAGCAGGGCCGACTCGAGCCGGCCCTCGCCGCCCACGAGTCCGGGATGGGCGAAGCCCGCCTCGCGGATCGTTCGGTACTCCTCCGCACCGGCCGCCCGCGCGAAGCCGTGGGCCAGTCCGGTGAGGGCCACGGCCACCGCCGGTGCGCCGCAGCCGTCGACGGCCACCGCGGCGAGCGGTCCGAGGTCGGCGGCGAGCCGGTCCAGGACGCGGCGCTGCAGCGGGGCGTCGCGGTCGAGCAGACGCTCGCGCGGCACGCCGAGCCGTTGACCGGCGAGCGCGAACAGTGCGTGCTTGCCCGAGCAGTTGTGGCCCAGCCGGCTCGGTTCGTCGGCCGGGGTCGCCTGGGGTGTGGCCGGCGGCGTCGTCAGGTCGTCCGGGGCGGTGCCGGAGCGCGCGAGCAGCGACCGGACCGCCTCGAGGTGGGCAGGTTCGCCACGGTGCGAGGCCCAGCCGACCGCCAACTCGGCAGGCGTGAGGGCGTGGTCGTCGGCCAGTACGTCGAGGCAGGCGCGGGCCTGGAACGGCTTGGCGGCCGAGCGCACGTAGATGGGACGCTCGGGTTCGCCGACGGCCGCGAGCACCGTGCCGCCGGCGCCGGTCAGCACCGCGTGGCCGAGGTGGATCGACTCGACGACCTCGTCGCCGGTGATCTCGTCACGCCGGGTCACCTCGGCGAGCGCTACCCCGACCGTCACTCCGGCGGGCGCGCTCGTGGTCGGCCCGCTCATCCTCCGCCGAACAGGTCGCTGACGGCCGCCGACCCGTCCTTGTAACGGCGGGCCAATTCGTCGCGCAACCGGTCGATCCGGTCGAACAGGCCGCGTCGCGCACGGGACAGTTCGTGTTCGTGGGCCCCGAGCCGCTCGACGGCGTCGGCCAACTCGGCGGTCGGGCGGTGGTGCAGGTCGTCGAGGAAATCGCCGCCCACCACACGATCGACCTCGGCCTCGTAGTCGGCGGCCTCGGCCGGAACACGCAGCCGCGTCGCGCGGGCCTGCAGCGGGGATGCGCCCGGCGCGGGGCGGTCCGCCGCCAGCACCGACGCAAGGCGGACGAGGACGTCGGTCGCCTCGCCGTCGCCGTCCTCGCCGCCGTCGCGGCGCTGCAGTTCGTCACGCAGGATGTCGAGCCTGCCCTGCATCAGGCGGCGGGCGTAGGAGACCGCTTCCTCCTCGGCCTCGCAGTCGGCACGGGCGGCACGGACGTCTGCCGTCGGCCAGTCCGGCAGGCCTTCGAGGAAGCCGTCGGCGAGGATCCGTTCGAGCTGTTGCCGTCCCACCGCTGACACCTCCTCCGGCCCACGCCGGGTGCCCCCGCACCGTAGCGTTTCGATCACAGCGGGTAGCGGGACACCTCGCCGGGCCCGGGGTAGCGCTCGCGTGCCTCGGCGATGGTGGCGAGCGCCGTCGGGCGGTCGCGCCAGCCGCGGACCTCGACCAACTTCTGCTCGAGGTCTTTGTAGATCTGGAAGAAGTGCGCGATCTCGTCGAGCAGGTGCTTCGGCACGTCCTCGAGCTCGCGCAGGTCCTGCCATCGCGGGTCGTGGTCGGCGACAGCGAGGATCTTCTCGTCGGGGCCCTTGTCGTCGCTCATGTCGAGCATGCCGAGCACGCGGGCGTGGATGGTGCAGCCCGGGAAGGTCGGCTCGCCGAGGATGCACACGACGTCGAGATGGTCGCCGTCGAGCGCGAGCGTCTCGGGGATGAAGCCGTAGTCGCCCGGGTAGCGCACCGCGGTGAACAGCATGCGGTCGAGCACCAGCCGCTGACGCTCGAAGTCCCACTCGTACTTGTTGCGCGATCCCATCGGGACCTCGACGAAGAAGTCGATGGTGTCGCTGTCCACGTGCGGCTCCTGGGTCGGGTCGGCGGCGGCGGCTTCATGGTTGCGGCGGTGACGCCGACGGTACTCGCTGCCGTCGCGGGCTACCGTCGGCCCCCGGCCCCCGGTCCAGGAGTCACCGCCATGCTCGAACCCGGCCAGCCCGCCCCCGAGTTCACGCTGCCCGACCAGGACGGCACCCCGGTGTCGCTGTCGGACTACCGCGGGCGCCCGGTCGTCGTCTACTTCTATCCCAAGGACGACACGCCGGGCTGCACGACCCAGGCCTGTGACATCCGCGACCAGTGGGCCGAATTCGAGGCCGCGGGTGCGGCCGTCGTCGGCATCTCGCCCGACTCGGTCGAGTCGCACGCGAAGTTCCGTGGCAAGCACGACCTGCCCCACACGCTGCTGGCCGATCCCGACCGCACCGTCATGCAGCCGTGGGGCGCGTACGGCGAGAAGACGCTGTACGGCAAGAAGACGGTCGGGGTGATCCGCTCGACCGTCCTGGTCGACGCCGACGGCAATGTCGCCAAGGTCTGGAAGCGCGTGCAGGCCAAGAAGCACGCCGATCAGGTCCTCAAGGCGCTCGCCGACCTCTAGGCCCCCCGGCTGCAACAAACTCTCACCGACGGTGGTGAGTTGCCGCGATAGGCGGTCCGGGCCGCCCCTCGCTGCAACAAACTCTCACCGACGGTGGTCAGTTGCCGTGAGCCACCGCCTTCGAGACGCGCATTCGTCCGGTTTCGACAGGTTCTGGCAGGCCCCGCTACCGTTCGCGCCCGGGACGGCGCCCGGTCGCGCCGCTTTTCGCCTGCCTTCGCCCGCCTCACTGCTGGAGCACCCGTGGACAACTTGATCTACATCCCACCCATCGCGGGGGTGATCGGGCTCGCGGTCGCCCTGGTCATGTACCGCGCGATGATGAAGTACCCCGCCGCCGAGGGACGCCCCTCCGAGATCGCCGAGCTGATCCGCGCCGGCGCCAAGACGTTCATGGAGCGTGAGCTCAAGCTCATCGGGATCGCCGTCGTCGTCCTCGCGGCCGCACTGTGGTGGCAGCTCGGGATCGCCACCACGATCTCGTTCCTGGTCGGCGCCGCCGCATCGGCCGCTGCCGGCTTCATGGGCATGATGGCAGCCACCCGCGCCAACGTCCGTACGGCCACCGCGGCCCGCGACAAGGGCATGAACTCGGCCCTGACGGTCGCCTTCTACGGCGGCTCGGTCATGGGCCTCGTGCTGGCCTCGCTGGGTCTGCTCGGCCTCGGCGGCCTGTACGTCATCTTCGGCACCGACCACGAGGCCGCCGAACACATCCACGGCTTCGCCATGGGCGCCAGCGTCGTCGCGCTGTTCTACCGCGTCGGCGGCGGCATCTTCACCAAGTCGGCGGACGTCGGCGCCGACCTGGTCGGCAAGGTCGAGGCCGGCATCCCCGAGGACGACCCGCGCAACCCCGGCGTCATCGCCGACAACGTCGGTGACAACGTCGGCGACGTGGCCGGCATGGGCTCGGACATCTTCGAGTCGACCAACGGTGCGACGATCGCGACCGTGGCCATCGCCTCGGTGCTGCTGCTCGACGCCGGCGCCGATGGCGTCGACATCGGCGGTTCGGTCGTTCCCGGCATCAGCCTGATCGCTCTGCCGCTGCTGCTGAGCGCACTCGGACTGATGTGCTCCATCGCCGCGATCGGCGTGGTCAAGGCGTCCTCGAACAAGTCGCCGGCGCTCGCGCTGCGCCTCGGCACCTTCGCCGCTGCCGGCGGTTTCGTGATCCTCGCGTTCTTCCTGATGCAGGCCGTCGACGTCGGCGTCGGCACCTGGTGGGCCACCGTCGTCGGCTCCGTCGGCGGTGTGATCCTGGGCCTGTCGACCGAGTACTACACCTCGGGCAAGCCGATCCGCGACATCGCCCACTCCGGCGAGACCGGTCCCGCCACCGTCATCATCTCGGGCCTGTCGACCGGCATGATCTCGGTGGCGATCCCGATCATCACCATCGGCACGATGATCTACATCGCCAGCACCACCTCCGGGCTGTACGGCGTCGGTATCGCCGCGGTGTCGATGCTCGCCACCGTTGCGATGACCATGGCGATCGACGCCTACGGTCCCGTCGCCGACAACGCCGGCGGCATCGCCGAGATGGCCGGCCTCGGCGAGGACACCCGCCACATCACCGACTCCCTCGACGAGGTCGGCAACACCACCGCCGCCATCGGCAAGGGCTTCGCAATCGGTGCCGCGGCCCTGGCCGCGCTGACGCTGATCAACGCCTACATCGCCGTGGTCGACGACCGCATCGACGGCTTCGAACTCGCCATCTCGGACCCGAACGTGCTCATCGGCATGTTCCTCGGTGGCGCGATCCCGTTCGTGGTCGCGGCCATCACGATGACCGCGGTCGGTGACGCGGCCTTCGAGATGATCGAGGAGATCCGTCGCCAGTTCCGCGAGATCCCCGGCCTGCTCGAGGGCAAGGCCGAGCCCGACGCCGTCCGCTGCGTCGACATCGCCACCAAGGCGGCCACCAAGAAGATGATCCTGCCTGCCGCCCTGGCGGTGCTCGCGCCGGTCGTCGTCGGCTTCGGCTTCGGTGCGCAGACGCTCGGCGGCATGCTCGGCGGCGCGCTGATCTCGGCCGTGTTGCTCGCCCTGACCATGGCCAACGCCGGCGGTGCGTGGGACAACGCCAAGAAGTACGTCGAGCAGGGCAACCTCGGCGGCAAGGGCTCGGACACCCACGCCGCGAACGTCGTCGGTGACACCGTCGGTGACCCGCTCAAGGACACGTCCGGTCCGTCGATGAACATCCTCATCAACGTGATGGCGATCGTCAGCCTCGTCATCGCCCCGCTGCTCAGCGCCTGAACGACGGCGCTACCAGGAGGAAGGCCCCCGCCACGTGCGGGGGCCTTCCTCGTTCCTTGGTCAGCGCCGGTCCCGGCTATCCGATCAGCGCCGGTCCCGGCGACGGCTGACGTTCGGGTCCGCGCCGGGTGGGTAGGCGGTGTCGCCGACCAACGCCTCGACCTCGACGCCCCGGGGCGTGTCGGCCTCGTCCGGGAAGCGGGCACCGACCTCGGCGTCGCCGGGCACGAATGCCAGTGCGAGGTCGCCGTCGGGTGACACCGAGGTCACCTTGACGCGGCCACGCCCCTCGCCCGCCTCCCAACCGGGTGTGACGTCGCCGTGGACGCGGACCTGTGCCAGGCGGCGGCGCGGCTTCCCGAGCATCCACATGCGGGCGACGGCCTCCTGGCCGGGGTAGCAACCCTTGGCGAGGTGGACGTGGGTGGGCAGCAGGCCGAGTTCCTCGGGCAGGTGGGGTGCGGCCACCTCGATCCCCCAGGCGGGTTTGCCGGCGGCGATCCGCCAGCGCTCGGCGTCGGTGGCGTCGCCGCGCGTGGCGCCGGCATCGAGCAACGCGCCGACCGCGTCGTCGACCGCACCGGACGGGCCGACGATGTCGACCCCGTCGTCGCGGCCAACGACCAGGACGTCGCCGCCCGGGTGGCAGCGTCCGGGTCGGGCGTGCACGCCCGCTGCACCGGCCACGGCGCCGTCGGCGTCGTCGCGCAGGGCGACGACCACATGGTCGGTCGGGGTGAACTTCGCGTCGAGCAGGAAGGTGCGGCCGCCGAGGTGGTCCAGCACGGTCTGTTCGAGTTCGGCCGGGACCAGCAGGGCGAGGCGGTCGGGTAGCACGGCGACGTCGAACATCGCGACCGGGGCGCCGTGGACGTCGAGGTAGAGCGCGCCGTGCACCGTGCCGGGCTGCGCGGACGCGAGCGCCTGCGAGGTGACGTCCTCGAGATAGCGGACGCGGTCGTCGCCGGTCACCTCGACGCGGCGCAGGTCCAGCGGGAACACGATCGCCACGGGGCGTCCTCGGTCGGGTCGGCAACGGGAACAACGCCCCCGAGGCTACGACCCTTCCATTGGTGTAGACGACCCGGGGTTCCACGCCCGCCTCGTCTACACGAATGCGTCAGCCGAGCAGGATGCGTGAGATGAGCAGTTCCTGGATCTCGGTGGTGCCGCCGCCGATGGTGGCCAGCTTGGCGTCACGCAGCGAACGCTCGACGTGGAACTCGTCGACGTAGCCCCAGCCACCGTGGATCTGCACGGCGTCCAGCGCCGACTGCACGGCCGCCTCGCCGACGTAGGCCTTGGCCATCGACGCCTCGATCTGGTGCTCGAGGCCGTTGTCCTTGAGCCATGCGGCCTGGCGCTGCAGGTTGCGGGCATTCTCGAGCCGGATGCGCATCTGGGCCAGCTTGTGCTGGATCGCGCCGAACCGCCCGATCGGCTTGCCGAACGCCTCGCGCTCCTTGGCGTAGCGGATCGACTCGTCGAGGTCGCGGTGCATGCCGCCGACGGCGCTGGCGATCATGCAGGTGCGTTCCCAGTCGAAGCACTCGAACCCGACCGCCCACAGCGCGGTGCCGGGCTGGCCGAGGATGGCCGACTCGGGCACCTCGACGTCGGAGAAGGACAACTCGACGGTCGGCGAGGTCCGGTTGCCGAGCTTCCTGAGTTCCTTCGAGACCGCGAAGCCGGCCCAGTCGGTCTCGACCAGGAAGGCGGTGAAGGCCTGCCCGTCGGGCGCGTCGGGATCGGTGCGCGCGACGACGGTGACGACGTCGGCCAGGCTGCCGTTGGTGATGAAGGTCTTGGTGCCGTTGAGTACCCAGGTGTCGCCCTCGCGGCGGGCCGAGGCCTTCATCCCGGCGGTGTCCGAGCCGGCCTCGGGCTCGGTGATGGCGAACGCACCGATCGTCTCGCCGCTGGCCATGCGCGGCAGCCACCGTTGCTTCTGCTCGTCGGTGCCGTGCAGCACGATCGGCATGCAGCCGATGGTGAGGTGCGCACCGAGTGACAGGTTGAGCCCGGCGTCGCGGCCGCCGTAGGCCAGCGCCTCGAGCGCCAGCCCCGTGGTGAGCACGTCGGCGCCGGAGCCGCCGTACTCCTCGGGGACGGGCAGGCCGGCCAGGCCGAAGGCGGCGACCTCGCGCCAGACGTCGTGGTCCCAACGTCCGGCGCGATCGCGTTCGAGCACGCCCGGTTCGACGTGTTCGGCGGCGAAGGCGCGCACGCTGGCCGCGAACGCCTCCTGCTCCTCGGTCAATCGCGGGTCCACGGGCCCTCCCGGCGTCGCAGCGAGGCGGCAGCCTGCCACGACGCCGGGTGGAACGCCAAGACGGAAATCGTTCCGTTCCGCCCGGCGTGCGGTCAGGCCCGCTCGACCGGCATCCACAGCTCGCAGTCGGCCTCGGTCCAGTCCTGGCCGGCTTGGTGGGCGCCGGGAGCGATTCTCGGTTGGGTCCGCAGCAGCGCGGGGCCGGGCACGAGCCGGTAGGGGTTCGACGGGAACCACTGCGTGGCGGTGTCGGCCCACAGTTGCTGAAGCGCCTGCGGATACGGACCGCTGACGTTGAACACCACCCAACTGCCCGCCGCCACCTCGAGGACGTCGAGGTCGTCGGGGACGGACTGTGAGGTGGCGACGCCGTGCCAGTAGTCGACCGGCGTGCCCTCCTCCTGGTCCGGCGACTCCGAGCGGGTGACCGCGAGGATGCCCCCGGGGTCCTGGTCGGACAGCGCCTTGAGCCGGTCGTGGATCGCGGGATCGAGCGAGCCGATGAAGTCCACGGCGGGCTGGCTGACGCCGTCGTACTGCAGGGTGATGGTGGTGTGCTTGCCGGCGATGGTGAACGCCGGCTTGTCGACGATGCGGTGTCGCATGCAGCTACCTCCTTCGACGGTGAGTCGGAAGGACAGCCGTGGCTGGCTGGTCAGTTCCACACCGCCGGCACGGGCCTCGGCGGGCGTGACGCCGTGCACGGCCGCGAACGCACGGCCGAACGCCTCGGTCGAGCCGTAGCCGTGACGCACCGCCACCTCGAGCAGGGGCGTGCCCGCCTGGACCTCGGCCGCGGCCAGCGTCATTCGCCGCCGTCGCACGTAGGTCGACAGGCCCATCCCCGCCAACGACGAGAACAGCCGCCGGAAGTGATACGTCGACGTCAGCGCGACACGCGCCAGGTCGTCGACGTCCACCTCGCCCGGGCCGTCTTCGGCCAGGCGCTCCTCGATGGTCGCGAGCGCGCGGTTGAACTCCTCGATCACGCGGCTGTCCTTCCTGGGTCGTCACCGACCGTAGGAAGGCACAGCTTGCCGGACCCGATGATCGGTGCCCGAGGTGATCGGTCAGGCCGCGACCTCGTCGGTCAACGGGGTGCCGTCGTTGAGCACGCGGCGCAGGTCCGCCAGCTGGGGCACGCCGCTCGTCCGTGCCAGCACGCGACCGGCGGCGTCGACCAGGAACAGTGTCGGCACACGCATGACCTTGTGCTCGGACACGAGGTCGAGGTGGTCGGCCGCGTCGGCGTAGACCCAGACGAGGTCGTCGCGTTCGGCCTGCAGGTCGCGCAGCACGCGCTTGACCGCGGTGCACGGCGTGCACGTCGGCGAGCCGAGCAGCACGGCCCCGAGGCCGCCGGACGGCAGCGTCAGGCCGAGCGCGTCGAGGTGGTGGGCGGCCAGGATCGCGGCGCCGTCGCCGGCCCGGACGCGGCCGTCTCGTCGCTGCCACCAGGTACCGAACGCGACCACGGTCACGGTCAGGCCGACGACGAGGAGCAGACGGAGCAGGAGGGGATCCATCAGGCGCCACTCGTTCCGACGTGTTCGCGGCGACGGCCGCGGCCACCGAGCACGCGCTGGCCGGCCAGGTACAGCTCACACCCGATGCAGATGCCCGAGGTGGCCAGCAGCGCGGAGAGGGCGAACACGACGCCGACGGCGATCCACCCGGCGGTGGTGGCGCCCGCGCCGAGCAACGCCAGGGCGACCAGCGAGACGGCGAGGCCGCAGGCCTGGGCGAACCGCGGCGGCGCCTCGGGCTCGGTGGCCGGGGGCGGGCCGAGGTCGAGACGACGCTTGAGGATGCGGAACAGGTTGCCGTACGGCGACCAGGCCAACCCGGCGATCGAGGCGACGGCGAACGCCAGCGCCTGCCACACCACGAGCGCGGTACCGACGCTGCCCTGCACGACCAGCGCGGTGGCCAGCACGATGCTGGTGATGGCGGCGCCGAACCGTGGGCCGCGGACGTCGATCAGCAGGCGCCCGTCGGCGTCACGTGCCAGTTCTCGGGTCATGGTCAACTCCAGATCGGGCCGGTGGCCTTGCGCAGCAGCAGTCGGACGGCGGGACGGCCCTTGACGTCGCGGGTGCGGGCCACGTCGAGCAACTGGTGCCCGGCACGGTCGGCCCAGCGCGCATAGGCGGCAGGGGCGCCCTGGCCGTCGGTGAGCACCTCGAGGTGGTCGCCGGGACGCAGCGGCACGATGGCACGCATCGCGGCGACGACGCCGCGCTGGTAGGTCTGGCCGCGGTTGTCGACGGTGGCGACGGGGCTCGGCTGGGCGCCCAGGCCCGCCTCGTCGAGTTCGGCGAGGACCCGGCCGGCACGCGCGGTGACGGTCGCGGGGGCACCGGCCGCCGCCAGTGCACCGCGCAGAAAGCCGACGGCCAGCGCGTCGCCGACCTCGCCGTCCACCTCGCCGATGATCCGCAGGCCGACCTCGAGCCCCCGCAGGGTCACCTTCTCGTCGGCCACCTCGGCGATCCGCGCCTCGGGGAAGGCCGCGCGCAGCGCCTCGACGGCGATGACCGCGGCGGCCTCGAAGTCGCGGGTGTCGGCGCGGCCGCCGGTGGCGGCGACGAGCTTGCGGCCCTGCTGTTCGGCGAGCAGTTCGAGCTTGGCGCGGTGTTCGGCCAGGCCCGCGATGAGCTGGACGATGGTGTGCACGGCGAGTTGGCTGCCGGGCGGCACCTGGACGTCACGGCCCGGCGCGGCCTGCTCGCGGGCGACGTAAACCTTCGCCGGCCGGCCGCCGGCGGGGTGCTTGCGGCGGGCGGTGACGACCAGGCCGACGTCGGCGAGGTGGTCGAGGTGGTTGCGCGCGACGTTGGGGTGCAGGCCGAACATCTCGGCGACCTCGCGCGCCGCCAACGGTTGCCCCTCGGTGCGCAGCCGGCGGTAGATGCCGGCCCGGGTGGGTACCGACAGGGCGCGGGCAACCGCGGCGTCGTCGGCGTCCGCGGGCAGCGGCGTGGGGGGGGGGGGGGGGGGGGGGGGGGG
>DATHUR010000138.1:0-1774 GCA_035462025.1 Egicoccus sp. | reverse complement strand
GGGCGTGCGGGATCGCGCTGACGGCTCCCGACGACGACGGCGCCCGTGCTGCCCGGCGGCCGCCCGACAGCGAGACGACCGGCGAACTCGACCGCGTCCACCGGACCTCGGCCGACGTCTCGCCACCGTCGTCCGGCGCCGCGCTGCTGCGTTCGTGTCCGAGTTGTGGCGGCCCCAACAGCGCCAGCCGGGAGTTGTGCGGTCGATGTGGCGCCGACCTCGAGACCGGGTCGTTGCCGCCGCGTGCGGACGGACGCGCCCCGGCAACGCCGCCTTCGACCACGCCGTCCCGGCCACGGTGGGTGGGTCCGGCGCTGCTCGTGCTGGTCGTGCTCGTGCTCATGGTCGGGGGACTGGCGGCCGCCGGCCTCGGACCGTTCGGCGACGGACCCGCAGCGGTCCCGCCCGCGGCGTTCGACGCGTCGGCCTACACCGGCGACCCCGAGCGGTTGGCGGCGGCCGAGATCGCCACCCGCACCACCCTCGCGCCACAGGGCGGGACCAGCTTCGACCCGTCCCGGATGGTCGACGACGACGCGTCGACCGCCTGGAACTCCGATGGTGCCGTCGAGGAGGTCGTGGACGGTGTCGGCGAGCGCATCGAACTGCTGCTCGAGGAACCGTCCTGGGTGACCCAGATCGTGGTGCGCAACGGCGACCAGCGCGACGCGGACGCCTACGCGGCCAACGGGCGCATCCAGCGCGCCCGGGTGACGCTCGACGGCGGCATCGTCTTGCTGGTCAACCTGCTCGACGAGGGGCTGGCCGCGCAGGCGGTCGACCTCACCGAACCGGTCCTGACGACGGGGGTGAGCATCGAGGTGCTCGACGTCTTCGAGGGCGACACCCATCCGGACCTCGCCGTCTCCGACCTGGCCCTGCACGGCTGGCCGGCGCAGGGCGACGACCTCGAGCTCGCCCGCGAGCGTGCCGAGGGCCGACCGTTCACCGCGACGCCCGCCCCCTGAGGCCTGCCGTCGCTCAGCCCTCGTAGGCGTACACCGTGATGGTGTCGCCGGGGTACCGGTCGGCGCCCGGCGCGGGGTCCTGGTCGAAGACCCGGTTGGGGCGCAGGAAGGCGCCGAAGCCGCCGCGGCGCTCGACGACCACCTCGAAGCCGAGTTCCTTCAGCGTCGCGACGGCCTCGTCGGCAAGCATGTCGCGCACGCTGGGCACCTCGATCGGGGCGGGCCCATCCGAGACGGCCACGTCGACGACGTCGCCACGCACGCGCTCGTGTCCCTCGGCCGGGTTCTGGTTGATCACGGTGCCGGCCGGCGCGGCGTCGTAGGCCCGTTCGACGACCCGCATGCCGAGGCCCGCCTCGTCCAGGATCGCCCTGGCCTCGGCCTCGCTGACGCCGATCACCCCGGGCACCGCGATCGGCTGAGGTCCGCGGCTGACGACCACGCTGACCGTGCTGGTCTCGTCGAGGACCTCGCCGGCCGCCGGGTCGGTGCTGATCACCAGGCCCCGGGCGACCTCCTCGTGGTAGGTCTCGCTGACGTCGGGGACAAGGCCGGCGTCGGTCAGCTTGGCCTCGGCGACCTCGCGGGTGTCGCCCACCACGACGGGTATCGGAACCTGGCGTGGTCCGGCCGACAGCGTCAGGATGACCCGGGCGCCGCGTCGCGCCTCGCCGTTGAGGTCCTGGGCGAGGACGTGGTCGGCCGGTGTGTCGAGGTCGTTGGGACGTTCCTCGGCGACGGCGACCACGAACCCGGCCGACTCGAGCTCGGCCGCCGCCTGGTCCTGGGCGTCGCCGATGACGTCG
>DATHUR010000137.1:0-29044 GCA_035462025.1 Egicoccus sp. | reverse complement strand
GTGTCGACCAGCAGGGAGTCACCGGCCTTGAGCGGCAGTTCACGCAGCGGGTCGGCGAGGTGGATGACGCGTTCGTCGTCGGTGTGACCGAGCACGACGGCACGGCCGTCGTCGAGCAGCTCGGCGATCACCATCAGCTCGCCGCGGCTCTCGAACGCACCGACGGCGACCACGTTCATCGACTCGTTGAGCAGCACCTCCTGGCCGGCCCGCAACTCGTCGAACTCGATCTCGGGCCCGAGACCCACTTCGAGCTTGCGGCCCGAGACCACGACCGTCGCCGTTCCCGTGTCGGGGTCGTGGGCCAGGAAGGTGGCGTACGACTGGGGCGGCGCGGCGAGGCGTTCGACCTCCTCGCGCATCTGCGCGAGCTGGTCGCGGGCGGCGCGCAACGTCTCGGTCAGCTTGTCGTTCTGCGCGAGTGCGCCCTGCAGCTTGCCCTTGGTCTCGAGCAGGCGTTCCTCGAGCGTGCGGATCCGGGCAGGCGCCGTCTCGAGCCGGCGACGCAACAGGTCGACCTCCTCGCGCAGGAACTTCAGTTCCGCGGCGAGTTCGTCGGGATCCGGCTCGCCGGCACCCCTCACGGGCGCCCCGGCGGACACCGGGTCACCTGGCTGCGGGCCCTCGAGGTCGTGGTGGTCGTGGGCCTCGGCGTCGTGGGACGAGCGGTCGTGGCGCTGGTTCACGTGGCCTCCTGCCGCAGGGTGCGAGCCCTCTGGCCGAGGCCGCCGACCGGCGGACGCGAGGCCCGTCTGCCGGTGGCCTTCGGATCGCCGAGTGTATGGCACACCCCTGGACGTTCCGTCGGACCGCAGGCGATACCGGGCGGCGCGTGCGAACACCGGGCGGCCCGGTCGCCGCGCGGGTGGTCAGGAGCGGCCGTCCACGTGGTCGGACTCGACCATCGGGGCCTCGCTCCACACGATGCCCGGCCCGGTGTCGGCCTTGCGGCGCGGCGGAGGCGGTCCACCCTCGTCGCGGGCGGGGACGCGGCGCGCGGTCGTGAGGAAGGCGGTGTGGGCGACCATCCGGTGGGCGGGGCGGACGGCCAGACCGTCCACGTCCCAGCCGCGGACCAGCGTCTCGGTCGTGCGCACGTCCATGAACCGGCCGTCGTCCCACAACGACTCGGTGAAGCGCATGACCTGGGGGATGCTCGGCATGTAGGCCAGCACGATCGCGCCGCTGGGCAGCGCCTCGGCGGCGCCGGGCACCATCAGCCACGGCTCGAGCAGATCGAGAACGAGGCGGTGCGGACGTACGCCCAGGTCGGCCAGGCCGTCGACCAGGTCGCCGTCGACCAGATCCCAGTTGTCCGGGGACCCGCCGAGGAAACGCTCGACGTTGCGCCGGGCGTGCGCCGCGTGGTCCTCGCGCCGTTCGAACGAGATCACCCGGCCGACGGGCCCGACCGCGGCCAGCAGCGCCAGCGTCAGCGCGCCGGACCCGGCGCCGGCCTCGACGACGGTGCAGCCGGGCCGGACGTCGGCGGCCGCGACGATCGCGGCCTGGTCCTTGGGGTAGACGACCTGGGCGCCGCGCTTCATCTTGAGCACGTAGTCCTCACGGGTCGGCCGCAGGACCACGATCTCCATGTTGCGGTTGGTCCGCACCGCCGAGCCCTCGTTCCGCCCGATCAACTCGTCGTGCGCGACCAGGCCGGCATGGCTGTGCCACTCGGCGCCGGGCGTCAACTCGATCAGGTAGCGCCGACGGCGCCGGTCGATGAGCACGACCAGTTCGCCGGCGGCCAGGGGGGCGTCGGTGCCCGGCAGCAGCGGCGCGGCAGCGGCGGCGGGGGTCGGGGAGTCGGGGGTCGTGGAGTCGGTCATGGGGTGGCGGTCCGGTCGGTCGCGGGGACTGCCGGGGCCGAGCCGGCGGTGACGGGCAGGACGGCGAGGATGCGCTCGCGCTGGCGGCAGAAGGCGCAGACCTCGCCGACGGTCGGCATGCCACACCGGCCACAGGCGCCGACGACCGGGCCGTCCTCGGCGCCCTCGGCCTCGACGAAGCGGTCGTGACGGTCGAGGAAGCCGAACAGGAACTGGGCCTTTGCTCCGGGCGCGGCGCGTTCGAGCGCGCTGAGGATCTCCTTGTGCTCGTGGCCGGTGTTGCCGTCAACGAGCGGGCACTCCTCGACGACGTAGTCGATGCCGCGGACCACGCAATAGGCGGCCATCTCGCGCTCGGAGAGCCGGTAGAGCGGCTTGCACTTGCGAACCTGGTTGGTGCCGGTCGCGGGCAGCACCGGCCGCTGCCGGGCCAGGAAGTCCTCGTGCCAGCGCAGCAGGTTGCCGAGCAGCGTGGCTGCCTCGTCGTCGAGGTTGTGGCCGGTGACCACCACGTCGTAGCCGTGCTCGACGGCGACCTGGTTGAACACGTAGCGCTTGCTCAGCCCGCACACACCGCAGGTCGAGCGGTTGGTGGCGACCTGCGAACCGGTGACGGTCGAGAAGCCGTAGGTGTCGGCGAGGTCGACCACGTGCAGGGCCGCGCCCCGCTGCTGCGCGAATGCCTCGCAGATCTGCTGGCTGCGACGCGAGTAGCCCCCGATGCCGAGCCCGATGTAGAGCCCGTCGACGCGGTAGCCGAGGTCGAGCAGGACGTCCCACAGCGCGAGCGAGTCCTTGCCGCCCGAGACGGCGACCAGGATGCGGTCGGCGTAGCCGAACATGCGCTCGCGCGCCGGCGTCGCCTGGGGGTGGTCGATCGCCTTGCGGACCTGGTTGTGGACGTGGTCGACGTAGTGGGTCGGGCACCAGGCGGCCCGGTGGCGCGGCTCCTCGATCACCGCGGGGGCGCGGCACACCGCGCAGGTCGGGCCGTCGGCTCCTCCCGAGATGACGGGGCGGATCTCGACGTCCGCATCCGCCGACAACTCGTGCGAGGCCGTCACCAGGTTGCCGTCGCAGATCACGAGCACGGTGGTCGGGTTGACGTCGAGCCGGTCGAGCAACTCCCCCACGTCGAGTGGTCCTTGGACCTGCTCGACGCGGTCGGGGTTGCGCAGGCGTACGCGCACCACGACAGACCCTTTCGTTGGCTGGGCGACGCCGGAGAACACGTGCTCGGGCGTCTATGGCCGACCTGGACCGACCCATGCGACCGGCCGGACATGGATCGAGACTACCGACCGGGACGGCGCCCCCTCAGCTCGAGTCCCCGGCGCGGAGGTCGGCGATCTCGTGCGGCAGCGGCCTGCGGGGGCGGCCACGGGTGGCCCCGCCGTTGTTCGACTCGGTGACCTTGACGACCGGCCCTGCGGGTTCCTGGCCCAGCCCCGGCGCGTCGGCGTCCTCGGCCTCGGCGTCCCCGGGCGAGTCGAGGCGCAGGGTCTGCCCGGGCTGCAGTTCGTAGTCCACGCCGCGGACCTCGATGGTGAGCGCCTCGCCCTCGGTCACGGTGAAGCACATCGCCTCGTGGGTGAGTTCCACCTCGAGGCGGCGATCGTGGAAGCGCAGCGGGAACGCCAGACGCCGCCACGGGTTGGGCAGCCGGGGGTCGAAACGCAGGTGACCGTCGTGATCGCGCAACCCACCGAAGCCGTAGACCAGCGCCATCCACACGCCGCCGGTCGAGGCGATGTGGACGCCGTCCACGACGTTGCCGGCCACGTCGGCGAGGTCCATCAGCAGCGCGTACTGGAAGTACTCGAGCGCCTTCTCCTCGTAGCCGATCTCGGCGGCCAGGATCGACTGGACGCAGGCCGACAGCGACGAGTCCCCGGTCGTGAGCGGGTCGTAGTAATCGAAGTTGCGGCGTTTCTGCTCCTGCGAGAACTGATCCCCCAGCAGCACCATGGCCAGCACGACGTCGGCCTGCTTGATGACCTGGTGGCGGTAGATCACCAGGGGGTGGTAGTTGAGCAGCAGCGGGTAGTGGTCGATCGGGGTGGCGGCGAAGTCCCACCGCTCCTTCTCGAGGAAGTTGGCGTCCTGGGGATGGATGCCGCGATGCTCGTCGTAGGGGACGAACATGGCGTCGGCGGCCCGCTGCCAGGCCACCGGCTCGTCCTCGCGCAGGTCGGTCTCGTGGACCAGGTGGCGGTAGGCGGCCGGCCGCTCCTCGCGCATCCACAGCGCCACCTCGGCCGCATAGCGCAGGTTGTGGCGCGCCATGAGGTTGGTGAATGCGTTGTCGTTGACGACCGTGGTGTACTCGTCGGGGCCGGTGACCCCATGCAGGTGGAAGGCGTCGTCGTCGGGGCTGAAGAAGCCCAGCCCGATCCACAGCCGGGCCGTCTCGACCAGGATCTCGGCGCCGACCTCGGCGAGCAGGTCGGTGTCGCCGCGCACGTCGACGTAGCGCTTGATCGCGTACGCGATGTCGGCGTCGATGTGGTACTGGGCCGTGCCCGCCTGGTAGTAGGCCGAGGCCTCCTCGCCGTTGATCGTCCGCCAGGGGAACAGCGCGCCCGGCTCGGACAACTCCTTGGCGCGCTCACGCGCCAGCGGCAGCATGGTGTGGCGGAAGCGCAGCAGGTTGCGCGTGATCCGGGGATCGGTGTAGGTCAGGAACGGGGTCACGTAGATCTCGGTGTCCCAGAAGTAGTGCCCTTCGTAGGCCTGGCCGGTCAGGCCCTTGGCCGGGATGCCGGCGGTCTCGGCCCGGGCGGATGCCTGCTCGAGTTGGAAGATGTTCCACCGGATCGCCTGCTGCACGCGACGCGGACCCTCGACCTGGACGTCGGCGCGGTACCAGAAGTCCTCGAGGTAGGCGCGCTGGGTCTCGCGCAGGTGGTCGTAGCCCTCGTGCACGGCGCGGTCGAGGGTCCGGCGGGAACGGTCGACGAGTTCGCGAGGGGGGACCGAGCGGGACATGTGGTAGGTGAAGTACTTGATCACCCGGAACTTCACGCCCGCCTTGGCGTCGATCCGGAACACGATCTTGGACAGGTCCTCGGACCAGGTCGCGGTGGCGTCCCAGGTGTTGTCGGTCTCGACGACGTGGTCCACGCCCACGCCGAGCGTCATCCGCGAGTTCGTGGTCCGGTAGCCGGTGACCAGGCGCAGGTCCTCGGCGTGGCTGTCGACGGCGTTGAGCACGCGCGTGCGGAAGCCCTTGGCACGACGGGGGTCGCTCGCGCCGTTGCGTGGCTCGTCGACCGCGCTCGCGTCCTGGCGGTTGAGCAGTTGCGACGAGATCACGACCGGAGCGTCGGTGTCGAGTTCGACCTCGTAGCTGATGGCGCCGAGGTGGCGCTGGTCGAACGAGACCAGCCGGGCGGAGCTGACCCTGACCTGCTTGCCGGCGGGGGTCGACCAGTGCAGGTCGCGGCGCAGCACGCCCTCGCGGAAGTCGAGTTCGCGGCGGTACTCGGGCAGCCGGGCGGTCGGCAGGAACAGCGGTTCGTCGTCGACGTAGAGCTTGAGCAGCGACGCGTCCGGGGCGTTGACGATGGTCTGGCCCGTGCGGGCGAACCCGAACGCCTCCTCGGCGTGTTCGATGTTCCAGGTCTCGTGGAAGCCGTTGAGGAAGGTGCCGGTCTCGACGCCCGGGCGGCCCTCCTCGAAGGTGCCCCGGATGCCGATGAAACCGTTCGAGAGCGCGAAGACGGTCTCGGCGTTGCCCATCCAGCGTTTCGAGAAGCCGATCTCGAGCAGTCGCCACTCGTCGGCCGGGAACAGGTGTTCCGGCGGCAGGCGCAGTTCACGGGGGATCAACGGAAGAACACTCCGGCAGATGGACGGACGAGGGTCGGTCGTGGGCGGACGCTACTCCCCCGCGTGGCCGTCGCGTGTGAGGGCGTCGCGAACCAGGGTGCGCAACCGGTCGATGCCGACGCCCTTCTCGGCGCTGACCCAGACGATGTCGCGCTGTTCGAGTTCGCAGCCGGCCGCAAGGTCACGCTTGCGACGGTCGCGCTTCGACGAGCGCACCTTGTCGTGCTTGGTCGCCACGACCTGGAAGGCCACGTCGTGGTCGCGCAGCCAGTCGAGCATCTCGGCGTCCAGCGAGGTCGGTCCCACCTCGCCGTCCACCAGCAAGAGCGTCAGCACCAGCGGCTCGCGTTCGAGCAGGTAGCGGTGCATGCGCCGCTCCCACGCCTTCCGCTCGGTCTGTGACACCTTCGCGTAGCCGTAGCCGGGCAGGTCGACGATCGTGCCACCGTCGGTCTCGAACAGGTTCAGCAACCGGGTCTTGCCCGGCGTGCCCGACACCTTCGCCAGTGCCTTGCGTGCCGCCAGTGCGTTGAGCAGCGACGACTTGCCCACGTTCGAGCGCCCGACGACGGCGAGTTCGGCGGGACTGTGCGGCAACTCCCCCACGTCGGGAGCGGACAGCACGAAGCGCAGCGGCAGGGGCGTACTCATGCCGCGCAGTGTTACAGGCGTGGCGCGGACCCGAGACCATCCACCGGATGTCGGCGCAGGGGTGGGTCGGAGGTGGCGGTGTGGCGGCCGCGTCGCACGGTCACGACCCCGTCGCCGGTCATGACAAGCTTCCAACGGCCTTCGGTGACTGCCATGTGATGTCGACGGCACAGACACACCAGGTTGTCGACCGTGGTCGGACCACCCCGGTTACGCGCGAGCACGTGGTGTAGATCCGTCCATGCCGCCGGAGCACGACAGCCCGGAAACCGACACCCCTGATCGCGCGCCACGACCGCCCGACGCACCCGGGCCGGGATCGCCGTGGTCGGCGCCGAGATCCCCAACACCTCGTGCCCATCGACCAGCAGCACCTGCAGGTCCGCATCACACGACAGCCTGCGCACCGCGTCACGGGTCAGAGCCGGCGGGGAACCGGGCAGCCGCCACAACAACCGCGCCCGACGGGCCCGCTCGGAGTTGCCGACCAGATCAGCCACATCGGCCACGACCAGCATCGTGGGCCGCGCCCGCACGAGGCTGCCGTCGCCACGCTGGCCGGCCAGGAACGCCTCGGCCAACCGCACCAGCCCATCGGCCAACTGCCGTGCCCGCGGACGGTCGAACCCGGCCTCGACCGGATCCGCCCCGTCCTCGCGGGACATGTCGGGGTCGGTGGGGTCAGGGTCGGTGGGATCGGTCGCGTCGGCGGTGACATCACGGTCACCGGTGGGGCGGGCGGAGGCGGCAGCGAGCGCTTCGAGCAGCACCGCGCCGTCCTCGGCCGGCAGGTCGAAGTTGCCGCGCACCCCACCATCGAACGAGGGCTGGACGTGCAGGTAGCGGCGCTGCTGCCGCGCCACCGTCCGCTTGCGCTCGAGGTCCTCACGCAGCCCGGCCGCCGCCGTCGCGGTCCGGTCGACCACCTCGTCCGACTGCAGCCGCGACAGCTCGGCCTGATCCGCGAACCCCGCATCCAACGTCCGGCGCAGTTCGACGGTGAGCGGCCTCGCCTCGGACACGATCGCCCTGACCTGCCCCCAGCCGAGCAGCCCGGCGTCGAACGCGGCCTTGACGTTGGGTAGATGGCGGAGCACGTCCCGCGCACCGGTCAGGAACCGACGGTCACCGAAGGTCGCCCTGGTCTTCAGGCCGAGCAGCGACTCGAGCGGCAGCCCGGCCCTCCGTTCCGCCAACCCGGATGTCTCGATCCGATCGGCCAACTCCAGCGCCGCAGCGTGACCACGATCCAGGGTTTCGATCAGCTCGACCAGACCGGCCAGCTCACCACCGGACGACACCTCATGCGCCGCAGCGATGCGGTGTACCTCGGCCAACGCCGCCCTCGCGGCCGCAACCGCCGCACGCAGATCACCCGCCGGAACGGGATCAGGTCCCTCGGGCACCGGCGGCTCGTCCGAACCGGCGTCGTAGCCGGCCCGTTCGTCCGCGGCCAGGTCGATGCCGGGCGACGCCGGCGTCCCGAACGCGGTCACCAGGGCCGCGAGTTCGGTCTCGAGTTCGGAGGTGTCGACCGCGTGCAATCGCGCGCCGGGCCCGCCGCGTGGGCGACGGAACGGCTCGTACGCGTCGAGGTGGCTCATTCCTCGAACGTACATTCGAGCTACGACATGGCAAGTACCTCCCGCCGATCCGCTGTGGATCATGCGCACGACGTTCCACAACCCTGCAGAATGCGCACGGAACATGGAATCGGCAGACGCAGCAAGCGGCCCACGACGTCAGGACCTGGCATGCGCACCATCGAGTTGACCGTGCCGCCCGACCGCACCGACGCCGTGCTGGCCAAGCTGGGCAGGATCGAGGCGGCCAGCCTGCGCCTGCAGCGGGGCGGCTCGTTGCACCCGCCGGGCGACGTGGTCACGTTGCAGGTCACCAACGGCAAACTCGGCGTGATCATGCGCATCGCCGACGAGCTCGGACTTGGTTCCGACGAGGGCGTCGCGATGTCGACCTCGGTACCCCTCAGCGTCGTCACGCCGGCGTTCCGGCGGCTCACCCGCGAGACCGGTGCCACCACCTGGGAGGAACTCGAGCTGTCGATGAGCGAGGACAGCACGATGACCCGCGATCGCACCCTCGTGATGCTGCTCGCGGGCGTCATCGCCGGCGTCGGCATCATCGCCGACCAGTTGCACACCGTGGTCGGCGCGATGATCATCGCCCCCGGGTTCCAGCCGTTCGCCCGCGTCGTGCTCGGCCTGGTGACCCGTTCGAGCGCATGGCGGGGCGGCCTCGTAGACGTCGCGCGGGCGTACGGGGCCCTGCTGATCGGAGCGGCACTCGCGGCGCTGCTCGGCATGGCCTTCGGGACCGACGCGCTCGACGCAGGCGGTGACAGCTACCTCGGCGATGCGGTCCTGCTCGAGTTCTGGACCACGGTGTCGTGGACCGGCGTCGTCGTCGGCGCGGCCGGCGCCGTGTGCGGTGGGATCCTGGTGTCGCTCAACCGGACCGTGCTGACCGCCGGGGTCATGGTCGCCCTGGCGCTGGTGCCGACCGCGGCGCTGGTACCGATGGCCTTCATCGCCGGTGACCCGGGACTGGCGGGCCGGGCGGCGGGCCGGTTCGGCGTCGAGGTCGCGCTCGTCCTCGCCGGGATCACGCTGATGTTCACGGTGAAACGACGGCTCGACCGGCGCAGCACGACCGATTGAGCGTCAGGCGTATGCCACCTGGCAGAAGCCGTGGTTGCAGTAGCCGCCGGGGTTCTTGGCCAGGTATTGCTGGTGCTCGGGCTCGGCGTGGTACCACTCCCCCAGCGGGGCGATCTCGGTGGTGATCTCCCCGAACCCGTTCTCGCGCAACTTGGCCTGGTAGCGCTCGCGCGACGCCTCGGCGACCTGCCGCTGCGGGTCGCTGGTGGTGTAGATGGCCGAGCGGTACTGCGTCCCCACGTCGTTGCCCTGGCGCATGCCCTGGGTCGGGTCGTGGTTCTCCCAGAAGGGACCGAGCAGGCCGTCGAGGTCGATCACGGCCGGGTCGTAGACCACGACGACGACCTCGGCGTGTCCGGTCTGGCCGGTGCACACCTCGCGGTAGGTCGGGTGCGGCGTGGCGCCGCCGGCGTAGGCGGCGGCGGTGGTGAACACGCCCGGCAGTTGCCAGAAGATCCGCTCGGCGCCCCAGAAGCAGCCCATCCCGAACACGACCACCTCGTGGCCCTCGGGCCACGGCGGCGTGAGGCCGCGGCCGTGCACGAAATGCGCGTCCGGGACCGGGAAGGGGTAGTCGTCACGGCCCGGGAGCGCGTCCTCGGGGCGGACCATCTCGACCTTGCTGCGATCGCCGAACCACATGACGGATCCTTCGTCTGGCATGACGGGAGGCTAGGAAGGGGGCCAACGCCGACGGACGCCCCGTGCTTCCTCCGCGCGCGGCGTCAGCCGTTGGGGTCGCGGGCGTCGCGCCGCACGTTGGCCTTGCGGCCCTTGATGGTCGTGTTGCGCAGCGCCGTGATGACCGCGTCGACCCGGTCCGCCGGCACGTCGACCAGCGAGAAGTTCTGCGTGATCTGGATCGCGCCGATCTCGCGCCCACTGACCGGGGACTCGTTGGCGATGGCCCCAACCAGGTCCTTCGGGCGGATGCCGGCGCCGCGGCCGAGGTTGACGAAAATGCGGGCGCTGTCGCTCGACCCGCCGCCGCGCGGCGGTCTGCGACCCCCCGTGCGGCCCGGACCCGGACCCTTGCCGCCGCCACCGTCCTTGCCGGGCGGGGCCAGGGTCATGTCGGGCAGTTCGGGCTCGTCCTCGACGTCACCGCCGGTGGTGTCGTGGGCGAGCTTGACGGCGGCCAGCGCCACCTCGACCAGGTCGAACTCGTCGGACAGGCTGTCCACCACGGCCCGGAACTGGTCGAGGTCGGCCGCGTCGTCGAGCAACTCCTCGCGCAGGGCCGCCCGCGTCAGCTCGAACCGGCGTGCCCGGAGGTCGGCGACCGTCGGGATCTTGGCCACCGACATCTTCTGGCCGGTGTGGCGCTCGATCGCCTTGAGCAGGCGATGCTGGCGCGGCTCGACCAGCGTCACGGCCACACCCTCGCGCCCGGCGCGGCCGACCCGGCCGATGCGGTGGGTGTAGGACTCGGGCGCGGACGGCACGTCGTAGTTGACGACATGGGTCAGGTGGTCGATGTCGAGACCACGCGCGGCGACGTCGGTCGCGACCAGCAGGTCGGCGGTCTCGTTGCGCAGCCGGTCCATGACCCGGTCGCGCTGTTCCTGGCTCATGCCGCCATGCAGGGCCTCGGCGCGGTACCCGCGCCCGTTCATGGTCTCGGTGAGCTCGTCGACCTCGTTGCGTGTACCGCAGAACACGATCGTGGCGCCGGGTGACTCGACGTCGAGGATGCGTCCGAGCGCGGCGGGTTTGTTCTGGCGCGTGACCACGTAGGCGGTCTGCTCGATGCGCGGGCCGTCCCCCCCACCCGGCGCTGTCGTGTCCTGGCCCAGCGTGATGCGGACCGGGTCCTTGAGGTGCTTGCGCGCCAGCTTCTCGATGTGGGGCGGCATCGTGGCCGAGAACAGCACCGTCTGACGCTCGATAGGCGCCTCGTCGAGGATCGCCTCGAGGTCCTCGTGGAACCCCATGTCGAGCATCTCGTCGGCCTCGTCGAGCACGACCACCGCGACGTCGGAGAGGTCCAGCGTGCCGCGGCTCAAGTGGTCGATCGCGCGACCGGGGGTGGCCACGACCACGTCGACGCCGCGCGAGAGTTCCTTGAGCTGGCGCCCGATCGGTTGGCCGCCGTAGATCGGCAGCACCCGGGCCCCGAGCCCGCGCCCGTAGCGGTGCACGGCCTGGGACACCTGCATGGCGAGTTCACGCGTCGGCACGAGGATCAACGCCGTCGGCCGCTTCCCCCGGTCACCGGCAGGGAAGCGTTCCAGGATCGGCAGGGCGAACGCGGCCGTCTTTCCCGTACCCGTCGCGGCCTGACCGAGCAGGTCGTGGCCGGCGACCATCGGCGGGATCGCCTCGCACTGGATCGGCGTGGGCTCCTCGTAGCCGAGCGAGCTCAACGCGTCGAGGAGCTCCTGCCGAAGCGGGAGCTCCTCGAACGTCGGGGTGTGGTCGGCCATCAACGGTCGCGCAGCGAGCGCAGCACGTACTGCAGGATGCCGCCGTGGCGGTAGTAGGTCGCCTCGCCGGGGGTGTCGATGCGCAGGCGGGCGTCGAAGCTGACCTCGCTGCCGTCCTCGCGCCGCGCCGTGACGGTCACCGTGTCGGGGATCGAGCCGTCGTTGAGGCCGGTGACCCCGCTGACGTCGAAGGTCTCCTCGCCGCTCAGTCCCAGCGAGTCGGCGCTCTGGCCGTCGGGGAACTGCAGCGGCAGCACGCCCATGCCGATCAGGTTCGACCGGTGGATCCGCTCGAACGAGGTCGCGATGACGGCCTTGACGCCCAGCAGCAGCGTGCCCTTGGCGGCCCAGTCGCGCGACGAACCCGAGCCGTACTCGGCACCGGCAAGCACGACCAGCGGGACATTGTGCTGCTGGTAGTGCTCGGACGCCTCGAAAATCGAGGTGACCTCGCCGCCCTCGGTGAAGTCGCGGGTGAAGCCGCCCTCGGTACCGGGCGCCAACTGGTTGCGCAGGCGGATTTTGCCGAAGGTGCCGCGGATCATGACCTCGTGGTTTCCGCGGCGGGAGCCGTAGCTGTTGAAGTCCTTGCGCTCGACCCCGTGACCGGTCAGGTACTTACCGGCCGGGCTCTCGGTCTGGATCGCGCCGGCCGGCGAGATGTGGTCGGTCGTGACCGAGTCACCGAGCTTGGCCAGCACCCGGGCGCCGGCGATGTCCTCGACAGGTTCGGGCTCGGCACCCATCCCGTCGAAGAACGTGGGCTTGCGGATGTAGGTCGAGTCGTCGGCCCACTCGAACGTGTCCCCGTCGGGGGTCGGCAGCGCCTTCCACAGCGCGTCGCCCTCGAACACCGAGGCGTACTCGTCGGTGAACGTCTGCGACTGCAGCGCCCGGCCGATCGTCTCCTGGATCTCCTGCGGGGAGGGCCAGATGTCGGCGAGGAAGACCGGCTCGCCGTCCGAGTCGGTGCCGAGCGGCTCGGTCGTGATGTCGATGTCCATCGAACCTGCCAGCGCGTACGCCACCACCAGCGGCGGGGACGCGAGGTAGTTCATCTTGATGTCGGGGTTGATCCGGCCCTCGAAGTTGCGGTTGCCCGACAGCACCGACACGACCGCGAGGTCGTTTGCCTGGACCGCCGCCGACACCTCGGGGATCAACGGACCGGAGTTGCCGATGCAGGTCGTGCAGCCGTAGCCGACCAGGTTGAAACCGAGCTTCTCGAGGTAGGGGGTCAGGCCGGCGCGGTCGAAGTAGTCGGTGACGACCTTCGATCCCGGTGCCAGGGTGGTCTTGACCCACGGCTTGCGCCCGAGCCCGCGATCCACGGCGTTCTTGGCCAGCAGGGCCGCGCCGATCATCACGCTCGGGTTGGAGGTGTTGGTGCACGAGGTGATCGCGGCGATGGTGACGGCGCCGTGGTCGATCGTGAACGTGGTGCCGTCCTCGAGGGTCACCTCGGCCGGGTTCGCGGAGCGGCCGTTGGGCGTGCCCTCGAGTTCGTGGGGCTTGGCCGCCTCGTCCTCGTCGTCGACGGGGCCGCTGACGGCGGGGTCCGAGGCGGGGAAGGACTCGTCCACGGCCTCGTCGAGACCCTCGTACTCGACCTCGCCGGTGTAGTCCTGCAGCGCC
Organism: Egicoccus sp.; assembly: GCA_035462025.1. Classification (GTDB taxonomy): domain Bacteria; phylum Actinomycetota; class Nitriliruptoria; order Nitriliruptorales; family Nitriliruptoraceae; genus Egicoccus. The sequence goes on along the minus strand of DATHUR010000137.1, from coordinate 15,991 downwards.
AGGCGGAAGGCGCGCTTGGCGTCGGACAGGTCGACACGGTCCTGCGGGCGCTTCGGACCGGCCAGCGAGGGCACGACGGTCGACAGGTCGAGTTCGAGGTGCTCGGAGTAGTCGGGTTCGGCCTGCGGGTCGTGCCAGATGCCCTGTTGCTTGGCGTAGGCCTCGACCAGGGCGACCTGGTGCTCGGAGCGGCCGGTGAAGCGCAGGTAGCTCAGGGTCTCGTCGTCGATCGGGAAGATCGCGGCGGTCGAGCCGTACTCGGGCGACATGTTGCCGATGGTGGCGCGGTTGGCCAGCGGCACACCGGTGACGCCGGGGCCGTAGAACTCGACGAACTTGCCGACCACCCCGTGCTCGCGCAGCATCTCGGTGATGGTGAGCACCAGGTCGGTCGCGGTGGCGCCGTCTGGCAACTCGCCCGACAGCTTGAAACCGACCACGCGCGGGATCAGCATCGAGACCGGCTGGCCGAGCATCGCGGCCTCGGCCTCGATACCGCCGACGCCCCAGCCGAGCACGCCGAGGCCGTTGACCATCGTGGTGTGCGAGTCGGTGCCGACCAGCGTGTCCGGGTAGGCCTGCTTCGTGCCGTCGGCCCGGTCGTTGGGGAACACCACGCGGGCGAGGTGTTCGATGTTGACCTGGTGGACGATGCCGGTGCCGGGCGGGACGACCTTGAGCCCGTCGAAGGCCTCCTGGCCCCAGCGCAGGAACTGGTAGCGCTCGCGGTTGCGCTCGTACTCGTGGTCGATGTTGATCTGCAGCGAGTTCGCGGTGCCGAACGAGTCGGCCACCACCGAGTGGTCGATGACGAGTTCGGCCGGCACCAGCGGGTTGATCTTGGACGGGTCGCCCCCGAGGTCGGCCATCGCCTCGCGCATCGCGGCGAGGTCGACCACGGCCGGGACGCCGGTGAAGTCCTGCAGGATCACGCGGGCGGGCGTGAACTGGATCTCGGTGTCGGGCTCGGCCGCGGCGTCCCAGCCGGCCAGCGCACGGATGTCCTCGGCGGTGATGTTGCTGCCGTCCTCGGTCCGCAGGAGGTTCTCGAGCAGGATCTTGAGGCTGTACGGCAGGCGCCGCTGGCCGTCGACCGCGTCCAGTCGGTAGATCTCGTAGCGCTCGCCGTCGACCTCGAGGTGGCTCTTGGCGCCGAAGCTGTCGATGCTGCTCACGGGGGCTCCTCGTCGTTGTCGCCCCGACCCTGGGGCGGCCTCGGGTGGGCCGGGCGCACCGGACCTCGGCGCGGCTCACGTGCCCGCGGGGCGGCTTGCGCACCCTGTACCGGCGTACGGGGGAAGCGGCCGGCCACGAACATACCCGAGCGCGCGGTGCGCCCGGTCGTCCGGTCGGAGGGCCGGGGCCGACCGTCACCCGACCGTCGCGCGCGCGTTAGAAGGCGTGCAGGCCGTTCACACCTCCGAGGTCAGCCGTGTCCACAGCGTCGCAACACCGGCACCGCCCCTGGTCCGTGGTGGCGGTCGCCGCTGCCGCCACGCTGGCCCTGTCGGGATGCAGCGCCGAGCCGGGCGACGCCGGCGCGCAGGCGACCGGGGACGTGACCGTGCGGGCGGGCGGCTCCGACGAGGTGGTGGCGGCCCCCGTGCCCGACGTCACGGTGCCCGGGATCCCCTCGCTCGAGCCGTCGGCCGACGTCGGTGTCAGCACGCCGTACGGCGTCGGCGCCGACGACACCGCCGCGTCCGCCGCGACGTCGGCCGAGGACCTGCCCGAGGAGGTGGCGCTCGTCCAGCCCAGGGTGCTCGTGCGCGACGACGAGCCGTTGGCGCCGGACGCGATCGAGCGGGTCGCCGCCGAGGAGGCGTTGCACACGGCCGCCGTGACCGACTTCACGGTCGATGCGACCAGTCCGGCCGGCGCCAGCGACGAACTGCAGGCGATGCGGGTCGACGTCGAGGACTTCCGCCGGTTCACCCCCGACGTCACGGCCCAGAACGTCGGCGTGTGGCAACGGCTGGCCGACGGCGACGTGGTCGTGCGCCACGACGTCGCCCACGAACTCGAACTGGAACTCGGCGGCACCGTGACGTTGCGGACCGAGACGGGCTCGGTGCCGGCCCGCATCGGCGCCTTCGCCGCCAACGGCGCGCCGCCGTTCGCCGACGTGCTCGTGCCGGCCGGCATCGGCGACGAACTCGGCGCCGGCGCGGCCAACGCGCTGATCGTCGGACACGAGGGGGCCGACGGCGGGCCCGAACCCGAGGACCTCGCCGACCGGCTCGGCGACGAACTCGCGGCAGAGGCCGAGGTGATCCGCCCCCCTGCGCCGCAGCAGGCGAAGGTGAAGCAGGCCGGACGGGTCAGCCTCGAACCGTTCACCTACACCTCGCGCGGCGACGGGACGATCGCGATCCACGGCGACTGGGTGGCCCAGAACATCGTCCCGGTCGACATCCCGGGCATGGGCACGACCCGGTGCCACAAGGTGATGGTGCCGCAGTTGCGGGCCGCGCTGCGCGAGGTCGCCGAGGCCGGCCTCTACGACCACCTCGACCCCGGCCAGTTCGCGGGCTGCTTCGTGGCCCGCCACATCCTGTGGAACCCGTCGCGGGCCCTGTCGATGCACGCCTGGGGTCTCGCGATCGACTTCAACGCCCGCGACAACGGCTACGGCGTGATTCCGAAGATGGACCTGCGCATCGTCGAGATCTTCGAGAAGTGGGGCTTCTCGTGGGGCGGCTGGTGGAGCGTGCCCGACGGCATGCACTTCGAACTCGAGCGGGTCGTCGAGGTCGGCTGACGGTCGGGGGCGCACCGGGCCGGAAGCCGCGCGGGCGGCAGTAGGCTCGGCGGCCGTACCGCCCGTTCCCGCATCCGAAGGTCCTCGCCATGCCCACCCTCGCCCTGGTCCGTCACGGCCAGTCCCTGTGGAACCTCGAGAACCGGTTCACCGGCTGGGTCGACGTGCCGCTCACCGAACTCGGACGCGAGGAGGCGCGCAAGGGCGGCGAACGACTGCGCGGCACCGAGTGGGACGTCGCCTACACCTCCCGCCTCACGCGGGCACAGGAGACGTTGGACATCATCCAACAGACCGCCGGCCTGACGGTGCCGGTGATCCGCGACGAGGCACTCAACGAACGCCACTACGGCGACCTGCAGGGCCTGAACAAGGCCGACACCGCCGCGAAGTACGGCGACGAGCAGGTGCACATCTGGCGCCGGTCCTTCGCGACACCCCCGCCGAACGGCGAAGCGCTCAAGGACACCGCCGCGCGCACGCTGCCGTTCTTCGAACGCGCCATCCTCGGCGACATCCGTCAGGGCAAGAACGTGCTGGTGGTGGCGCACGGCAACTCCAACCGCGCCATCGTCATGCGACTCGAGGACGTGCCCGAGGACGAGATCCCGGGCGTCGAGCTGGCCACCGGCGTGCCGCTCGTCTACGACCTGGCCGAGGACGGCACGATGCGCGGCAAGACGATCCTGGAATGAGGAGCCCAGCCATGTTCGAACCGGTGCGACCCTCGGAGGGCTGGGGCGTCCTCCACCTGTTCCTGCAGGTCGACCATGCCGCGGTGGGCTCGCTTCCGCCGGGTGCGGCCAAGGACTTCGCCGCGGTGCTCGAGCGCTGGTCCGAGCGCACCCAGCTGCACGCCTTCAGCGTCCTCGGCCACAAGGCCGACATCATGCTGATGGCGCTCGACGCCGACCTCAGCGCCCTGCGCGCGCTGCAGACCGAGGTCCAGGCCAGCCAGGCCGCACCGGCGCTGAAGCTGACCTGGTCGTACCTGTCGTTGACCGAGGGCAGCGAGTACACGCAGTCACCCGAGCAGTACCGCGAGTATCTGGCCGCCGAGGGTGTCGAGGGCGACGATCTCGACCGTCGGGTCGAGCAGTTCGCCGAGCGGATGGCGAAGTACACCGACGACAAGCTGCACCCGCGCATGCCCGAGTGGGAGTTGGCCTGCTTCTACCCGATGTCCCACCGCCGCTTCGGCGAGGACAACTGGTACTCACTCGACTTCGAGGAACGCCGCCGGTTGATGCACGACCACGGCAAGTCGGGCCGCGCCTACACCGGACGCATCCTGCAGCTCGTGTCGGGCAGCACGGGCCTCGACGAGTGGGAGTGGGGCGTGACCCTGTTCGCCCACGACATCGCCGACGTCAAGGACATCGTCTACACGATGCGCTACGACGAGGCATCGGCGAAGTACGCCGAGTTCGGTGATTTCGTCATCGGCCTGCGCCGCTCCCCCGCCGACCTGGTCGACGAGGTGGGCCTGACCCGCACCGCGTGAGCGGCAACGGGGCCGCCGTCGCGGTCGAGGCCGCACCGCTGCTGGCACGCGGTACGACCCTGGTCAGGCGGCTGGGTCTGCGGGCCGGCGACCGTATGGCCGTCGTGCTGGGCAACGACCCGAGCACGTTCGGCGTCCTGGCCGCTGCGTGTCTGGACGGCGTGGTGCCCGTGCCGCTGCCTCCAGACCTCGCCGTGGCCGAGATCGGCGAGGTCCTCGACGACGCCGAACCGCACGTGGTGCTCACCTCCCCGGCAGCGGCCGCGTCCCTGACCGCCCACCACCGACACGTCGAGACCCTGACGCCGGACGAGTTCGCGGCGCTCCCGGCCACCGATCCGGCGGCGTCCTGGCCCCGTACCCGCCCGATGTCGTACACCTCGGGGACGACCGGCCGGCGCAAGGGCGTGTACGTCGGGGTGCACGACGCCGCCTGGGGACAGGCCATCGTCGACGACGAGCACGCCGCCTTCGACCGTCGTCACGGCGAGGTCCATCTCGTGGTGTCGCCGCTCTACCACGCGGCACCGTTCCGGTTCGCGCTCGTCACCGCCCTGCTCGGTGGCCGGATCGCCGTTCTGCCCCGCTTCGACGCGACCCGCTGGTCACAGGCGCTGCGCGAGGTCCGTCCGACCTCGCTGTTCTGCGTGCCGACCCAACTGCACCGCCTGTTGGCCGCCAGCGAGGCCCCGGTCGACGACCTCGCCTCGCTGCAGTTGCTCGCCCACGCGGGAGCCCCGTGCCCGGAACCGCTCAAGGAACGCGTCCTGGAGCTGGCGCCCGATGGTGCGGTGTGGGAGTTCTACGGCTCGTCCGAGGGCCAGTTCACGACCTGTCCGCCCGACGTCTGGCGGTCGGCGCCTGGCACGGTCGGCACCGCACGGCCGGGCCGCCGCCTCGAGATCCGAGACGACGACGAGCAGGTCCTGGCGCCGGGCGAGGTCGGCACCGTGTGGGTGCACGCCCCCGAACACGCGCGGTTCGCCTACTGGGGCGACCAGGAGAAGACCGCCCGGGCCTGGGACGGCGACGCGTTCACGGTCGGCGACCTCGGCAGCCTCGACGCGAATGGCCGGTTGTCGTTGTCGGGACGTCCGGGCGACCTGGTCATCACCGGTGGCGTCAACGTCTACCCGGCCGAGGTCGAGCGACACCTGCTCGAGCAGCACGGTGTCGCCGAGGCCGTCGTGTTCGGCGTCGCCGACGACGACTGGGGCGAGCGCCTGGTCGCCGCGGTCGTGCCGTGGCCGGACGCCGACATCGACGGCGCGGCGCTGCGGACAGTGCTGGCCGAGCGGCTCGCGCCGGCCAAGGTGCCGAAGGCGGTCCTGGTCGTCGACGAATTGCCCCGAACCCCGCTCGGCAAGGTCCGCCGGGCCGACCGCGCCCTGGAGACGCTGTGGGAGCGGTACGGATGAGCCCGGACCGAAGCGACCCGGTCGCCGAACTGCGCGACCACCTCGCGGGCCATGCCGGCCGTGACGCGCGCGAGCGCGAGTCGCTGCGCCGGACGTTGGCAATGCTGGACTGGCTGCCCCACCCGCTCGACGAGACGGCCGACCCGACCCACGTCACGGGCTCGGCGATCGTGCTGGACGCCGAGGGCCGGATCCTGTTGCACCGCCACAAGCGTCTCGGCATCTGGCTGCAACCCGGCGGTCACGTCGACTCCGGCGAGACCGTCGCCGCGGGCGCGATCCGTGAGACGCGCGAGGAGACCGGGCTCGAGGCCACACATCCCCTAGGCGGACCCACGCTCGCCCATGTCGACGTCCACCAGGGGCCACGCGGGCACGTCCACCTCGACGTGCGCTACCTGCTGCTCGCCGACGGCGCGGCGGCGTTCGCGCCAGAGGAGGGCGAGTCGGCCCATGTCGGCTGGTTCGACCTCGAAGCGGTCCGCGAGGTCGGCGACGCGTCCCTCATCTGCGCTGCCGAGGCGGCTCGCACCCTGGTTGGATGACGCACCCCCCGCGACCACCCGCCCGAGCGCCGTCGTGCCGAAGCCGTAGGTTGTGCGCGCCGGCCACCGGGTGCCCGGCCGGCACCACCCTCGCCTATCCCTGAGCAGAGGCGGCGCCCCATGCAGACCGGACATGGCGAACATCCCGAGCCGGGCGGTGACGGCGCGGTGGTCGCGCTGCTCGCGGCGGTTCGCGAGATCATGGCCGACGTCGGCCGCGGACCGCCGGCGCGCATCGTCGACCTCGACGCCCGGCTGGATGTCGACCTCGGACTCGACAGCCTGTCCGTGGCCGAATTGTTGGTGCGGACCGAGGAGCTGTTCGGGGTCTCACTCCCCGAGCAGACGCTGGCGACGGCGCGGACGCTACGGGACCTACTGCCCCCGGCCACGATGGCCGACGAGCCCCTGGCTCGCGGTGTCGAGGGTGCCGGCGCCGACCTCGCCGGCTCCGGCTCCCGTGACGTCAACGACCGGCCCGCGTTCGGCCCGCCCAGCGCGAGACCACGCCGCACCGATGGGCGTCTCCGCCGCGCCGCCGAGGACCTCCACGGCGTCTGGGCCCTGGGTGTCTTCGGTGTCATGGCCGCTGTCGTCGGGCCCCTGATCGTGCTGGTCCCGACGCTGCGTCTGCGCTGGCGGCTGGTACGGCTGACCGCTCGCCTGCTCCCCCTGCTCGTCGGCGTACGGGTTCGCATCGAGGGTGCGCGGCACCTACCGCGTGATCGGCCGTTCGTCATGGTGGCCAACCACGCGAGCCACGTGGATCCCCTGCTTCTGGTCCGACTGCTCGAGAAGCCGGCGGTCTTCGCGGCGCTCGCCGGGCTCGCGGACAACCCGGTGCTGCGACTCGGCCTGCGGCGGATGCACACGCACCTGGTCGGACGCGGTGATCGGGTGCGCGGGGTCGCCGACGTTCAGGCGCTCACCGACACCGTCCGTGCCGGCCACGCGGTGGTGTTCTTCCCCGAGGGCCGCCGGGCCCCGGCGCCTGGACTCGAGCCCTTCCGGATGGGGGCGTTCCTGGTCGCCGCGCGGTCCGGGGTGCCCGTGGTCCCGGTCGCCATCCGGGGCACCCGGGCCGTGCTGCCGGTCGGGCGGACGCTGCCGCGGCGCGCCACGGTGACCGTGACGGTTGCACCGCCGGTCACCACGCGGACGGCCGGCTGGCACGGCGCCGTGGAGTTGCAGCGCGAGGCCCGCCGACTGCTGTTGCGCCACAGCCACGAGCCGGACCTGGCATGAGGTCGCGCACCGGTCGCCGGCGCTCGTGGTCGAGCGGGCCTGTCCTCTCCGTGGCCGGACTGTCGTTGGGGGGCGGCATCAGTGCCTTCGGGGTCACCGTCGTGGCGGGCGACGTGGCAGCCGCCTTCGGTGACGTCAGCACCGACGACGGCCCGCTGGGCCAGATCGGCCTGCCGGTCACCACGGTCGGGATCGCACTGGCGCTGATCCGCCTGGCCTCCATGGGCAGCCTCGGGCTCGCGGTCATGGCCGACCGGATGGGTCGGCGACGGCTGCTGCTGGGTGTTGCCGTCGTGGGCTTCGGCCTGACCAGCCTGTCGGCGCTCGCCCCCGGGTTCTGGTGGTACGTCGCGCTCGTCGCCCTGGCCAGACCCTGCCTCGCCGCTCTCAATGCCGTGGCCGGGGTGGTCGCCGCCGAGGAATCCCGGGCTGCGGATCGCGCCGGCGCCATCGCCCTGGTCACCGCCGCCTATGGCCTGGGATCCGGGGTCGTTTCCGTCGGCCGGGGATTGCTACCGGGCGATCCGTCGTTCCGCGTCGTGACCGCCTTCTCGCTGCTTCCGCTGGCCCTCGTCCCGCTGCTCGGCCGCCGCCTCCGCGAGCCGTCAATCGCCCGCACGCGCCCGCGACCCCAGGGGCGACCCGGCGCCGTTCCGGCTCGCTACCGGCGGCGGGTCGTCGTGTTGGCGGCGCTGGTCGGGATGATCGCGGTGGCCACGGGACCCGGCTTCACCTACCTGTTCGTGTACGGCGAGCGGGTCCTGGGTGCATCGCCGCTCGAGGTGGCGGCCCTGGTCCTGGCCGCCGGGCCGCTCGGGCTGGCCGGCATCCTGCTGGGGCGATGGGGCGCCGACCGGCTGGGGCGCCGGGTCACGGGGGCAGTGACGCTGGCTGGTACGGGGCTCGCCGTAGCGGTCGCCTACTCCGGAAGCCTCGTCGGCCTGGCGGCCGGCTACCTGGCAACGGTGCTGCTGGCTGGCGCCTTCGCCCCCGCGCAGGGAGCGCTGGCGGCCGAGCTGGTCCCGACCGCGATCCGGGCGACGGTGGCAGGCTGGGTGACCGTGGCCGGGGTCATCGGCGCCGTGGCCGGGCTCGCCGTCTTCGGTGTGGTCGCCGACGCGACGGGTGGCTTCTCCGTCGCGGGCTGGTCGCTGGGCGGCCTCGTTGCGGTCTCAGCGTTCGGGTTTCTTGCACTCCCCGAAACCCGCGGGCTCGAACTGGAGGACCTCGAGGGAGGCGTCGCCGGGTGACGATCGCCAGCGGCGGCACAGCGGGTGGCGGACCGCTCCCTCAGGCACGGACGACCCCGACGGTGAGCGGGGCGTCGGCGCGCTGGGTGATGCCGTAGCGCATCGGCACCGCGCCACCGGGCCCGGACAGCCGCCAGCGGCGCAGCAGGACGGCCAGCGCCAGGACTGCCTCGAGCATCGCGAAGTGTTCACCGATGCACGACCGCGGCCCCCCGCCGAACGGCAGGTAGGCATAGCGGTCACGGGCTCTGACCTCGTCGGGCAGGAACCGGTCGGGGTCGAAGTGCTCGGGGTCGGGCCAGTAGCGCGCGTTGCGGTGCAGTTCCTCGAAGACGACGGTGACCACCGCCCCGGCGGGGATCCGGTAGCCGCCGGCGACCGTGTCGGTCGTGCAGGTGCGGCTGGTGACGTAGGCCGGCGGATGCAGACGCATCGCCTCGAGCAGACAGCGGCGCGTGAGCACGAGGCGCTCGGCGTCCTGCGGGGTCGGGGTCGCATCGCCGACCACCGCCCCGATCTCGGCGCGGACCGCGTCCTGCAGCTCGGGTCGGGCGGCGAGTTCGTGGAGCGTGAACGCGAGCGCGGTACTGGTCGTGTCGTAGCCGGCCAGCAGGAAGATCAGGGCCTGCTCGAGGATCTGCTGGTGGTCGAGGTGCTCACCGGTCTCGGGGTCGCGGGCCTCGTGCAGCCGTGCCACCAGGTCGGCGCGCTCGTCGGACGTGGCCGCGGCCCGGGCCACGATGCGCTCGACGCGGCCGCGCAGGTCGGCTTCGAGACGGCGCAGACGCAGGTTGCCGGGCGTCGGCGCCCAACGGGGCGGCGTCCAGGGCCGCAGGCCCCGACGCACCGTGAGGGTCGAGAGTTGGTCGGTCGCGGAGACGATCGGTGCGACCTCGTCGGTCGCGTCGGTGCCGAACAGGGCGCGACTCACCGACCCGAGGGTGACCTTCTCCATCTCGTCGACGAGTTCGACCTCGCCGCGATCGCGCCAGCCGTCGCTCACGGCTTCGGTCGCGGCCAGGAACGCGTCGGTGAAGTCGGCGATGCGCCGGCGGGTGAACAGCGGCTGGAGCGTGCGTCGCTGGCCGCGCCAGGTCTCCCCCTCGCTGGTCAACAGGCCATCACCCAGCGCCTCGGCGAGCTCGCGGTACACCGGTGAGCGCTTCACGAAGCGCTGCGTGTCGGTCAACACCTCGTGGACCAGCGCCGGTTCGCAGGCGTGGACCACCAGGGAGGGCAGGCCGGGCATGGGGGGCAGGCGGACGCCGATCACGTCGCCGTGGCGGCGCCGCAGATCCCGCAGGGTGGCGACGATGTCGCGTTGCATGCCGAGCGTGACCACCAGCGCGGCGCGGCCGCTCGGGCCGGGCGGTAGCGGTGCGTCGACCGTCGTGGCGGACATGGCTCCCCCCGTCGTCGGAGCGAGTCAAGCAGGCACGGCGGACCGCCGGCCAGCCGCGACGGCGGCCGCTACTCGGTGTCGAGTACGAGGTGGAGCCGGCCGTCGGCGTCCGTGCCGGCGGTGAAGTCATGTCGACCGGTGGTGCCGACGAACAGCAGCTGGCGGCCCTCGTAGACCCCCGCGTCGACCACCTCGACGATGCCGTTGGCGTCGACGGCCAGCCGCTCGCCGGACCAGGTGGGCCGTGCCAGCGTCGGCGGCAGGGCCATGCCCGTCAGGTAGACCTGCAGCACGGCGTCACCAGCCACCTCGACGGATGTGCCGCTGCCGTGGGAGATGGCCGCGTCGACGTAGCGGATCTCCCAACCGAACTCGCCCTCGCCGGCACTGACGTCGAACGCCACGCCCCGAGCGTCGGCGAACAGGGCGGCGAGCCCCTGCAGGTTGTCGGCCGGCGCCGGCGAGAAAGCGGTTCGGACGAAGAAGCCCTCGGCCGCGAGGTGGTCGAGTGCCCGGGCGACGAACAGCGCCATGTCCGCCCGGGTCGCCGGATCCGACGGCCGGTAGGCGTCGGCAGTCGCGTCGACCACCCCGATGGCCGCGAGCTTCTCGACGCTCGGCGCGTGCGCGCCGACGACGTCGTGGGGCGCGGTCGTTCGCGGCAGTTCACCTGCGACGATCTCGACCGCGCCGGCGACGAAGGTGGCGAGTTGCGCGCGCGTCACCGTGGCGCCCGGGCGGAAGCTGCCGTCGGCGTAGCCCCCGACGATGCCGTCGGCCTGGAGGCGGGCAACGGCGACACGATGCGCGGTCGAGATCGCGTCGGCGTCGCTGGCGACCGGGTCGGTGACGGAGGGTGGCGTGTACGCATCCTTGGGCAGCAGCGCGAGCGCGCCGGCCAGGAAGCTGGCCAGTTGCTGGCGGTTCACGGCCACGTCGGCATCGAAGCGCTGCTCGCCGTCGACGAAGCGGCCCTCGACCACCCGGTAGGCGGCCAGGCAGCCGATCGCGTCCGCAGCCGGTCCGGTGGCAGCGACATCGGCGAAGGGACGCCACGCCTGGGCCCGCGCGTCGCAGGCCTGGTCGAGATCACGAACGGGCGTCGGCTCCTCGGCCGCGGCTGGAACGGCAGGCACCAACACCGCCGCGACCACCGCCCAATGCGCGACCCGTCGCAGTGAACGCCGGCGACGGCCGGCTGTCCTGGTGCGCCCCCCGAACCTTGCGCGTGCGCCCGTCGCCCCGTCCCGCATCTGCCGCCCCATCTGGAGGTTCCGCCGGCCGACTCCCGACCGAGAACCGCAGCATGACCGCACCCGGACCGGCCGGGCCACGACTCGAGCCCGGCAAAACGGACATGAAGGCGTGTGTCACGGGGACGGCCCCCGTCGCGCGGTCAGGTCGGGCGTCGCGTTCGGGGACGGGTCAGCCGCCTGGCCCCGCCCCGAGCAGCGGACCGGGGTCGAGTCGCGCAAGGCCGTCGGGGCCGTGGACGAGCAACGGGTCGACCGAGACGACGTCCGTCATGCCCTCGATCGCGAGCGATCCCGCCGGCCCCTCGAGGACGAGTTGGTCGGTGCGGCTGCGCCACAGCAGCCCGTCGGCGAAGTCGCGGTCCCACGGCCGCGGGTCGTCGTCGACCGACTCGCGGACCACCTCCCCGCTCGGCAGCGCCAGCCAGGTGCTGCGTCGGCCGGCGTCCGCGACGACCTGGACCCTGTCGGGATGGCCGGAGACTGGTGCGAGCGTGACCCAGGCAGCTGCGGGATCGGCACCGGGGATGTCGCGGGTGACGACCTCGTCCCCGTTCCGGGCGTAGACGCCGAGTTCCACCCCGTCAGCAACCGGCCAGGCCACCACCGTGTACCTCTCGAGGGCGAGGTGGGCGACGCGCGCCGTGGGTGCGACGTCCCTGCGTTCGAACCGCATGCTGCCGTCCTCGGGGTCAACGACCTCGATGCCCGCCTCGGACGTGAGGCCGACCCAGGTACCGATGAACTGCGCCTCCAACGGGCCGTCCACCGGCGTGGCCCAGAGCCGGGCCCCACTCGAGATGGCGCGGACTTCGTAGTCGTCCGACGGCGTACGCAGCAGGACCCGGCCGCCGCTGAGGTCGACGTCGGCCAGCCGGCCGTCCGCGCGCCACTCGACCGTGGCGGCACCGCCGTCGGAGAGCCCGATGACCTCATCGGCGACCGAGACGACGAGGCCACGACGCCAGCGGATCACCGTGTGCGGCCGCGTGACCAGGCCCCGGACGTCACCGTCTCCGAGCGACAGCATCAGTCGGGACGATGTCGGCTCGCCCTCGGCCGGGGTCGAGGTCACTGTCAGTTCGCCACGGATCCGGTGGATGGCCGACACCGCGGCCCACTCGTCGTAGGTCCGGTCCAGTCCCGGTCGGCCGGTGCCAGTGTGGAAGGTCGACAGGTGAACGCCATGTCCGCCGTCGACCGGGTCGGCGACGACGATGATCTGGTCGTCGGCGTAGAGCTCCGACGTCGGACCGTCGGCGAGTGCCCGTTGCCAGGCGACGGCACCGTCCGCGAGGTCGACCACCGTCAGGGTGCCGCTGCGCTCGTGCACGGCGAACCTCGCCGTGGTGAGCACCCGTCCCCCGCCCAGGTCGGCCCGCCAGATCTCGCACTCGGACTGCTCGCAACCGCCGGTCCCACTGCGCTGCTCGACCTCGGACCGGTCGGGCAGTTCGACGCCCTGGTCCGGATCGTTCGCTGACGGCAGGTCGGGGCGTCCGAGCGCGCCGGACACGGCCACGATCACGATCAGCACGACCCCGACACCCAGTGCGACCGCCCACCACGGCCGTCCCGGCCCATCCGGCGCCGACTCCCCACTCATCGGGGTCCGCGATGATCGCTGAGGACGACGTGACCAGCGGGCGAGGTCGCGTCGCCCGCAACGATGACATCGGCTCGCGACCGCGGGTCGTCCGCGGCGACGTAGGCGTCCTCCTCCGCCATCCACGCCTGCCACAGCGGCAGCGCGGCCTCGCCGTCCCGCTGGAGCCCCCGCTCCAGGCAGCGGTCGCGCGGGGTCTCGACCCAGACGCGCAGATCCCAGGGGTCGCCGAACTCCCAACGTAGGGTCGAGACGCCCTCGATGACGACCACACCGCCCGCCGGAACGGTGAGCCATTCCGCGAGGCGGCGCCGCGCCCAGTCGTAGCGTTGGTAGCGGGCGGGTCGATCCTGGAGCAGCGGATCCAGCACCTGGCCGCGCACCCGCGGCAGGTCCACACCGCCTTCCCAGCCGTGGACGAGGTCGTCGAGGTGGACGACTGCGGCATCGCCAGCGGCGGCCGCGAACGCCGCCGCGAACGTGGACTTGCCGGCGCCGCCGAAGCCGTCGACGGCGACCAGCCGCGTGCGACGCCCGTCCGGGCGCGGTGTCCCTGCGGCCCGCTGGACGAGGTCGTCGAGGGCGACGATGCCGACCATCCCGCCTCCTGCCGCCAGGCCGTCGTTCAGAACAGGCGCAGCGACGGGTCCTCCTCGCCGCGCAGGCGGGCGAGGTCGACCTCGACGCAGGCGATGCCGCGCGACTCGGCGAGGACCCGGGCCTGCGGCTTGATGATCGTCGCGGCGAACACGCCGCGCACGGGTGCGAGCAATGGGTCGCGCTGCATCCGCTCGAGATAGCGGGTGAGTTGTTCGACCCCGTCGATCTCACCGATGCGCTTGATCTCGACCGCGACGGCACCGCCGTCGGCGTCACGGCACAGCAGGTCGACGGGTCCGAGGTCGGTACGGAACTCGCGCTGGATGCAGACCAACTCCTGCTCGAGGTGGGATGGGTGCGCGGCGAGCAGTTCCTGCAGTTCCTTCTCGACCCCGTCGAGCGTCAACCCCCGCTCGACATCGAGTTCGTAGGCGACGTCCTCGAAGACCTCCTCGAGTTCGATCGTCAGCTTCTCGCCCTTGGGGTTGGTGACGACCCAGCGGCCCTTCTCCTCGAAGATGGTGTTGGGGGCGTTCATCCAGTTCAGAGGCTTGTACGCGCCGACATCGGCGTGCAGGGCGACACAGCCGTCGGCCTTGACCATCACGAGGCGGACGGCGCTGGTCAGGGTCGACGACAGTCGACCCTCGTAGGTCGCGGAACACCGCGCGACGAGCAGACGCATGGCGCCGGACGATACCGCCATCCACGCGGGTCGGGGGGCAACGAGGGAGCGCAGCAACCGAGACGGGGGACCCGACCCCAAACCGTCGTCGGCTACGCTCGTGGACCGGGCCCGGGCCGCGTCGTCGTGGTCGCCGAGGCCTGCGAGATTCCTCGTCGCCCACCTCGCAAAGGTTCCACCGTGGCGCTCCAGGTCGGCCTGGTCGGCCTGCCCAACGTCGGCAAGTCGACCCTGTTCAACGCCGTGTCCCAGGCCGGGGCCGAGGCGGCCAACTTCCCGTTCTGCACCATCGACCCCAATGTCGGGGTGGTCGCCGTCCCCGACGAACGCCTGCAGCGACTCGCCGAGCTCGCCCAGTCGGCCAAGGTGATCCCGACCGCGATCGAGTTCGTCGACATCGCGGGACTGGTCGCCGGCGCGTCCCAGGGCGAGGGCCTCGGCAACCAGTTCCTGGCCCACATCCGCGAAGTCGACGCGATCTGCAACGTCGTGCGCTGCTTCGAGAGCGACGACATCATCCACGTCAGCGGTTCGGTCGATCCGGCCCGCGACGTCGAGATCATCACCACCGAGCTCGTGCTCGCCGACCTCGCCACCACCGAGAAGCGGCTCGAGCGGGCCAACCGTTCGGCCCGGACCGGCGACAAGGACCTGATCCGCGAGCGCGACCAGGTCCTGGCGCTGCGCGACCACCTCGCCGAGGGCCACGTCGCGCGCACCTTCCCGGGCGAGCTCGCGCCCACCGTCGCCCGCGAGCTGTCGCTGCTGACCGCCAAGCCCGTGATCTACGCCGCCAACGTGGCCGAGGACGAACTCCCCGACGCCGCCGGCAACGCCCATGTCGACGTGGTGCGCAAACTCGCCGAGGCCGAAGGAGCGGAACTGGTCGTGATCTCGGCCCAGGTCGAGGCGGAACTGGCCGAACTCGACGGCGACGAACGCGCGGAGTACCTCGCCGACCTCGGCCTCGAGCGCTCGGGGCTCGAACGGCTCATCGAGCGCGCCTACCGCCTGCTCGGCCTGCTGACCTACTTCACGGCCGGACCGAAGGAGGCCCGGGCGTGGACCGTGCCGGCCGGTTCGACCGCCCCGCGTGCCGCCCGCGAGATCCACACCGACTTCGAACGCGGGTTCATCAAGGCCGAGGTCATCGCCTACGACGACTACGACCGGCTCGGTTCCGAGGCCGCCGCCCGCGACGCCGGCCGGCTGCGCATCGAGGGCAAGGAGTACGTCGTCCAGGACGGCGACGTGATCCATTTCCGTTTCAACGTGTAAGCCGATCCACGAGCCCCCCGCGGGCACAGGAGACACGATCCACATGGCCAGGACCGAGCCCATCACCCGACTCGAGGTGGCCGCCTGTCCCACCCACCGCGTCGACGTCAAGCACTACTCGCCGTACGAGGTCGGGTGTGCCTGCCTCAACGACGAGCGTCGCGCCGAACTGGCCGAACGGCTGGCCCAGGCGCGCGCAGAGGGCAACCCACTCGCTGAAATGGCCGAGTAGGCCATCTGCTCCACGCCGCCGGACGAACCGACGGCACGCCCGCCCGCCCTCGACGACAAGGCTGTCCCGCGTGGCACGCAAAGAGCTCGGCGGCCGCTTCCAGCGCGGCGCCCGCCTCGCCCGCACGGGCGTGCGAGGAGCCTCCGGGCTCGCCGGGGCGAAGGCACGCGAGTTCGCCGGCCGGCCCGGCGCCGAGGATGCCGCCCACCGTG
>DATHUR010000136.1:0-16366 GCA_035462025.1 Egicoccus sp. | reverse complement strand
CGCCATCGACTGCACATTCGGATTGTGCTTGTGCAACACATTCGTGATCGCCGCCGTCAACGTCGTCTTCCCATGATCGACGTGACCAATCGTGCCGATGTTCATGTGCGGCTTGGTCCGCTCGAACTTCTCCTTGGCCATGGGTGGCCCTCCTCAATCAGTTAGCCGACGTTGCGGCGATCGTGCGTGTTTGGCGTGGTGGGGTGGCTTGAAAGTTGCTACGGGGTCACTCGCCGCGAACCTTGGCGACGATCTCCTCCTGGATCGAGGAGGGCGCGGGCTCGTAGGCGCCGAACTGCATGGTGTAGCTGGCGCGGCCCTGGGTCATCGAGCGCACGTCGGTCGCGTAGCCGAACATCTCCGACAGCGGGACGCGGGCGTTGATGACGGTGGCGTGACCGCGGGCACCGGAGCCCTGGATGAGGCCGCGGCGACCGGAGAGGTCACCCATGACGTCGCCCATGAAGTCGTCGGGGGTGGTCACCTCGACGTCCATCACCGGCTCGAGCAGCACGATGCCGGCCTTGCGGGCGGCTTCCTTGATCGCCATCGACCCGGCGATCTTGAAGGCCATCTCGGAGGAGTCGACGTCGTGGTAGCTGCCGTCGACGAGCGTCACCTTGACGTCGACGACCGGGTAGCCGGCGAGCACACCCGAGGCGAGTGCCTCCTTGATGCCCTGGTCGACCGAGCCCACGTACTCCTTGGGCACGGACCCACCGACGGTCTTGTTCTCGAACAGGTAGTGCACGTCCTCTTCGAGTTCGAGTTCCTCCTTGAGGGCGGGCGTCAGCGGCTCGGCGTCGATGACGACGTGGCCGTACTGGCCGCGGCCACCGGTCTGGCGCGCGTACTTGAGGTCGACCTTCTCGACCTTGCGCTTCAAGGCCTCGCGGTAGGCGACCTGCGGGCGGCCGACGTTGGCCTCGACCTTGAACTCGCGCAGCAGGCGGTCGACGATGATCTCGAGGTGGAGCTCGCCCATGCCGCCGATCAGGGTCTGCCCGGTCTCCTCGTCGGTCTTGACGCGGAAGGTCGGGTCCTCCTCGGCCAGCTTCTGCAGGGCCGTGGAGAGCTTCTCCTGGTCGGTCTTGGTCTTGGGCTCGACCGCGATCTCGATGACCGGGTCGGGGAACTCCATCGACTCGAGCAGGACCTGCGACTCGTTGGTGGTGATCGTGTCACCGGTGGTGGTGTCCTTGAGGCCCACCAGCGCGACGATGTCGCCGGTCATGCAGGCGGTGTTCTCCTCGCGGTGGTTGGCGTGCATCTGCAGGATGCGGCCGACGCGCTGCTTGTAGCCCTTGGTGACGTTGATGACGTGCGAACCGGCCTCGAGCGTGCCCGAGTAGACGCGGGCGAAGGTCAGGGTGCCGACGTAGGGGTCGGTCATGACCTTGAAGGCCAGCGCGGCGAACGGCTGATCGTCGGCGGGGATGCGGATGATCTCCTCGCCCGACTTCGGGTCCTTGCCCTTGATCGGGGGCACCTCGAGCGGCGAGGGCAGGTAGTCGACGACCGCGTCGAGCAGCGTCTGGACACCCTTGTTCTTGAACGCGGAGCCGCAGAAGACCGGGACGAGCTCGTTGTGGATCGTGGCCTTGCGCAGGCCGGTCTTGAGCTGTTCGGTGGTCAGCTCGCCGTTCTCGAGGTAGTACTCGGTCAGTTCCTCGTCGGTCTCGGCGACCCGCTCCATCAGCTCGGCGCGGTAGGTCTCGGCCTCGTCCTTGAGCTCGGCCGGGACCTCGACGTGCTCGAACGACGCACCGAGGTCCTCGCCCTTCCAGACGATGCCGCGCATCTCGACGAGGTCGACGACGCCCTCGAGCTTGTCCTCGAGGCCGATCGGCAGCTGGGCACGAACGGCGTCGGGGGTGAGGCGCTCGCGGATCGAGTTGAACGAGTACTCGAAGGACGCACCCGTGCGGTCGAGCTTGTTGACGAAACAGATGCGCGGCACGCCGTACTTGTCGGCCTGGCGCCACACGGTCTCGGACTGCGGCTCGACGCCGGCGACCCCGTCGAACACGGTCACGGCACCGTCGAGCACGCGCAGCGAACGCTCCACCTCGACGGTGAAGTCGACGTGGCCGGGCGTGTCGATGATGTTGATCGTCGTGTCGCCCCACTTGCAGGTGGTGGCGGCCGAGGTGATCGTGATGCCGCGTTCCTGTTCCTGCACCATCCAGTCCATGGTGGCGGCGCCGTCGTGCACCTCACCGATCTTGTAGGACTTGCCGGTGTAGAACAGGATGCGTTCGGTCGTGGTGGTCTTGCCGGCATCGATGTGGGCCATGATGCCGATGTTGCGAAGCTGTTCGAGCTTCACGGTGCGCTTGACGGCCATCGTCGTCGCTTCCTGATCTCGTCGTCTGGGGGGCGCTGCGTCTCGTGGGACGCCGTCCCCAGGGTTGCCCCGGGGGACGGCGGGTACGCGTGCGTATGGGCGGGAGTGGTGTCAGTTGCCGGTGGGCGGGCGGCCCACCGGACGGTTCACCAGCGGTGTCGCCTCGCGCTCGGGGCGCAGGTGGACCGCAGGTTCACCAGCGGTAGTGGGCGAAGGCGCGGTTGGCCTCGGCCATCTTGTGGGTGTCCTCGCGACGCTTGACCGCGGCCCCGATGCCGTTGGAGGCGTCGAGCAGTTCACCGGCAAGGCGCTCGGCCATGGTGTGCTCGCGGCGGATGCGGGCGTAGCCGACCACCCAGCGCAGGGCGAGCGTGGTCGAGCGGGCCGGACGCACCTCGATGGGCACCTGGTAGGTGGCACCACCGACGCGGCGGGACTTGACCTCGAGTTGGGGCTTGACGTTCTCGATCGCGCGCTTGAGCACCGAGATCGGATCGCCGCCCTGGGTGCGGTTGCCGATGTTGGCCAGCGCGTCGTAGACGATGCGCTCGGCGACCGAGCGCTTGCCGTCGCGCATCACGCGGTTGGTCAGCTGGGTGACCAGCACGGACCCGTACTTGGGATCGGCGACGACCTTGCGACGCCCGGGGGAACCCTTGCGAGGCATGTCAGCCCTCCTTCTTGACGCCGTAGCGGGACCGCGACTGCTTGCGGTCGCGCACGGGGGCGGCGTCGAGCGTGCCGCGAATGACCTTGTAACGGACACCCGGCAGGTCCTTCACACGACCGCCGCGCACGAGCACCATCGAGTGCTCCTGCAGGTTGTGGCCCTCACCCGGGATGTAGGCCGTGACCTCGATGCCGGAGGTCAGCCGGACACGGCAGACCTTGCGGAGCGCCGAGTTCGGCTTCTTCGGGGTGGTGGTGTAGACGCGCGTGCAGACGCCGCGACGCTGTGGGGAGCCCTTGAGGGCCAGCGTCTTGTTCTTCTTCGCCTTGGACGTGCGGCCTTTGCGCACCAGCTGCTGGATGGTGGGCATGCCTGGGGATCTCCGTGTTCTAGCGGCCGGGCGCGATCGTGTCGCGCGTCGGCGCACCGGGCGGTGGCCGCGAACGGCTCACCTCGGTCGTCGTGGGGGGCGGGTCGGGGAAGCGTGATGTCGTCACGGTCGGCCGCGGGTCGTGCTGGGGGGCCAGACGTCGACATCGTCGCCCGGATCGGTCCGGCCCACGGGGCCGGGCGTTCCGTTGGTGGTGATCGCATCCGGGGCAGCGCGTTTTCGCGCGGTCATGAGGAGAGCGGCGCAAACAGCGCCCGGACGCACGCCACGAAGAGACCTCCGCGGCGCGGACGAGCACGGTACCGGGCATGCGCGCGACGTGTCAAACGGCCTCTCGCCGGGCTGGGTCCCCTGTCTCGCTCGCTCCGCTCGCTCGTTGCCCCCCAGCCCCCGGTCCGTTCTCGCTTCGTCGGGGGAGTTCCCGTTCCTGCCGCGTTTCGGGCCGCCCGGCCACCCGCCCTTCGACCCGGCCCCCCGTCCGGTCCGACGGGGTCGGCGCCCGACGCGTTGGTGTTCCATGGATCGGACCCGAGCTTCACCCGTGACCAAGGAGAAGCACCATCATGATGAAGCGCACGCTCACGAAGAAGCTGGCGATCGCGGCCAGCGCCTCCGCACTCGCCTTCGGTGCCGCGGCCTGCCAGGTCGAGGGCGGCGAGGGCCTCGACCCGGCCCAGGAGGACCCGCTTCTCGAGGGCGACGAGGGCGGCGACCCGCTGATGGAGGAAGAGGGCGGCGACCCGCTGCTCGAGGAAGAGGGCGCTGACACCGGCGCCGAGGGCTGACGCGTCCTCGGTCTCGCGGACTCTTCCGCCCGACCGAGTCCTGTTGATCAAGAGGGCCGCGCCATACGGTGCGGCCCTCTTGACATGCCGTTGCCGCCAGACCGTCTGCGAGGTCCATGGACGCCCCGTTGCACTCCGAGACGCTGCGCGCCGACGACCACGGGCTCCTCGTGAGAGGCGTCGCGCGGCCGCGGGCGCGCCGGCTGCTCGTCGCCGTGGTCGTGCTGGCGTTCTCGCTGCTGCACCTCGCCTTCGTGGCGGCCACGCCTCTGGCGGGCGGTCCGCGCGAGCCCGTCGCGTCGTACGCATCGGCCGAACGATGGACACCCCCACCGCCCGTTCGTGACGAACGCTTCGCCACGTTCCGCTTCGTGGGCGCCGAAGGTGCGTCGGGGCTGTGGCTGCTGCCGGCCTCGTCGTTGCCCCTGTCGTTCGTGGCCGAACGCGAGGTCCTCGACCGCTTCGGGGCCGACGCGCTGACATCGGCCATCGAGGTGTGGAACGGCACGCCCGGCTCACGGTTCGCAGCATCCATCCGTCGCGAGGTCGACGCCGGCATCGACGAGCGTCGCCGGGACGGGGTGAACCGCATCTACATGGACGACCACGCCTGCGATGGCCGCGTGCTCGCCCGTGCGCACATGTGGCCGGGCGACACCGTGGCGCGAGACGGTCTCCACGCCCGTTACGTGGCCGAGGTCGACCTCGGGCTGTGCGATCGGCTGCGGCCGCAACAACTCGGTGCGGTGATCCGGCACGAGCTCGGCCACGTCGCCGGTCTCGACCACCTGTGTGACGCGGACGACGACTGCTGGGAGGAGTCGTTCGCGGCGGACAACACCTGCCGGGTGATGAGCCCCCGCGCCCACGGTTGCCAGGACGTGACCGAGGGGGACCTCGATGGACTCGTCCACCTGCATCCCCGGCTCCCGCGTGCCAGCGGCAGCGACGCACGGGCGACGTCGGCGTCCGTGGCGTTCGCGACCCACCCGACCCCCCGGTCGGCCCTGACCGCGGTCATCTCGCCCTACGACGCCGACCCGGTCGACCGCATCGCCGCCGCCACCCTGGCCGGGCACCTCGGCGCGCCGCACGTCATGGTCGACGCGGACTGCACGACCGGCCCCGACGGGTGGGCACTGGACCGCGTCCTCGCCATCGCCGGACAGGTACTGGCCGTCGGTCCGGTCCCCTCACCCTGCCTCGCCACGCTGCGCGGCGTGTGGTCGCTCGAGGTCGACGAACTCCCCGACCCGGCAGCCGTCGAGGACCGCGTCGTCGAGTTCCTCTCGGCGCGCGAGGACGGTCCGCCGACGCAGGTGGTCGTCGCGCCCACGCAGGCGCCCGCCCGTGGCACCCCGGTCGCCGCCGTGGCGGCCTCGGCGGCCGTCGCCATAGGGGCGCCGCTCACGTTCGTCACCGAGCCCGACGACGCCGGGCCGGTGCTGCGGTTGCTCGAGGCGCACCCCGGCATCGAGGAGGTGGTGGTCGTCGCCGACGAGGCCTCGGCCAGCCTCCCCTTCGTGTTGGAACTGCTCCGCGCCGACGTCGCGCTGCGACGCATCCCCGCCGCGGACGCGCCCTCCGCAGCGCTCGCACTCGCCACCACGCCCGGCCTGTCGCTGCCCCGACCACTCACGGCGGCCGTGGCATCGACCGACCATCCCGAGCACACGATCGCCGCCATCGGCCTGGCCGCCGCGATGGACGGCCTGCTCGTGCCGGTCGGCAGCGAACTGTCTGACGAGACCATCGAACTGCTGCGCGACCAGGTCGACGACGGCGCCATCGTCGGCGGCCGCCATGCGATCACCACCGAGCGGCAGATGGCGCTCTCGCGCCTGATCGACGGTGGCACCAGCGACCTCGACGTCCTGGCCGGCTCACGCTGACCGCGGCCCGCGACCCGCGTCGGGCCCGGCATCGACCACCGCGGGCACGAGCCTGGCCAAGACGGCATCCGCCGCCACGAAGGCCAGCAGGACACAGAACGCGATCGCGCCCGGGAACAGAACGACCCCGCCGCCGTCCGCAGCGCCCATCCAGAACAGGCTGAGGAGTGCACCGCCGAGCCCCCCGAAGATCACCGCGACCGCGAGCGCCACAGACCGTCGGGTACGCCGGTCGGCGCCGCGGGTCCTGAGGCCCAGCGTGACCGGGCCGAACAACAGCCCGGCGATCAGGCCGACGGCACCGCCCAGCACGCCGAGCATCACGGGCATGCCCCACCAGGCCGCGAGGTCCGGCAGACGGCCGTCGGCCCATCGCAGGAGCAGGGCGGGCAGAGCCCCCGCCGCGGCGATGCCGCCGCCCGCCAGTCCGCCGGCGAGCACGGAAAGGCCGAGGTGGGCGGCGACGGACCGGGGGGCGCTGCCGGTCATCGGTCAACCGCCGTGGCCAGCGCCGTCCGGATGTCCGGACTGGTGAACTCGAAGCCCTCGTCGAGCAGGCGCTGCGGGTGGCCGCGGCGGCCGGTCAGCGGCAGGGCGGCGTCGCTGCCCAGCAGCCACGTCCCGAGGTGGACGAACGGCGCCGGGATCGGCAGCCCCCACCGACGGCCCACGGCACCTCGCACGGCCGCCATCATCTCGGCGTTGCGGACGGGCCGGGGCGAGGTGACGTTGTAGGTCCCCGCCATCGTCGGGTCGTCGATCACGCGCTCGACGACGGCGAGCAGATCCTCGAGCGCGACCCACGACACCCACTGCGTCCCGCGGCCGATCGTGCCGCCCAGACCGAGCCGGGCGAGCCACGCGAGGTGGGCGGTGGCCGGGTCGCCGGGGCCGATGGCGACTCCGCACCGCAGCAGGACCGCCCGCTCCGCATCGACGGCCGCCGTCTCGAAGGCCGCCTCCCACGCCGTGGCGACCCCGGTCATCTGCGGCGGCCCCATCGCCGGGACCGGCACCGACTCGTCGATGACCGTCTCGCCGCCTTCGCCGTGGATGGCCATGGTCGCGACCTGGACGAGAACGTCAGGGGGACGGTCCAGGTGCCGCCAGGCGTCGCCGAGCGCCCGGGTCGGCTCCACCCGGGATCGAGTGAGCGCGGCGACGTTGCGCCGCGTCGGTCGAACGTCGACGCGGTGCCCGGCGAGGTTGACGACGGCGGCGCCCTCGAGCGCAGACGCCCAGTCCCCCACGGTGCGACCGTCCCACGGCACGTACCGGATCCCGTCGCTCGGGGGTGTCGCCCGCCGCGTGAGCACGACCACCTCGTCGCCGCGGGCACGGAAGCGTCGGGCGAGGTGCCCGCCGAGGTAGCCGCTGCCGCCGGCCAACACGATGCGTCGCGGTGTCCTGTCCATGGCCGTCCCTTGCGCCGAACCTCGAGTTTTGAGCGATCGCTCAACCACGAACATACGCTAGTTTGAGCGACTGCTCAACCCTGCTCCCACCGTGCACCGGAGGTTGTCGTGGCGCCAGACACGAGGCAGCGGCTGCTGCAGGCGGCGCTCGAGGTGCTCGCGAGCGAGGGCATCGCCGGCGCGTCGGCGCGGACGATCGCGACGCGGGCCGACGTCAACCAGGCGTTGATCTTCTACCACTACGGCTCGGTGGACGACCTGCTCGCCGCCGCCGCGCGCAGCGTGAGCCGGCAGCGTGCCGACCACTACGCCCGCCAACTCGAGGAGGTCGGCACGTTCACCGCCCTGGCGGCCCAGGCCCGGCGGCTGCACGCTGAGGAGCACGCCAATGGCAACCTCGCCGTGCTGGTGCAGTTGCTGGCGGGCGCCCCGCGCAGGCCGGCGCTCGGCCCGGCCCTGCGCGAGAACTTCGACCTGCTCGCCGCGCCGGTCGAGGCCACCATCCGGCGCCTGCTCGCGGACAGCCCGCTCGACGGGATCATCGACGCGACCGACCTGGCCAGCGGCGTCGCCGGCGCATTCCTCGGCCTGCAACTGCTCGACGGGGTGGTGACCGACGTCGAGGAGGGACCGTTCGCGGCGCTCGACGCGCTGGCCGGCGTGGTCGACCTGGCCCTGGAGGCGGGCACGATCGAGAAGGCCGTCCTGCGGCGCCGACTACGCGGCACCCGGTGATGGCCACCGCCGGGATGGGCACCGCCGGTTCTTGGGCCGTCAACCGCCACCGAAGCCCTGAGTCAGACGCACCATCACGCTCGCGAGTTGATCCCGCCGGGTACCGGCGGCCGGGAGGAACCGGCCGTCGGAGGCCCCGGTCAGCAGTCCTCGTTCGGTCGCCGTGACGATCGCACCGGCATGGACACCCGACACGTCGGGGTACGGTGGCGGCCCCGCCGCTGGCGACGGTTGCCCGGCGATCATCTCGAGGGTGGCCACGAGCAGCGAGGCGAGTTGGTCGCGACGCACGACAGCGCGCGGCTGGTAGGCCCGTCCGGCGCGGCCCTGCAGGATGCCGGCGGCCGCCAGTCGCTCGATCGCCTCCGCGTGGACGTTGCCGTCGAGGTCGTCGAACCGGGGCGAGGTCGGGGCCGGTGGCACGTCGATCCCGAGGTGCTCGAGCGTGCGAAGGAGCACGGACGCAGCGGCGTCCCGGCGCACCAGCCCACCCGGGTCGAAGCGCGGCGGCTCACCATCGAGACCGGTGATCAGGCCCAGGGCGCTCGCACAGGCGATCGACGGTCCGTGGGTCGACCGGGGGGCCACGTCGGCGAACGGGGCAATGCCCAGGCCGCCGCAGGCGGCGGCCGCGCCGCCGGTGAACACCGGGACGACTCCGGTCCCGGTGACCACCTGGTCCAACCGCTGTCGTGTCTCCGCGTCGGGCAGGGCGGGGTCGGTGCCAGGCGGCTCCTCCCCGCTCGTCAGGCGCAGCCGCAGGACGAGGTCGTCGGCGCGCGGACGCGCCGCAATCGTCTCGAGCAGGTCGTCGAGGTCGGTGCCGGCGGCGGCGCAGTCGCCCTCGATGCACTCCTGTCCGAAGAGGTCCGCGCCTCCCATGACGGCGAGGTCGCCGAAACCGCTGGCGTCGGCTGGAACCGTCATCCGTACCTCGACGGTACGGCCGGGTCCCCGGTGCGCGATCAGGGGGACCCGCAGGCGTAGCGTCGTACCTGGCCGCACCTCGGTCGGCACGCCGGTGACCGGCCGGAAGGGCTCGGCGCCCACGGCGAGCTCGAACCCCGACGGGTCGATCCGGTAGGCGCGGTATGGCCTGCTGGCGGTCGCCCGGTAGTCGATCGTGGTCACCCGGACGTCCTCGTAGGGGTTGCGAAGCAGTTGGCCGACCGCGTCGGTCAGCTCCTGGGTGGCGACCCAGGACAGGCCACCGTCGCTCGCGTAGCGGTTGGAGCGGGAGAGCGTCCAGCGGCGCCCGTCGGCGCGGGTCCCGCGCACCACCCAGCGCACCTCTGCACCACCGGACACGGTGGGGTCGTCGAACACCTTGAGGTCGTAGTTGAGGGCGACGTGCGCCTGCGCGATCCAGTCGACCTGGTCGTGCAGGTACGCGTCGGTGCGTCCGGCCACCCGGCGATCCGCGTCGGCGTCGGTGATCGTCGACGAGATCGTCGTGCCGACCGGCAGAACCCCGAGCCGGCCGGCGACGCCGGCGAGCCGATCGTGTTCGACACGGCCCACGACGGGTCCCGGGTTGACCAGTGCATAACCCGCCACCGTCGGATCCGCGACGACGCGCACGGTGCTCCCGCCATGGAGCCCGAGCTCCACCGAGCCCTCGTAGAGCAGTGGGTGCCCGAACGCGAAGACGTGAGGATCACAGACCGCCGTCGCCGTCCCCAGCGCCAGGCTGGTCACGTCGCCCGTGCTCAGGCTGACACCGACATTGGCGCCGGCGCGTAGTGGCACGTCGGTGGCGCCCGTCGCCGCGCCGGCCGTCACGGCCAGGCCGGGATGGGCGGCCTCGAGGGCGTCAGCGAAGCGATCGAGCACCGCGCCGGTGGGCCCGGCGACGCCCACGGGAACCGGCAGGCGGGCCATGCTGCGGGTCGCGTCAGGCGCGAACCCCTCGGCGGCGGCGAGGTCGCGGATGCGGTCCGGGACGGCGATGGCTGCGGGGGACACCGCGCCGTCGGTCGTGCGGGTCGCGACGTCGTAGAGCGCGGCCGCCGGGGTCACACCCGCCAGCGCCGACGGGCCGGTGGCGAAGCCGTACGCCAGCGCGCCCAGCAGGCGGTCACCGACGGTGACGGGCGATCCGGACATGCCGGCCCAGATCCCACCGACACGCCGGATCTCCGGGGAGTCGACCTCGATCACGATCAGCGGGGTGCCGGGCGCGATCGCGTCGTGCAACACGTCGACGACCGTGACGTCGAACGACGCGACCGCGGTACCCCGGCTGACGGTGCGGCCGGTACCCCGCAGGCCCGGGCGCACTTCGTCGACGGGCAGCGGCTCCGGGCAACCCGGAGGCGGCGGAGGTGCCTGCGCCACGGCGGGGGGTGGTGCGGGTACCACCAGCGCGGCGGCCAGGACGAGGGCGGCGAGACCCCACATGGATCGCGGTGTGTCCGAGCGGCGCATGCCCGGCCCTCTCGCATGGACGGCGCCAGCGCGCCGTGACACTCCGGTTGTACGCCTCCGTCGCGGGTGGAACCAGGGACGTTGTTCCCCCACCAGCCGGCCCGGGACGACGCGCGACGCGGGGCGCCGCGTGGCGCCCCGCGTCGGGGATGCGGGGCCGGACGAGCGTCCGGCTCCCTGGTCGTGCTACTGCTGTTGCTGGCCGGCGTCGCCGGGGAAGTCCTCGAAGCCCCAGCCGCCG
Organism: Egicoccus sp.; assembly: GCA_035462025.1. GTDB lineage: Bacteria > Actinomycetota > Nitriliruptoria > Nitriliruptorales > Nitriliruptoraceae > Egicoccus. Next base: position 5,463 of record DATHUR010000136.1, on the reverse strand, counting down.
TCGAAGCCCCACGACCCGTCGCCCTCGTAGGACTCGGTCGACGCGAGGAACTCGGCGATGTCGGCGGGCAGCGCCTGCTCGGGCATCTCGGTGTGGCCCACCTCGATGGCCCGGTAGTCGCTGATGCCGGTACCGGCGGGGATCAGCTTGCCGATGATCACGTTCTCCTTGAGACCGACCAGCGGGTCCGAGGCGGACTCGAGGGCGGCTTCGGTGAGTACGCGCGTGGTCTCCTGGAAGGAGGCCGCGGACAGCCACGAGTCCGTCGCGAGCGACGCCTTCGTGATGCCCATCAGCATCTGACGACCGGCCGCGGGCTGCCCACCTTCGGCGAGCACGCGGTCGTTCTCCTTCTTGAACTTCACCCGGTCGATGTTGTCGCCCGGCAGGAAGTTCGTGTCGCCGGCGTCCACCACGTTCACGCGGCGGAACATCTGGCGCACGATCAGCTCGACGTGCTTGTCGTGGATCGGCACGCCCTGCGAGCGGTAGACGTCCTGCACCTCCTTGACCAGGTGCAGCTGCGCCGTGCGGACACCGAGGACCTCGAGCAGCTCGTGCGGGTCGATGGCACCCGAAGTCAGCTGCTGACCAACCTCGACCTCGACACCGTCGGCGACCTCGATCGAGCCGTCGTCGGCGCGGAACAGACGTGCGCCGCGCAGCAGTTCGTGCTCGTCGACCTGGTCCCGGGTCCCGAGGATGCGCAGGATCCGACCTCGGTCGGTCTCCTCGATCTCGACCTTGCCGGCGATGCGGGCGATCTCGGCCTTGCCTCGCGGCGAGCGGGCCTCGAACAGCTCGACGACACGCGGCAGACCCTGCGTGATGTCGTCGGCCGACGCCACACCACCGGTGTGGAACGTACGCATGGTCAGCTGGGTACCCGGCTCACCGATGGACTGGGCGGCCACGATGCCGACCGCCTCGCCCATGTCGACCATCGCACCGTTGGCGAGCAGTTCGCCGTAGCACGAGCGGCAGACGCCGATCTCGGTCTCGCAGGTCAGCACCGAGCGGACACGCACGATGCGGTCCTCGTCGCTGGCCTTGGTCTCGAGCTCCTCGCCGGTCTCGGGGTGCAACCCCTTGACCAAGACCGAACGCAGACGGCGGACACCGGTGTCGACCACCAGCGAACCGGCCGGCATCAGGACCTCGTCGGAGCCGGGGAAGGTCACGTCGCGGGCGAGGACCCGGCCGTAGAGCGTCTGCGAGTCGTGCTCGCCGACGATCGCCTCGACACCACGGTCGGTGCCGCAGTCCTCCTCGCGCACGATCAGGTCCTGCGAGACGTCCACCAGGCGGCGCGTCAGGTAGCCGGAGTCGGCGGTGCGCAGCGCGGTGTCGGCCAGGCCCTTGCGGGCACCGTGCGTGGAGATGAAGTACTCCAGCACGCTCAGGCCCTCGCGGAAGTTCGACTTGATCGGCCGCGGGATGATCTCACCCTTCGGGTTGGCCACGAGCCCACGCATGGCGGCGATCTGCCGCAGCTGGGTCATGTTCCCTCGGGCGCCGGAGTTGGCCATCATGAAGAACGGGTTGCTGGCCTTGAAGTTGGTCTCCATGGCGTCCGCGACCCGGGTGGTGGCCTCGGTCCAGATCTCGATCAGTTCCTGGCGCCGCTCGTTGTCGGTGATGACACCACGGCTGAACTGCTTCTCGATCTTGGCGGCCCGGTCCTCGGACTCGGAAAGGACCTGGGCCTTGAGCTCGGGCGTCTCGACGTCGGAGATGGCCACGGTCACGCCCGCCTTGGTGGCGTTTTTGTAACCGAGGTCCTTCATCGCATCGAGCACCTCGACGACCTGCCAGCGCGGGAACTGGTCCGTGCACTGGTTGATGATGTCGCCGGCGCGGGCCTTGGTGACGGTCTCGTTGACGAACGCGTACTCGGCGGGCAACGCCTCGTTGAAGATCGCACGACCCGGCGTGGTGAGCAGGCGCACCGGCGCACCGGAGTCGCGCAGCTCGGCCCAGGCCTCCTCGTCCTCGCGGTAGGCCGCGGGGCGGTCGGCGGGGGCGAGCTCCTTGTTGCGCACGCGCAGGATGATCGGGTCCTTGACGTGGATGACCTTGTCGTCGAGTGCCCGCTCGACCTCGCCCATGGACGAGAAGAACGGCACTCCCGTGGGGTCACGGTCCGCGGAGACGTCCTCTTCGGTGTAGGTCAGCCAGTAGATGCCGAGCACCATGTCCTGGGTCGGTGACGCGATCGGACGACCGGTCGCCGGCGAGAGGATGTTGTGCGGGGCCAGCATCAGGATGCGGGCCTCGGCCTGGGCCTCGGCGGACAGCGGCAGGTGGACCGCCATCTGGTCACCGTCGAAGTCGGCGTTGAAGGCGGTGCACACCAGCGGGTGCAGCTGGATGGCCTTGCCCTCGACCAGGGTCGGCATGAACGCCTGGATGCCGAGGCGGTGCAGGGTCGGCGCACGGTTGAGCAGTACCGGGTGGTCGGCGATGACCTCTTCGAGGACGTCCCAGACCTGGGCCCGCGAACGCTCGACCATCCGCTTCGCGCTCTTGATGTTCTGCGCGTAGTTGAGGTCGACGAGCCGCTTCATGACGAACGGCTTGAACAGCTCGAGCGCCATCTGCTTGGGCAGGCCGCACTGGTGCATGCGCAGCTGCGGACCGACCACGATGACCGAACGGCCCGAGTAGTCGACGCGCTTGCCGAGCAGGTTCTGGCGGAACCTGCCCTGCTTGCCCTTGAGCATGTCGGACAGCGACTTGAGCGGGCGGTTGCCCGGCCCCGTGACGGGGCGGCCGCGGCGGCCGTTGTCGAACAGTGCGTCGACGGCCTCCTGCAGCATCCGCTTTTCGTTGTTGACGATGATCTCGGGCGCGCCGAGGTCGAGCAGACGCTTCAACCGGTTGTTGCGGTTGATGACGCGGCGGTACAGGTCGTTGAGGTCGCTCGTCGCGAACCGGCCACCGTCGAGCTGCACCATCGGGCGCAGGTCCGGCGGGATGACCGGGATCGCCTCGAGCACCATCGCGCCCGGCTTGTTGTGGGTCTTGCGCAGGGCTTCGACGACCTTGAGGCGCTTGGTGGCGCGCTGCTTCTTCTGGCCCTTGCCCTCGGCGATGGTGGTGCGCAGCTCGGCCGACTCGGCGTCGAGGTCGAGCCCGTCGAGCAGTGCCCGGACGGCCTCGGCGCCCATGCCGCCGCTGAAGTAGTCACCGAACCGGTCACGCATGTCGCGGTAGACCAGCTCTTCCTGGATCAGCTGCTTGACCGAGAGCTTCTTGAAGGTGTCCAGCACCTTGTCGAGGTGCTCGACGTCGTTGGTGGCGCGGACGGAGACCGTCTTGAGCTGCTTCTCGATCTCCTTGCGTTCCTTCTTGACCACGTCGGCCTTGGCGCCCTCGGCCTCGAGTTCGGCGAGGGTGGCCTCGAGCTGGGCGAGCAGCTCCTGACGGTCGACCTCGAGCATCTTCTCGATCTCGGCCTTCTCGGCCTTGATCTCTTCCTCGAGTTCGGGCAGCGCGTCGTGGCGCTTGTCCGCGTCGACGCTGGTGATGACGTAGGCCGCGAAGTAGATGACCTTCTCGAGGTCCTTCGGGCTCATGTCGAGCAGGTAGCCCAGCCGCGACGGCACACCCTTGAGGTACCAGATGTGGGTCACGGGGGCGGCGAGTTCGATGTGGCCCATGCGCTCACGGCGCACCTTGGCCCGGGTCACCTCGACGCCGCAGCGTTCGCAGATGATGCCCTTGATGCGCACGCGCTTGTACTTGCCGCAGTAGCACTCCCAGTCCCTGGTGGGACCGAAGATCTTCTCGCAGAACAAGCCATCCTTCTCGGGCTTGAGCGTGCGGTAGTTGATGGTCTCCGGCTTCTTGACCTCGCCGTTGGACCACATGCGGATCTGCGGCGCTTCCGCCAGCGAGATCCGAAGCGAATCGAAGTGGTTCACGTCCAGCATGTGCCGACGTCCTCCCCTACTTCATTTCCCTCGACGCCTGGAGTGGCGACCAGGGGCGACCGGTGTGGTCGCGGAACGATGTGCAATGTGTGGTGCGAGCGGACGGGCGGCCGGCGGATGGCCGATGCAGGCGACTCTGAATGCGATGCGAAGCGAGCAGAATGGAGCCTGCAGCGGTCTCCGACGGCCGTCCGGCCGCGGACAATCGGGTTAGCCCTCGGCGGTGGGACGCTCAGGACGAGACAGGTCGATGCCAAGAGCCTCGGCCGCCCGGAAGGCGTCGTCCTCGGACTCCCGAAGCTCGATCTCCTGGCCGGTGGCGTTGAGCACCTCGACGTTGAGGGCCAGCGCCTGCATCTCCTTGATGAGCACCTTGAAGGACTCGGGGATGCCCGGTTCGGGGATGTTCTCGCCCTTGACGATCGCCTCGTAGACCTTGACGCGGCCCAGGGTGTCGTCGGACTTGATGGTCAGGATCTCCTGCAGGGCGTAGGCGGCGCCGTAGGCCTCGAGGGCCCAGACCTCCATCTCGCCGAACCGCTGGCCACCGAACTGCGCCTTCCCGCCCAGCGGCTGCTGGGTGATCATCGAGTAGGGGCCGGTGGAGCGGGCGTGGATCTTGTCGTCGACGAGGTGGTGGAGCTTGAGCACGTACATGTAGCCCACGGTGACCTGCGCATCGAGGGCCTGGCCGCTGCGGCCGTCGTAGACGGTCGCCTTGCCGTCGACCCCGACCAGGCGCACGCCGTCGTCGGTCGTGCGGGTGTTGGCGAGCAGGTCGACCAGTTCGGTTTCGCTGGCACCGTCGAAGACGGGCGTGGCGAGCCGGACGGGGCCCTCGACGTCGGCGATCTTCTTGTCCCAGCCGACGCGCGTGAACCAGTCGGGCGCGGTCTCGAACTGCCAGCCGTTGGCGGCGGCCCACCCGAGGTGGGTTTCGAGGACCTGACCGACGTTCATGCGCGAGGGCACGCCCAGCGGGTTGAGCACGATGTCGAGCGGCGTGCCGTCCTCGAGGAACGGCATGTCCTCGACCGGCAGGATCTTGGAGATGACACCCTTGTTGCCGTGGCGTCCCGCGAGCTTGTCGCCCTCGGAGATCTTGCGCTTGGTCGCGATGTAGACCCGCACCATGTCGTTGACGCCCGGCGGCAGTTCGTCGCCGTCGGCGCGCGAGAAGCGCTGCACGCCGATGACGATGCCGCGGTCGCCGTGAGGGACCTTCAGCGAGGTGTCGCGCACCTCACGGGCCTTCTCGCCGAAGATCGCGCGCAGCAGCCGCTCTTCCGGGGTCAGCTCGGTCTCACCCTTCGGGGTGACCTTGCCGACCAGGATGTCGCCGGGCTGGACCTCGGCGCCGATGCGGATGATGCCCTCTTCGTCGAGGTTGGCGAGCACCTCTTCGCTGACGTTGGGGATGTCGCGGGTGATCTCCTCGGGACCGAGCTTGGTCTCGCGGGCGTCCACCTCGAGCTTCTCGATGTGGATGGACGTGAGCACGTCCTAGCGAACGTGCCGCTCGGAGAGG
>DATHUR010000135.1:0-4039 GCA_035462025.1 Egicoccus sp. | reverse complement strand
CGGCGGCGCGGACGTGGCGCGGGCCGCGCAGGGTCAGGTCGGCGGTGTCGGCGGCGAGGGCGACCTCGAGGCCGAGCAGCACCGCTGCCAGGCCGGCGGCCGGCCCGACGGTCCAGGTCGGCGGCACGATCCCCGGGGCGAGCCAGGCGACCGCCAGCCCGGCCAGGCACACCACGGCGACGACGGCGCGCAGCAGGCCGGCGCGACGCTGGACGATGTCGAGCCCCTCGAGGACCCACAACGGCGTGCGGGAACCACGTGCAGGGGAAAGCGGCCGGCTGGTCATGATCAGCGAGGATAACGAGGGCATCCGCCACGGCCCCGCAGGCGACACCGCGCCGGCGGCCTCGGGCGCGTCGCCGCCCTACCCTGCCGCTCCGCCCCACGTGCCGTGGCGCGCCGCCGCGGCCGGTCGTCGCCTTCGCCAGGACACCATGACCGCCCCGACCGAGCACGCCGAGCACGCCCGCCGCTCGTCGCGGCGGCCCCACGGGCTGCGCGATCTGCGTCGCCTGGTGCGGTATGGCATCTCGGGCAGCACGGCCGCGGCGGTCCACCTCGGCGTGCTGACCGTGCTGGTCGAGGTGGCCGGCCTGCGGCCCGTGGTCGCGTCGGCGATCGGGTTCCTGTGCGGCTTCGTCGTGTCGTACCTGCTGCAGCGACGCTGGGTGTTCGCGACCGACCTCACGCACGGGTTCACGCTGCCGCGGTTCGTGGTCGTCATCGGCCTGGGCCTGCTGATCAACACGGCCGTGCTGTGGTTGGGGACCGAGTACCTCGAGCACCACTATGCCCTGGTGCAGTTGGCCGCGTTCGTGGTCGTGCCGCTCAACAACTACGTGCTCAACAGCCTCTGGACCTTTCGCTGACGACCGCGGTCAGCGCCCGGCCAACCGCCGCGCCGTCGGCGTCGCCGCCACCTCGACCTCGAGGCCCGGCGGTGGGACGACGGCGTCCCAGGCGTGGCGGGCGAGGTCGTCTGCGCCGGCCACACCGGCCATGTCGGCCCGCGCGAGGTGGACCGCCCAGGCGATGACCGGCGGTGCGAGCGTGGCCGCCGCGTCGAGCAGGCGGACGTCGCCGCGCGCGATCCCGGCGAACAGCAGTCCCTTGGCGACGTGGAACCGCGAGCCGTGGGCCACGTCCGGCGGGTGGCGCGGCGCTCCCGCTTCGGCGTCCCACTCGGGCAGGCCGCCGGTCGGGAGCGGCTCGCCGCCGAGCGCGGCCACCTCGACCCCGACCCAGGTCGCACGCAGCCGCTGACGCGCCGCCCGCGGGCTCTCGGGCAGGGCAGCGACGGCTTCACGGGCGGCCTCGAGGCGTCGGCGCGCGCGGGCGAGGTCGCCCAGGCCCACCGCGTCGGCGGCCAGCGAGACCCGCAGCATCGCCGCATCGACCGGGTCACCGGCGTCGAGGAGCGCCGGCCACTCGATGGCCTCGGCCCGGGTGTGCAGCCCGAACTCGCGGAGCACGCGGCCGCGCTCGGCGGCGATCCACGGCTGCAGCGCGGGCAGCCGCACGCGGTCCCAGTGCGCCCAGGCGAGGTCCGCCCGACCGAGCCGCGACCACACGAGCCCGTGCCACACCGGTCGGGCCGCCTCGTGCCGCAGCCCGCGCGCCAGGTCGACGTCGGGCGGCAGCAGGTCGGCGAGCGCCTCGGCGGGAGGGGTCGGGGGCGGGGTTCGTGCGGGTCGCGGGTCCACGGCGGGCAGCCTAGGTTCCCGCCATGCGCCGCCGACCCCTCGCCACGTCGATCCTGCTGTCGACCGCCGCGCTCGCATTGGCCGTCACCGGCCTCGTCGACCCGCAGGTGACCGCGGCGTCCCAGGACTGGCCCGACGACGCGGTGGTCTACCACGTCTTCGTCGACCGGTTCGCGGACGGCGACGGGTCGGGCCAGGTGGGCGATGACGTCGCCGACCACGACCGCGCGCTGATGGACTGGATGGGCGGCGACCTCCTCGGCGTACGCGCCCGCCTCGGCCACGTCGTAGCTGTGGGTGCGAACACGCTGTGGCTGTCGCCGGTCACGCCGGGGCCGGGCTACCACGGCTACCACCCGACCGACCTGACCGCCGTCGACCCGCGCTTCGGCACGGTCGAGCAACTGCGCGACCTGGTCGACGACGCGCACGCGCGCGGACTGAAGTTCGTCTACGACCTCGTGCTCAACCACACCTCCGACCGGCACCCGTGGTTCGAGGCGGCCCGCGCGACCTGCGCGGCGCCCTACGTCGACTACTACGAGTTCCGCGAGTGTCCCGACCGCTACGCCGGCTTCGCGGGTCTGGCCGAGCTGCCGGAGCTGGACCTCGACCACCCCGAGGTGCGCAGGTGGGTGTTCGACGAGGTGCTGCCGTTCTGGCTCGACGACATCGCCGTCGACGGCTTCCGGCTCGACCACGCCCAGGGTCCGTCGCGCGACTTCTGGGAGGCGTTCGACGCCGAGGTCGAGGCGCGGTGGCCGGGCACGCTGCTGCTCGGCGAGGTGTGGGCACAGCAGGCGATCATCGACAGCTACGGCGACGTGCTGGACGCGGCGACGGCGTTCCCGTTGCGCGACCGCCTCGTGGCCGTGATCGCCCGGGGCGGCGACGTCCGTGCCCTGCACCAACCCGTCGAGGCACTCCTGGCCGGCGACGGGCCGCGGCCGGCCACCTACGTGTCCAGCCACGACCAGCCACGCTTCCTCACCGAGGCCGACGGCGACCGCCGGCGGCTGACGCTGGCCTACGGCGCGCTGCTCACACTGCCCGGGCTGCCGATCGTGTACTACGGCGACGAGGTCGGCGTGGGCCAGAGCGGCGACCACGACGCGGTCGACACCCACCAGGACCGCTACTTCCGCGCACCGATGCCATGGGACCGGACGGCGTGGGACACCGAGGTCCTCGACACCGTCGCCCGGCTGGCACGGTTGCGCACGACCACGCCGGCGTTGCACTCGGGCCGCTACGTGCCGCTGGTGACCGAGGGCGACGTCCTGGTCTTCGAGCGGGTCGCCGACGACGGCGACCGCGTCCTGGTCGTGCTGGCCACCGGCGAGGGTCCGACGACGATCGACCTCGGTGGCCTCTACGGCGACGCCGTCCCGCGTGCGGTCGATCTGCTCGCTGACGGCGAACCGGCCCGCGAGACGGCCGTCGAGGTCGCTGGGCCGGGCGTGGGCGTCTGGCGCCTGCTCGATCCGTCGGGCTGACGGCCGCCGGCCGGCCGGCTGCGACGCCCGCACCTACCCATACGACCCCTCGAGGAGCTGATCGCCCGATCGCGGGTGGTCGTTCGGGGCCGTCGGGACTGGCCGAAGGGTCCGCACCTCGACCGCACCACCTCGTTGAGCCACCTGAGCGCCTGCGGAGGGCGCCCGGTCGCACAGGGCGGCCGCCAGGGACGCACCACGCGGCAGACGGGGACACCACCCGCCGCTGGTGCCGAGCTCGAGAGGTTCGGGAGCATGCAGACGTACAAGCGACCCGCGGCGATGATCGCCGCAGCCGTGGTGGCACTCGCCATGGTCTCACCCACAGCCGCGCTCGCCACCAACGGTGACCGCGACAAGGACCGTGGTCACCAGGCCAGCGAGCGCCGCGACCGCGACGGCGACCGCGACCGCGGTGACAAGCACGAGCGCCGTGCCAAGCACGACGACAAGACCACGGCCGACCGCACGAAGGCGGACAAGGCCACCAAGACCAAGCACGACGACAGGACCACGGCCGACCGGAAGGCGGACCGCACGAAGGCGGATCGCCCCGCCAAGGCCGAGTACGAGGGCAAGACCAAGTACGAGGGCAAGGCCAAGGCCGACCGCACCAAGGCGGACAAGGCCACCAAGACCAAGCACGACGGCACGGCCACGGCCGACAAGGGCGGCGCGTGGAACGTCAAGGCGCCGGTCTGCCACGCCACCTCGTCCGAGACCAACCCCTACGTCATGATCACCGTCTCGCACCGCTCGATCGTCAAGGACGCGGGCCACGGCGGCCACACCGACGACATCATCCCGCCGTTCGCCTACCAGCCCCACCGCGGCGCCGAC
>DATHUR010000134.1:0-33612 GCA_035462025.1 Egicoccus sp. | reverse complement strand
GCACGATCGACGCGATCGGCAGCGACGTCGACGGCGCACTGCTCGGCCTGCGCGTCGTTGGGCAGACCGGCCCGTCGCTCGGCGCCCACGCGGAGTACGTGTGCGTGGCCTGGCGCGGCACCGTCGCGCCCATCGGTCCGCCATGGTCCGACGCTGAGGCGGTCGCGGTCACCGACGGTGCCATGACCGCCCTGCCGTTCCTGCGCGAGCACGCCCACCTGCGGGCCGGCCAGCGACTGCTGGTCAACGGTGCCTCCGGCAGCGTCGGGTCGGCCGCGGTGCAGATCGGCGCGTCCATCGGGGCGCACGTGACCGGCGTGTGCAGCACGGCCAACGTCGACCTCGTCGCCTCCCTCGGGGCCGACGTGGTCGTCGACCACACCGCGACCGACTTCACCCGCGACCTCGGCGCCCAGCGGTTCGACGTCGTGTTCGACGCGGTCGGTACCCGCAGGTATCGCGACTGCCGGCGCGTGCTCACGCCCGCCGGCCGCTACCTCACGACCGTGCCGACCCCGGGGGCCCTCTGGCACACGGTCTCGACCGCGATGCCGGGCGGACGCCGGGCCAAGATCGCCTTCACGGGCTTGAGCATGTCCCGCGAACGCCTCCGCGACGTCCTCGAACTCGCCTCGAGCGGCGCGCTCCGGCCGGTCATCGATCGCACCTACACGCTCGACGAGATCGGCGAGGCGCACCGCTACGTCGACACCCGCCGCAAACGGGGGACGGTCGTCGTCACGCTGTAGCCGGAGTGCGTGGCCGACCGCGGCGGGCCGACCGGCGGGGGTCGATCCGAGGCTGCCGCCGGTACCGTCGCGACCGGCGTCTGGATGGCTCGACGCTTGCGCCACGACGCCGTCAGCCGGGGGAGGACAGGGATGGGCTCCACCAATGAAGACGTGCGCGCGCGCCTGTTCGAGGATCCGGTCGTGAGCCTCGACGACGACGGCCTCGAGCTCGAGGCGACTGTGGCGGCGCTGCGGCGAGACCTCGCCGAACAGGCCCGTCGCATCGCCGAACTCGAGGTCAGCGAGACCCAGTTGCGGCAACTGCTCGACACGCTGCCCCAGATCGTGTGGACCACCGAGCCGGACGGGCGCCACGTCTACTTCAACCGCAACTGGTTCGAGTTCACCGGTCTGAGCCTCGACGAGAGTCTGAATGACGGATGGAACTTCGCGTTCCACCCCGACGACCGCGGCTTGGCGATGGTGTTGTGGGCCGAGGCGACCCGGACAGGCCAGCCCTACGAGATCGAGTACCGGCTGCGCCAGGCCGACGGCACGTATCGCTGGATGCTCGGACGCGCCGCGCCGCTGCACGATGCCGAGGGTCGGGTGGTGCGCTGGTTCGGGACCTGCACCGACATCGAGGACGTGAAGCGCGCACACCGCCGGATCGACGAGCAGGCCCGGCTGCTGGACCAGACCCAGGACGCGATCATGGTCCACGACCGTGACCATCACGTGTCGTACTGGAACCGCGCCGCCGAGCGCATCCACGGGTGGGGCCGCGACGAGGCCCTCGGCCGCACGCTCGACGAGTTGGTCAGCCCCGACCTCGACCAGGTCGAGGCGGCCTGGGCGGTGCTGTTGCGCGCCGGCGAGTGGAGCGGTGACCTGCGCTACACGACGCGCTCGGGTCGCGAGCTGTTCATGGAGGGGCGCTGGACCCTGCTGCGCTACGCCGACGGCACCCCGCGGGCCGCGCTCGCCGTCAACACCGACGTGACCCAGCGGCGCCTGATCGAGAGCCGCTACCTCGAAGCGCTCGAAGCCCGCGCCACCCAGGACGCCTTGACCGGGCTGCCGAACCGGTCGGTGCTGTTCGACCAACTCGAACTGCTGCTCGGGCAGCGCCATCGGACCGGCATCGCGGTCGCCTTCATCGACCTCGACGACTTCAAGCCCATCAACGACCGTTTCGGCCACCGCACGGGCGACGAACTGCTGGTGTACGTCGCCGACCAGTTGCGGGCGACGATCCGGCAGGGCGATGTCGTCGCCCGGATCGGCGGTGACGAGTTCGTCGTGGTCGGCGAGGCCGACACGAAGGAGACGGCCGTCCGACTCGGCGCGCGCCTCGAAGCGGCGCTGTCGGGTGAGGTCGTGCTCGAGCGGGGCACGGTGACCCTGTCGGCCAGCGTCGGGGTCGGCTTCGTGGGCAGCGACGAACGTCCCGACGCCGACGACCTGCTCTCGCGGGCAGATGCGGCCATGTACGAGGTCAAGCGCCGCCGCTGAGCCCGACGGTGGGCGTGCAACCGGCGGGCCCGTGACGACGTCTGCACCTGCAGACGACGCCGGCTTGCGGCGACGCATCCAGAACAGGCACCCGCGATGTCCGGCCGCCGGTTGGCCCCCGTTGTTGCTCTCGTGCTCGCGCTCACCGCCTGCGGTGGTGGGGGTCGGCCGGTCACGGCGCCGACCACCGATCCGAAGCCGACCGAGGACCTCCCGGGCGACGAGGCCCCCGTCGACGAGCCGCTGCCGCGGTTTCCGCCCATCGTCGCCGACTGGGAGACCGACGTCCGCGTCGCATTGCCCAACGGCTGGGCCGTCGAGGGCTGCGAGGGGGATGCGCCGCTGCTGTGCGTCGTCGACGACGGGCGGCAGGTCGGCTTCCTCGAACTCGGCGGCTATCCGCTGCCGGCCGGCCACGACGGCGACGACGCGGCCTACCTGGCCGCCGCGATGGCCGACTTCGTCGACGGCATGCGCGCCGATCGCGCCACGGGCTGCCCGGACCTGGGCTTCGAGGCCGTCCCCCCGATCGCCATCACGGTCGGCGGCGAGCCGGGGCTGCGGGGCGGGTTCCGGCTGGTGGACGACACCGGCCGCGAGGTCGAACGTCACCTCCTGTACTGGACGGTCGTCGACGACCAGCACGTGACCGTGACCGTCCCTGCCTACGCCGAGGACGGCTGTCTGGCGGCAGTGGGCGAGTTCACGCCCGAGGACCTCGGCCTGGTCGCGCTGTACCTCGACGACCTGGTGGCGCACACCCCGTTGCCGGCCGCCGGCGGCGGCTAGGGTCCCGCGCTGCCGACGAAGGGGACGCCGTGACCGGGGGCGTGTTCGTATCGCTGTTCAGCCTGCTACCGCTGGTGGCGGTGATCGTGCTCCTGGTGCTGCTCAAGCGCATCAGCGACGGGATCGAACGCGTCAACACCACCCTGGACCGTCGTCTGTCGCAGATCCAGCAGACGATCGCCGGCCCGGGGCCGGAGGAACGACGCTGGCCGCCCGAGGCCTGACTGCGCCGAGACGGGGACGCAGCGACGGACCTACCCGTCGGTGAGGAGTTTGACGCCGTTGACGATCACCGAGATGGCGGCGCCGACCAGACCGACGGCCAGGACCGTGCGCGCGAGCCATGACCAGTCGGTGGCGTAGCCGGCGAAGTCGAACGGGAACACGTCGAGGAAGCGGACGGTGACGACCACCCCGACCGCGGCGATGACGAGGTCGCCCAGGGGCCGGACCCAGCGGCGGTCCCACAGCAGGTAGGCGACGTTCGCGGCGATGCTCACGACCAACGAGGCCGTCACGAGCGGCAGCAGCCGCTCGAAGTCCGCGGTCAGGAACCCGGGCCAGCCCCAGTCGAGCAGCTGATACGCCGCCCACAGCAGGACGAGGTTGACGACGATGGACACGGCGAAGCCGAACCGGGCCGCCGTCGTCGGCGGTCGCCGGGTCGCGGGGCCCGGAGCGAGAGTCGAGGTCATGGCAACACCTCCCGACGTGCACACCGTCAGTCAACGCCGTTCCGGCCTGCCGGGCCAGGGCGCAAGGTCCCGTGCCCTTCGCCGGTCAGCGCGTCGGGCGGTGAACCGACACGGCCAGACGCCGACCCTGACGTCGGGCGGGCATCTCCTGGGTCGCCCGGGGGAATCCCCGATGGACCACACGCACCGGCCGGGGGAGGCTGAGGGCATGGACACCAATCAGATCTCCCGACGCCCCGAGACCGCTCCGCCGGCCAGGTCGTCCTCCCGAACCTACATGTGGGGCGGTATCGCGCTGGTGCTCGTGGGCGCCGTGCTGCTCGCCCTGAGCCTGGCGGCCAACACGTTGGCCACCACGACGACGACCACCGCCGCCTACGACGGGGTCGATCGCATCGAATTCGACCTCAGCGCGAGCGGCGACGTCGAGGTCGTCGGCGCCGACACCGACCGCGTCGAGGTCGAACGGACCGTCCGCAGCCTGTTCGGCGGGACCCGGGTGGTCCAGGACCAGATCGACGCCACCCTGCGGATCGAGTCGGGCTGCCGGATGAGCGTGATGTCGATCGGGTGCCGGGCCGAGTACCTGGTGACGGTGCCACACGAGATGTTGCTCGCCGGCAGCGCGTCCAACGGCGCGCTCGAGGTCGTCGGCGTCGTCGGCCAGGTCGACCTGTCCACCTCCAACGGCGACATCACGTTCGCCGATGGCCAGGACCGGGTGACGCTGCGCACCTCCAACGGCAGGATCGAGGTCCGCGACACGAGGTCCGACCATCTCGAGGTGGTCACCAGCAACGGCGACGTGTGGGTCGAGGCGGCAACCGCACCCGAGACACTCGTCGCGCAGACCTCCAACGGACGCATCGACGTGCTGTTGCCGGACGACACGGCCTACGCGGTCGAGGCGAACACCTCCAACGGCCGCACCGACATCGAGGTGCCGACCGACCCCGCGTCCGACGCGGTCGTCGAGGTACGCACCAGCAACGGCAACATCTCGATCCGCCCGTCCGACTGAACGGGCCGACGAGGACGAACGTGGGCGCCGACCGGTCGGCGCCCACGCCGTTGCGTTACGGTCGGGCCAGGTGACCCGGAGCGGACCGATGGCCCAGAACGACCTCAAGGACGACCTCCACCGCTACCTGCGGAGTGGTCGGGACGCCGTGCTGTGGAAGCTCGACGGCTTGTCCGAGTACGACGTGCGTCGGCCGCTGGTGCCGACGGGCACCAACCTGCTGGGCCTGGTCAAGCACCTCGCGGGGGTCGAGGGCGGGTACTTCGGCGAGGTGTTCGGTCGTCCCATGGATGAGCCGCTGGTGGCCGACCTCGACTTCGACGCGGACCCGAATGCCGACCTGTGGGTCACCGCGGACGAGTCCCGTGACGACATCGTCGCCCTGTACCGGCGGGTCTGGCGGCATGCGGACGCCACGATCGACCAACTCGACCTCGACGCGGTCGGACGGGTGCCGTGGTGGCCCGAGGGCCGGGACGAGGTCACCCTGCACCGCATCCTCGTCCACGTCGCCACCGAGACCCACCGCCATGCCGGCCACGCAGACATCGTCCGCGAACTGATCGACGGTGCGGTCGGGTTGCGGGAAGGGGGCGACAATCTCGCCTTCCACGACGCCGAGCACTGGCGCGCGTACCACGACCGGCTCGAGCAACTCGCACGCAGCTTCGCCGACAAGCCGACGGAGGACTGAGGATGCCGACCCTCGATGTCAACGGGACCCGGCTGTACTACGAGGACTCCGGGACGGGCGACGAGGTGATCCTGTTCAGCCACGGGCTGTTGTGGGACCACCGCATGTTCGGCCCCCAGGTCGAGGCGCTGCGGTCCGACTACCGCTGCATCGCCTACGACCATCGCGGGCAGGGGCGCAGCGCGGTTCCCACCGAGGCGACCATCCCGATGGACCTGCTCGCCCTGGATGCCGTCGCCCTGATCGAGAAGCTCGAACTGGGTGCGGTGCACGTCGTCGGGCTGTCGATGGGTGGGTTCGTCGGCATGCGGGTCGCGGCCTGGCGGCCCGACCTGGTCCGCTCGCTCAGCCTGCTCGAGACCTCCGCCGACCCCGAACCGAGCAGGAACGTCCCGCGCTACAAGGCGCTCAACCTCGTCGTCGGGGTGGCCGGGACCAAGCCGGTGTCCTCGCAGGTGATGCCGATCATGTTCGGGCGGACGTTCCTCGACGATCCCGCCCGGGCTGCCGAGCGCGACCGGTGGCGCGCGATCCTGGAGAGCAACGCCCGGTCCATCACCAAGGCGGTGAACGGGGTCATACAGCGTCCGAGCTTCGCCGAGCACCTGTCCGAGATCCTGGCGCCGACGCTGGTCGTGGTCGGCGACGAGGACGTCGCCACGACCCCGGCGAAGGCGCAGGGACTGGTCGCCGGGATCCCGGGGGCTCGCCTGGTCACGATCCCGGGCGCCGGCCACACCAGCACGATCGAGCAGCCGCAGGCGGTCACGGCCGCCCTGCGCGAGTTCCTCGCCGACGTGCCGCGCTGACGCACCGCCGGTCGTGGTCGGGCGTCCGCGGGCGTTTCAGGCCCGGATTCGCGGACGTGTCCCATCTCCTGCCCGTATCGGGGCCGGCGGCCACGGCACGAACTGCCACCACCTTCCGGTGGCAGTGCCGTCGCCGCCGACGGCCTCGGTCGGCGACGCTCGTGAGACGCCGCCCGCCGGCGAACAGGAGGGGCGCTGTGGAGCTCGAGGTCTGGATCGCGACACGTGCGTCGCTGACGCACACCGAGAACGAGGACCGTGCCGTCGCCGGCGACGAGGTGTTCGTCGAGGTCAGCGGCATCGAGCACCGTCGCCTGCCCCTGCCCAGCCTGCTGGCCGCCGTCGACGGACTGGGCGGCCATGCCGGCGGCAACGTGGCCAGTCAGGTCGCGGCCAAGTTGTTCGCCGCCGCGGACGCCCCGACCGACGAGGGCTCGGCGGCCTCGCTGCTGCAACTCGCCGACCGCACCCTGCACGACGCGATGCAGTCGGATCCCGAGCTGCGCGGCATGGGCGCGACCGTGGCGCTGACCAGCGTGCTCGACGGGACGCTGATCGCCGCGAACGCCGGTGATTCGACCGCGTGGCGCTACCGCGACGGCCGTCTCGATCAGCTCACCGTGAGTGACCGCATCGGCGGCTCGCAGATCGCCCAGTGCCTCGGCGCCAACCACGATCTCGCCCCGCACGTGCAGACCGCCGACCTGCGTCCGGGGGAGCGTTTGTTGCTGGCCAGCGACGGGTTGACCGACGTGGTCCCCGAGACGCTGCTCGAACAGTTGCTCGCCGGCCCGGCCGAGGACGCCATCGCACAACTGCTCGAGCGCGTCGTTCAGGCCCGGGTACCCGACGACGTGACGATCGTGCTGGCCGAACTGCAGCCCGACCGCAGCTGACGGGACTCACGGCTTCGCGAAACCGTCGAAGCGCTGGCCGCGGTGGTCGGCGAGCGCCTCCGCCTCCGGCTCGAGGTCAGCGGGAGGGCTGCCGCCGTCCCAGAGGTCAACCTGCACGGAGTTTCGTGCCCGACGACCGCGGGCGCCAGGAGCCGATCACCTCGACACCCGCCAGCACCCCCCGGGCCGGCCGAGGACCCGCCACCAGGGCATCGAGGATGGCGATGCCGGCGGCCTCGAGCGGCTTGGCCGCGTCGAAGATGACCTTTGCCGCGTCGGCCTCGTCGAGGTTCGCCCCGCGCAGGACCAGCGCCCATTGCGCCGCACGGGGACCGCCGGTGTCCTGCACGCCGAGGTCGAGGACGCGCAGGGCGCCCTGGCCGGCCACGTCGCCGAGCCCCTGCTGGTGGGCACGGAACCCGCAGTGCCTGGGTACGCGTGATCTCCATGAGCGTGGTCCTACCAGCCCCTGGGGACCGACGCCGTCAGGGTCGCTGTCGGGTCACGCCCAGGCACGCAGCCGCTCGATCGCGGCCGGCAGGCCCTGCATCTCGACATCGGCCACGTCGCGGCGACCGAACACCCACAGCAGCAGTTCGACCGGCGTGCCGGACACGATCACCGTGAGCTCGCCCTTGCGCGCCTGGATCTGACCGTGACCGGGCGCGTCGAGGACGATGCCGACCGGGCTCTTGCGCAACGGCAGCTTCACGGCGGCGGGCAGTTTGCGCCACACGGCGGCCTCCATCTTGGCCGGCAGGTCGCGTGGCGGGGCGGGCGACGGCCCGGCGCGGCGCAGGTCCTCGTGATGGACGACGTACTCGACCAGGTTCATGCGATCGCCGGCCAACCCGATCGGCGACCACGCCGGCGGACCACCGGCGAACGTCTCGACCAGGGACCGGTAGCCGGCCGGTCCGGCCGCCTCCTCGACGAGGCGGCTCATGAACCGTTCCTCGCCCGGGGGGCGGCTCGACACCAGGTCCACGGCGACGAACCACGGCTGGTGCTCGCGTTCGACCAGGTGGGCGAGCAGGTGCCGCGCCGTCCACCCCTCGCACAGCGTCGGTGCGTCCGGGTCGGTGTCGCGGGCGGTCGCCACCAGGGCGGCGCGCTCGTCCTCCATCCACGGCATGGTGTCTCCTCGTCTGTCGGGTCGGGTCAGCCCTTGAACGTCGAGCGTCCCGCATCGCCGAACGGCTCGTCGCGTTCGCGCACCGCCTGTCGGAACCCGGCCTCGGCGGCGCGTGCCTGGAATTCGTAGCCCTCGGCCGTGTGGCGCGCGATGCCATCGAACACGGTCCCGAGCACCTGCGTGGCGTACAACCCCTGTCCGTGGACCTGCTGGTTGACCAGCAACTTCATCATCTGCAGTTGGTTGAGCGGCATCTGCGCGATCCGCTGCACCAGTGCCTCGGTCCGCTCGTCGAGCCGGTCGGCCGGCGGCGCCTCGATGGCCAGGCCCCACTCGAGCGCTTCGGCGCCGGACAGGCAGTCGCCGGTGAACAGCAGCCGCTTCGCGCGCTGTGGTCCGAGCCGGGTCGTCCACAGCGAGGTGGTGGGCGAACCCCAGACGCGCGCGGGCGGATAGCCGATCTTGGCGTCGTCGGCGATCACGAGCAGGTCCGAGCACAGCGCGAGGTCGGTCCCACCGCCGACGCAGAACCCGTGGACCTTGCAGACGACCGGCGTGGCCGCGTGGAACAGGCTCATGAAGGCACGCACGTTGCGGCTCATCATCCCGTGGTCGACCATCGGGTCCCAGGTGGCGGCGGGATCGTGGTTTGCCGCCATCACCGCCGGGTCGGTCGGGGCGCCCACCGGCGTGTCGGACATGTCGGCGGCACGCCCCAGCGCCTCGGCCGAGTCGACCAGGTCGTAGCCGCCGCAGAAGCCGGTCCCGTTGCCGGCCAGCAGCATCACGCGCACCTGCGGGTCGAGGTCGGCGTGCTCGACGGCGGCGGCGAGTTCGTCGATGACCTGGCGGGTCAGGCCATTGCCGCGTTCGGGCCGGTCGAGGGTGATCCTGGCGACATGGCCGTCACGCTCGTAGCGGATGGTCTGCAGTTCCATGACGTCTCCTGCGCGGTCGGCCACGGATGCTTGCACAGCTAGGCTCCCGGCCACGAGCGAGGGCCGAACATGACTGAGCGCAACGTGCTGGGCGGCGACCTCGAGGGCTGCAGCGTCGACCCGCTGACCGGCTGGTTCCGTGACGGCTCGTGCCGGACCGGGCCAGGGGACGTCGGCAGCCACACCATCTGCGGCGTCATGACGGCCGAGTTCCTCGAGCACCAGCGCTCGATCGGTAACGACCTGATCACCCCGCGGCCCGAGTTCGCCTTCCCCGGCCTGAACCCGGGGGAGCGATGGTGCGTCACCGCGCCGAACTGGCTGCGTGCACACCGCGACGGCGCGGCCGCACCGGTCGTGCTCGCCGCGACCAACGAGCGCGTGCTCGACATCGTGCCGCTCGAGGTCCTGCGGCGGTACGCGGTGGACGTCCCCGACGACCCGGGTGGCCTGGCCGGCTAGGACCGCCGCTGTCCGCAAGCGCGTGCTTGGCTGTGCCGCATGGAGTTCGAGTTCGACGGCGAGGTCTTCTACTGGCGCGGGCCCTCCCCGTTCCACTTCGTCGCGGTGCCCGCCGACGACGGCGAGGTCATCCACGACCACGCCGGGCTGGTGACCTACGGCTGGGGCATGATCCCCGCGACGGTCACCATCGGGGCCACCGAGTGGACCACGGCGCTGTTCCCCAAGGACGGCCGCTACCTCGTGCCGATCAAGGACGCCGTGCGACGCGCCGAAGGGCTCGAGCCGGGCGACACGACCGCTCTGCGTCTGACGATCACCATCGCCCCGTGAGGGCGGCGCCGATCTAGGCTCGCCGGTCTGGCATCGCGTGTGAGCGGCAATCCGGTCGCTGCATGGAGGTACCAGGAGCAAGGACCCTCATGTGCCTTCTCTCCACCATCTGATCATCCCCACCACCGACCCGGTCGGCACGGCTGACTACGTCAGCGATCTGACCGGTTCCCCACCGCCCTTCACGTCCGGCTACTTCCGCACCATCGTCCTCGACGACGACATCGTGCTGAACTTCGCGCCGGCCCCGGAGACCCTCGATCCGCAGCACTACGCGTTCATGGTCGACGACGAGCAGTTCGACCGTGTGCTGGCGAGGTTCGCGTCGGAGGGCACCGAGTACTGGGCAGACCCCAGGCGTAGCCGGCCGGGCGAGCTCGGTGAGGTCGACGGCGTGCCCGAGGGCCGCCGGATGTACTTCATCGGACCCGACGGGCACTACCTCGAGCTGATCACCGCCCGCTACGACTGGGACGCAGCGGTGTGACCGCGACGGCGGATGGTGGGCGTCCTCGCCATGCCCGCCATCCGTCGGTGGTGTTGTGACCTTCGCCCCCGGCATGACCGGGGGGACGGGAGGATGATGAGCGCGTCGCGCCACCTGGATCGAAAGGCGCAGCAACGTGCGCACCCCGGGTACGTCGCGCCTGCCTGCGCTCGTGCTGCTCGTGGCCATCGGCCTGCTGGCGCTGCTGGCGTCGGCCGCGGCACCGGCGCCGGACGGCACGCTGCGGTTCTTCTACGGCGACGGCTGCCCCTACTGCGAGCAGGAGGAGGGGTTCCTCGACGACCTCGAACGCCGCTTCCCGGCCCTCGAGGTCGAGCGCTTCGAGGTGTGGTACGACGCCGACAACCGGCAACTGATGGCTGACACGCTGGCACCCTTCGGCGAGACGCCGCAGGGTGTGCCGGTGACCGTGTTCGGTGGGCGGCTCTGGACGGGCTTCAACGACGTCATCGCGTCAGACATCGAACAGGTCGTCGCCGAGGAACTCGCGGTCGCACGCCCAGGACCGCCTGTGCCTGGCCCGCCCGATGGCACCGCCGGAGCGGCGCCCGCCGACGCCTCGACCGTGATCGACGTGCCCCTGGTCGGACAGGTCGACCTGGGCGGCCGGTCGCTGGTGGCCGCGACCGGTCTGATCGCGTTGGTCGACGGCTTCAACCCGTGCTCGCTGTGGGTGCTCACGGTCCTGCTCGCCATGGTCATCAACGCCGGTACCGGCCGCCTCCGGCTGGTGGTCGTCGGCGCCACGTTCCTGACCATCACCGCCGCGATCTACGGCCTGTTCGTGGCCGGGTTGTTCTCGGCGATAGGGGCCGTCGGCATGGTCCGCTGGGTCGCGGTCGCCACGGGCGTACTGGCGGTCGCCTACGGGGCCGTGAACGTCAAGGACTACCTGTACTTCAAGCGCGGGGTGTCGTTCACGATCCCCGACCGGTTCAAGCCGTGGATCTTCCGCCGTGGCCGCGCGATCCGTGACCGGCGGCGCTCGCTGGCCGCCGTGGCGGGACTGACCGCCGTGATGGCGATCGGCGTCTCGCTGCTCGAGTTGCCGTGCACGGCCGGGCTGCCGGTCGTGTGGACCGGGCTACTGCGGGCGAACGAGGTGGCCGGTGCCGAATTCGGCGGGCTCCTCGGCGTCTACCTGCTGCTGTACCTGCTCGACGAGTTGGTGCTGTTCGCGGTCGTGGTGACCACCCTGCGCCTGTCTCGCTTCGAAGAACGTCACGGACGCGTGCTCAAGCTCGTCGGGGGCGTGGTGATGGTCGTGCTCGGCGGCGTACTGATCGCGGCACCCGACCTGATGGACTCGCTCGGCGGCGCGTTGGGGGTCATGGCCGCCGCAGGGCTGCTCGCGACGCTCGTGCTGGTCGTCCACCGGCGCATCCTGCCCCGCTTCGGCATCGAGATCGGCGACGAGGTGCGCCGCGACGGCAGGCCCCGGCCGTTGGCCGGCGCCGGCTCCCGTCGCCACTGACGAGGACAGGATCTGGCAGGGTCGCGGGCCTAGCGTGGGGCCATGGCTGAGACCGCGCCCACCGTGCCACCGACCGCGTCGACGCACCCCGCGACGTGGAAGCACGACTATCCGATCTTCCACGCCGAGACGCGCGACGCGTGGCGGGCCTGGCTCCACGCCAACCACGCGCGCGAGCGCGGCGTGTGGCTGTGTTCGTGGAAACCGGCGACGGAACGGCCGGCGTGTCCGTACCCCGACGCCGTCGAGGAGGCGATCTGCTTCGGCTGGATCGACTCGACCCGCACCACCCTCGACGACGAACGCCGGCTGCAGTTGATGACGCCCCGCCGGCCCCGCAGCGGCTGGACCCGTCTCAATCGCCGCCGCGTCGCGGAACAGCAGGCCGCCGGCCGGATGACCGACGCCGGCCGCCGCGCCGTCGAGGTCGCCAAGGCCAATGGTTGGTGGGATCTGATGGACCCGGTCGAGGACCTGGTCGAGCCGCCCGAACTCGCCCGGGCGCTGGACGCCGAGCCGACTGCCCGCGCCGCCTGGGACAGCTTCCCGCCCTCGGCCAGGAAGCAGATGCTGTGGTGGGTCGTGACCGCCGTCAGGCCCGAGACCCGTGCCCGACGGGTCGCCCAGATCGTCGGTGACGCCGCCCGGGGGCGGCGTGCCCAGGGGTGAGGTGCGAGGGGTGAGGTGCCCTGCGGTCAGCCGGAGCCCTCGGCGTCGCGGGCATGTTCGAGTCCGTCGAGGATCAGGTCGAGGGCGAACTCGAAGCCCGTCCGCGTGCGGTGCCGGTCGGGGTCGACGTGCTGGCGGATGTGCTCGCCCATGTCCGGGTACTCCTCGACGGGGAACGCCTCGAGGTAGTTGGCAGCCATGGCCGCGAGTTCCTCGCCCGGCACCGGCAGGTTGAGTTGTTGGACCGTCGAGCCGAGCAGTTGGCTCTCGAGGACGTGGAACGCGTGGAACACGAGTTCGTCGGACAGGCCTCCGGCCCGCAGCGTGCGTAGCTGCCAGTCGGAGTGGCGCAGCCGGGCCGGGCCGGGGGACAGCGCCGACGTCAGCAGTTCGCTGGCCCACGGGTGCCGTACGAGCGCCTCGCGGGCCGAGAGACTGCTCGTGCGGATCGCGGCCTTCCACTCGGCCCCGGCGGGCAGTTCGATCTCGTCGAAGACCGCGTCGATCATGCCCCCGAGGATCTCGTCCTTGTTGGCCACGTGGTTGTACAGCGACATGGCCGTGACACCGAGCCGCCCGGCGAGGCTCCGCATGCTCAGTGCCTCGAGCCCGCGCTCGTCGGCCACCTCGATGGCGGCGCGCAGGATCAACGCCCGGTCGAGCGGCGTGCGTGAGGGTGCGTCGTCGTTGACAGCCATGGCGAACCAGTCTAACGTACAGCGTACATATACAGCGTACACCGAAGGGCTTGCGGCGATGAAGGCAGCGGTCCGTTCCCGGTTCGGTCCACCCGGGGTCATCGCCATCGAGGACGTCGCCGAGCCGGAACTCACGCCCGACGGGGTGCTGGTCCGGGTCCGGGCCGCGTCGCCGAATCGGGCCGACGTGTACGCCATGCTGGGTAGACCCCTGGTGGCCCGCGTCGAGATGGGCCTGCGCCGGCCGAAAACCCCGCGGCTCGGAGGCGACTACGCGGGCACGGTCGAAGCGGTCGGCAGCGAGGTCGAGGACTTCCGGCCCGGCGACGAGGTGTTCGGTGGCAAGCTGGGCGCGTTCGCCGAGCGGCTGGTCGTGACCGACGACATCGTGCACAAGCCCGCCAACCTCGACTTCGCGCAGGCGGCCACCCTTCCCACCGCCGGGGTCACGGCGCTGCAGGCGCTGCGCGACCGGGGCGGGCTGCAAGACGGCGAGCGGGTGCTGGTCAACGGCGCCTCGGGCGGCGTCGGCACCTTCGCCATCCAGATCGCCAAGGCGATGGGAGCGACCGTGACCGCGGTCTGCAGCAGCGCGAACGTCGACCAGGCCCGAAGGCTCGGGGCCGACGCCGTCGTCGACTACACGGTCGACGACGTCACGCGCGGCGACGACCGGTTCGACGTTGTCATAGACGTCGCCGGCAGCCGCCCGTGGTCCCAGCTCCGGCGGGTACTCGCGCCGTCGGCCCGGGTCGTGATCGTCGGCGGGCCGAGCACGGGGGCGCTGCTGGGTCCGCTGCGGCACATCGCGGGGATGCGGATCGCCTCGCTCGCCGGCCGCGCCACCGCGACGTTCTTCGTCGCGCGCTTCAACCGGCCCGACTTCGAGGTGCTGGCCCGGATGGCGGCCGCGGGCCAGATCACGCCGCTGGTCGAGGCGACCTATCCGCTGAGTCGAACGGCCGATGCGATGCGGCACATGCAGGGCCACGTCCGCTCCAAGCTCGTGATCACGGTCCCGTGAGGGCGATCGTCCACGACCGCTACGGCGCGCCGGACGTGCTGCGCCTCGAGGAGGTTCCGGTGCCGTCCCCGGGGCCGAAGCAGGTGCTGGTCGCGGTCGTCGCGACGTCGGTGAACCTCTCCGACTGGGAAGGTCTGCGCGGCACCCCCGCGTATGCGCGGATCGGCGGGTTGCGCCGCCCCGCCCGGCGCACGCTGGGATCCGACATCGCCGGACGGGTCGAGGCCGTCGGGTCCGAGGTGACCCGGTTTCGCCCCGGCGACGAGGTCTACGGCGACAACCTCGGGCTGATGGGCGGCTTCGCCGAGTACGCCCTCGCGCCCGAGTCGGTCCTGTCGTCCAAGCCCGCGGCGCTGACGTTCGTGCAGGCGTCGACGTTGCCGCAGGCCGGTGCGATCGCGCTGCAGGGCACGTCCGCCTTCGGACCGGGCCAGCGGGTCGCCATCAACGGCGCGGGCGGCGGCAGCGGCTCGTTCGCCATCCAACTCGCCAAGCAGGCGGGTGCACACGTGACGGCGGTCGACAACGCCGACAAGCTCGAGTTCATGCGCTCGTTGGGCGCCGACGCGGTCGTGGACTACCGCACCCAGGACTTCACCCGGCTCGGCCCGTTCGACCACGTGCTCGATCTTGTCGCGCACCGCTCGGTGTTCGCCTACCGCCGTTCGCTGGTCCGCGGCGGGCGGTACCGGATGGTCGGCGGCAGCGTCCGCACGTTGTTACGGGTCGTGCTCGGCGGGGCCGTGGTAGGGCCGCTCTCCGGCCGCCGGATCGGGTTGCTGATGGTCAAGCAGGGGCCGGCCCACTTCGAACCGCTCGCGACCCGCTGTGTCGCCGGCGACGTCGCGATCCACATCGACCGCACGTTCGGTCTCGACGAGGTGGCCCAGGCGCTGGCCCACCACGGCGAGGGGCATGCGCGCGGCAAGGTGGTCGTCGAGGTGGCGTGAGCCGGCCCCGTCCGCTCAGACCCGCCCGCGCAACCAGCGGCGCAGCGGCAGTGCGACGGCCAGCCCGAACGCCAGCGCGAGCAGTGCGACGGTCGCCGTGTCCGACGGTGAGGTCGCCCCGGCGGCCGTCGCGTCCACCGCGGATGCCGGGGTGTCGGCAGTGGGCGCCGCGGGGTCGCCACCCGGTGCGGCGGCCTGCGTGGCCCGGTCCTTGCCGCCCGGCTGCGACGGCTTGCCCTTCCGCACCGTCACCTCGATGGTGGCACTGGCCGTCACGTCCTCGTGTGTGGTCGAGGTCACCGCGACGCTCGCCGCGTACTCGCCGGCCTTCGCCGAACGGGGCGTGCTCAGCGTGACCGGCACCTCGACCGTGTCGCCCGCGGCGACGCTGACCTCGTCCGGGACGCCGGCCCACCAGCCGTCGGGCAGGCCGGTGACGGCGAGGTCGTAGGCGTCGTCGACGGCGCCGGTGTTGGTGACGCGCACCGTCGCCGTGCCGTCCTCGCCGGCGCGGACCTCGACCGGGCAGTCGGTGCAGGCGATCTCGACGCCGCCCTCGGGCGCGTCGGTGCCGCTCTCGTCGGCGAGCCGCAGCAGGAACAACCCTTCGTCGATGCCGCTGACCGCGATCGTGCCCGACGCGAAGAACGGGTAGTTGGACCAGGTGCCCTCGAACGTGGGGTCCTCGTGGATCGGGAAGGTGTCGAAGAAGGCGAGGTGGTCCATGCGCGGCTGCTGCGGGTCGGCGACGCGGGCCGTGTCGAGCACGTGCAGTCCGCTGGTGTAGTTGGACTGGTAGACGAGGCCGTCGACCACGTAGTTGTTGTGGGTGATCGCGCGGGTCTCGTGCCAGTGGTCGAAGTGGGGGGTCGGGTTCTCGAGGTCGGTGACGTCGATCACGACCGTCCGCGACGGCTGGTCGTAGGTCATCTCGTCGAGTTCGTCGTTGACCAGCAGGTAGCCGTGGTCGTCGGTGAGCCAGCCCTGGTGGGTGTAGCCGACGTTGTCGTACGAGGTCGTCCCGAGCGTCACCGGCGCGCCCTTGTCGGTGACGTCGACGATGACGATCTGGTCCTCGGCCGAGTTGAAGCAGATCTCACGGCCGTGATAGCGCTCGTCGGGGCCGTCGTAGACCACGCACTGGGCGTCGTGGACGTAGGCGGCGGGGGAGACCTCGGTGACCGGCTCACCGGCGGTACGTGCCGCGGTGCCGGGTCCGCCCTCTTCGAAGTAGCAGCCCGCGAACGTGGGATTCTTCGGGTCGTTGACGTCGACCATGTGCAGGCCCGACAGGCACTGGTCGGGTACCACCAGCGCGGCGCTGCCGCCGACGATGTAGGCGTAGCCCGTCTCGGTGTTGATCTCGAGGTTGTGGGCCGAGATGTTGAGCGGGTAGGTCGCGTCGACGTCCCACTCGCGCGGCTCCTCGACACCGCGCAGCCGGGTCAGGTCGAACACCTCCATGCCGTGCGGGGACGACTCGCTGACGATGAACGCGTGGTTGTCGTAGACCTTGATGTCGTGCCAGATCTCTTCGACCACGGCCGGATTCGGCAACTCGCCGAGGTACACGGGTGCGGTCGGGTCGGTGACGTCGAAGAACGCGACCCCGTTGGTCTTGCCGACGATCACGTATTCGCCGCCCTCGGGGTCGCTCCAGCCCCACAGGTCGCTGACACCGGCCCCGTCGAACGCCTCCTGCGGCACGAACGAGAGCAGGTCGATGCCGTCACAGGCGAACGGTCCGGCCTGCCCGTCGACGCAGGGCACGTCGCTCATGGCTTCGAGCACGAGCGGTTCGTGCGTGTTCGCCAGACGGGCCTCGACCGGGGCCTCGCCGGCGATGACGGCGTCGCGCACGGCCAGCACGGCCTCGGTCCGGTCCACCTCGAGTGCGGGGATGTCGGCGGTGACGGCCGTCGCGTTCGCACGCGGCTCCTCACCCTCGGCCGGGATCTGCACCAGCCCGATCGCACCGGCGGCCTGCGCGGACTGCACCTTCTGCACGAAGGTCGACGACGGGCACTGGTCGGCCGGGTTGGTCGCGCTGAGCTTCGAGTCGATCAGCGCGATCTTGCCGGCCACGTCGGCCGTGGCGTAGCTGCCCGGCGTGCACCCCGTGCCCGCATAGGCCAGCGCGGCCTCCTGGTCGGCCACTTCGGCCGTGTCACCCCATTGCACGGCGGACAGGAAGCCCGCGAGTTCCTGGGGGGCAAGGATCTCGACCCCGAGGCCGGCGCCCGCCTGGGCGGCCTTGTGGTGGAAGCCCGGATGGGCCGACGCCACCATCGGCGCCGCCAGCAGGGCAATTAGCACGCCCATGACCAGTCCGAGCCCGACAGTCCGGGTACCTCGCAGTGCAGGCCGCATGACGTCTCTCCTCGCAGGTGCGGCGGCGCCACCCACCCGGCCGGCAGCGACCGCGTGCGCCGTGGCGGCGGGCCACCTCCCAGGGCCCGCGCGGAGTCCAACGAGCCACGACCGGCGAGGTCACGCCCGGCGTTCGCGCGGATCGGCTGGCCAAAGGTCGCCAGTACCGACGGGCCGGACGTCGTGGCCACCGTCAGGCTGGGGAATGACGGGCAATCATCAGCAAGGAGTCGTTCCCATGGCGAACAACAAGGACCACGACGGGCACGAGCAGGGTGGCCACGAGTCGCACGACATGGGGATGTACCTGCGCTTCGCGGCGATGCTCCTCACGAGCATGGTCGTGATGTACTTCGTCATGTTCGTGGCGTCGTGGGAGTTCAGCCACGTCAGGTTCAGCCAGAGCCGCATCTTCATGGCGATCACCATGGGCGGGACGATGGGCCTGGTCATGTTGGCCTGGATGCTCAACATGTACAAGAACACGAAGGCGAACATCGCCGTCGTGGTCGTCAGCCTGCTGCTGTTCGCCGGCGGGGCCGCCCTCGACCGCAGCCAGGTGACCGTGCAGGACCGCTCATTCATGAGTGGGATGATCCCGCACCACTCGTTGGCGATCACCCGCTCCGAGCGGGCCGAACTGCTCGACGTCCGGGTGTGTGAGCTGGCCGTCGAGATCAGCGAGGCCCAGCGCCGCGAGATCTACGAGATGGACTGGCTGATCAAGGACATCGAGGAGAACGGCGCGGCCAAGACGCCCGAGGAGGCGCAGGCCCGTCCCGTGCCCGAGTACTCCGAACCCGCCGCCCGCAGTTGCCCGTCAGGCTGACCGGCGGGCCCGCTGAGCCCCCGTCCCGCTCAGCCGCGGACGGTCGGGCTCGCCTGCGCGGCCGAGCGGAACAGCCAGGCGGCCGTGCCGAACAGGATCGCGAACATGCCGTTGAGACCGAGGACCTCGAGCACCGAGGTGGCGGGTGAGCGGTGTTTGCCGGCCACCAGGGCGATCACGGCGATGACGGCCAGCGCCGCCACCATCGTGAGCATCGCGCGCTCCATGCCCTCGGGACGCAGACGCGCCACGACCGCGCCGCCGATCCCGAGCGCGAGGACGCCGAGGTAGACCAGGTCGAAGCCGTCGCCCTCGACACCGATGATGCCGACGGCGGGGATCAGCCACAGCATGAACAGCGAGGCGAGCAGCGCGAGCCCGAGGCCGGCGCGGTAGCGGGTGCGAGGGTCGGCGTGCATGGGGTCCTCCAGAGCAGGGTGTCGGGTCAGGCGAAGGCGAAAGCGAGCGGGAGCAGGGCGACGACGGCCGCCGCCCAGCCGGCGAAGACGGGCAGGTAGCCGGTCTGCCACCGCTCGAGACGCAGGAAGGTGACCTGGCCGCGCAGGAACCTCAGCGACAACCAGGCGGTCGCGGCGAGGTTGACCAGCAGCACCAGGTTGAGACCCAGCGCGGCGGTGCGGTTCGGGGTGAAGCCGAGTTCGCCGATGCGGGCCACCATCGCGCCGAGCACCATCAGGTCGAGCAGCAGCGCCGCCGCGATGGCGACGAGTTGCACGCGGTCCATCAGCCCGGGCGGTCGCATCGGGTCGCGGGCCGACAGCGCGTACAGGACCAGGCCGAGGACGACCACCAGCAGGGCGTCGAAGATGCCGAGCAGTTCCCGGTCGAACGCGCCGCCGGTCCCGTTGATGGCGTAGGTGAGCGCCGCGACGGTCAGCATGAGCGCGAACAGTGGGGTGAAGATCATGGTCAGCACCGGCGCCATGTTCTCGACGACCTGCTGCTTGGACTCGACCAGCCAGGCCGCGACGATGACGGCACCGACGACGCCCGACGGCAGCACCCAGACGATGACCTGCTCGGCGAGGTCGGGACCGATCGGCTCGAGGATCGCCATCGTCAGCCCC
Source organism: Egicoccus sp. (assembly GCA_035462025.1). Lineage (GTDB taxonomy): Bacteria > Actinomycetota > Nitriliruptoria > Nitriliruptorales > Nitriliruptoraceae > Egicoccus. The sequence goes on along the minus strand of DATHUR010000134.1, from coordinate 13,984 downwards.
ATCAGCACGCCACCGCCGAGCGCGATCAGGACGTAGTAGATGACCCACTCGCCGGTGAACCGGACGAAGTCCATGCGGGCCTCGCGCGAGCGGATCGAGCCGCCCATGTAGGGGTAGGCCACGGCGAACCACAGCGCGACCGGGAGGTGGGCGGCGACCAGCAGTTCGGTGTTCGAGCCGGCGCGCCACGGGTAGAGGTTGACCAGCAACGCGCTCACGACGAACGGGGCGGCGGCGATCAGCCACTGGCGGACGCCGAGTCCGCGACGCAGGGCGAAATAGCCGGCCAGGAAGGGCAGGACGAACAGGCCGGCGTTGCGGGGCAGCCAGGTCGCCACCTCCTCCGGGAAGCCGGCCGCCAGCCGGACGAGGTGGATGGTCACGGCGGCGGCGACGGCGACCGCCAGCATCGTGCGCCAATCACCGGCGTCGCGCGCCGGTTCGTCCTCGCCCCGCAGCACCAACTGCTTCCACAGCCGACCGCGGTGCTCGCGGGCGAACTCGCGCGAGAGACTGTCGACGTCGCCCATGCGTTTGACGGCGACGAGGACGGCCTCGTCGTCGGTCAGCCCGGCCGTGCGCAGTTCGGCGATCTGGTCGCGCAGGTGCGCCTCGAGTTCATCGATGTCGGCGCCGTCGACGGCGGGGGAGCGCGACACGTAGCTGCGCCACTCGGCGATCTGGGTCTCCACGTCGTCCATCCTCGTCACGCCGGGCTCGGGACGGCCGGCAGCAGCCCGGGTCCGCCCCAGATGTCACGCAGGGCGCGGGTGACGGTGGCCCACTGCCGTTGGTGCTCGGCCAGTGCGGCTTCGCCCTCGCCGGTGATGGCGTAGTACTTGCGGCGTCGCCCCTCGGGCGGGGTCCGCCACTCGGTGGTCACGTACCCCAGCCGGCGCAACCGGTGGAGCAGCGGGTAGAGCATCCCGTCGGTCCACTCGAGCTCGCCGCCCGACAACTCGCGCACCCGCTTGAGGATGGCGTAGCCGTAGTTCTCGCCCTCCGTCAGGATCGCGAGCACCATCGGTGTGGCGGAGGCCGCCACGAGGTCCTTGTCGATGCGCACCGGCCCTCCTCAGACTCGTAGTGTTATACATAGAACCACAATGTACATGACAGCGCGAGGTATTGCCCCGAGGAGGACACCGGATTTTCGTCTTCGCTTGAGTCCGCACACGATTGCGCGATTGGAGTGCTGGGAGACCTCGCTGCACTTCAGGGATTGGGAGCACTGTGAACATGAACACCACCATCAGCCGGCGGCTCATGTCCGGCTTCGGGCTCGTCGTCCTCGGGATGGTCGCGCTCACCGTCATCGGGGTCTGGCGGGTCCAGACGATCGACAGTCACCTGACGACGATCAACGACCTCAACAGCGTGAAACAGCGCTACGCCATCAACTTCCGCGGCAGCGTCCACGATCGGGCGATCGCCCTGCGCGACGTCGTGCTCGCGAAGACGCCGGCGGAGTTGCAGGCCGAGGTCGACCTGATCGACGCGCTCTCGCAGGACTACGTCGAATCGGCGGCTCCGATGGCCGAACTCTTCGCCGATGACGGCAACGTCAACGCCGACGAGCGTGCGGCCATGGCCGAGATCGAACGGATCGAGGCCGAGACCCTGCCGCTGGTCGACGAGGTGGTGGAGTTGCAGCGTGCGGGGGAGACCGACGCGGCCACGGCCGTCCTGGTCGAACAGGCCAAGCCGCTGTTCGTCGACTGGCTCGGTGCCATCAACGTGCTCATCGACCAGGAAGAGGCGATGAACCAGGCGCTCACCGAAGAGGCTCGCGGTGTCGCCGGCAACTTCCTCACGGTCATGGTGTTCGTCTGCGCCCTCATCGGGATCGCGGCGATGACCATTGGCTGGAGGCTCACTCGCAGCATCACGCGTCCGCTGGCAGCGGCCGGCGAGGTCATGCAGGGCGTGGCGGACGGGGACCTCACCCGCCGCCTGGACGTCAGCAGCGACGACGAGGTCGGCACCTTGGCCCGGTCCGTCAACACCGCGCTCGACTCGACCAGCGAGGTCATCTCGACCCTGCATGCCGCCACGGAGAGTCTGGCCTTGGCCAGCGAACACGTGAACTCGCTGGCCGTCCAGATCTCCAGCGACGGACAGTCGGGCGATGGGCGCCGCAGCGTCTCCGCGGGTTCACAGCAGATCGAGGCCTCGATCCGTGACATCGCCAGCAGCGCCAACGAGGCGCAGACGGTGGCGAGCCGTGCCGTCGAGGCGGTCGGGACCACGACCAAGACGGTGACGCGGCTCGGGGAGTCGGGCGCCACCATCGCGGAGTTCGTCAAGGTCATCTCCTCGATCGCCGAGCAGACCAACCTCCTCGCTCTCAACGCCACGATCGAGGCGGCCCGGGCCGGCGACGCTGGCAAGGGCTTCGCGGTCGTCGCCAACGAGGTCAAGGAACTGTCCAACGACACGGCCAAGGCCACCGAGGACATCGCCCAGCGCGTCGAGGGCATCCAGTTGGACACGCAGGAGGCGGTCGCGGCGATCGGCCAGGTCGCAGAGGTCATGAGCCGGATCCGCGAGTTCCAGACCACGATTGCGTCGGCGGTCGAGGAGCAGACGGCGGTCACCAACGAGATCAACCACGGCATCCGTTCCTACGTCGAGGACTCGCAGCAGGCAGCCCGCGAACTCGCCGAGGTGTCCGACCGACTGCGGGGACTGCTGTCGCGATTCCGGTTCGAGGCGCCCGCGGCTCCGCACCAGACGGGTCCTCAGGTTCCCGTCGTACCGGCCGACGCTGCATGGAAGAGCTGGGAGCAGTCGATCAACGAGCCGGCCCCGGTGTAGTCGCCGGAGCAGATGGCCGACACAGCACGACGTAGCCCGCGGGCGCGAGGTCTTCGACCTCGCGCCCGTGGCATGTACGCCGCCCTCGGGAGGGTTCGAGGCGTCTCCCGGTCGGGTCCGGGGGCCGATCGGCAGGCGGGCGAGGGAGCTGTCGGGGATACGCTCGATCTCTACGAGGCGATACCCGGCGAGCACGGCACGTCCCGCCCGCCGGGCGTTCGAGTCGCGGTGCTTCCGACCGCTGACGGTCGGCGAGCAGCGACCTCGGAGCGACGTCCGGACAGGATTCTCGCGTGCGCATCCTCCAGATCGCTCCTCCCTGGTTCGCGGTCCCCCCGAGTGGCTACGGCGGCATCGAGTGGATCGTGGCGTCACTCGCCGACGAACTCGTCGCGGCCGGCCACGACGTCACCCTGCACGCCTCGGGTGGCAGTGTGACCAGGGCGAGGCTGCAGAGCGTCTACGACGTCCCGCCGTCGCTGCACATCGGCAACCCCTGGTACGAGGCCGCACACGCGGTGGCGGCGTACGCCGACACGTCCGGATACGACATCGTCCATGACCACACCGGCGCGATCGGACCGGCGATCGCCGCCGGGCAGACGGGCGGCCCACCGGTCGTGAACACCCTGCACGGCTGCTGGACCGCGGCCAACGAACTGCTGTACCGGGCGATCAGCGAACGGGTGTCGCTGACCGCGATCAGCCACGATCAGGCGGCGCGGACGCCGAAGGGCATCGAGCTCGCCGGCGTGGTGCACAACGGCATCGCGATGGAGCGCTACCCGTTCCGGTCGGAGAAGGAGGACTTCCTGCTGTTCGTGGGACGCGCCTCCGCCGACAAGGGGCCCGAGATCGCGGTCGAGGTCGCCCGGCAGCTCGGCATGCCGCTGGTCATGGCGATGAAGGTCAGCGACCCGCTCGAGATCGAGTACTACGAGACGATCGTCCAGCCGGCCCTGCACGGCGGCGATGTCGACGTCCGCATGCACGTCGGCCACGACGAGAAGGTCGAGTTGATGGGCCGCGCCCGCGCGGTGCTGGTGCCCATCCGTTGGGACGAGCCGTTCGGGCTGGTCATGGCCGAGGCCAACGCGTGCGGGACGCCGGTCGTGGTCTACCGGCGCGGTGCCGCACCCGAGATCATCGTCGAGGGCGAGACCGGCTACCTCGTCGACCCCGGCAACGTCCGCGCCTTCATCGACGCGGCGGCGGCCACGTCCGAGATCGATCCGCAGGCGTGCCGTGACAGGATCGCCGCGGAGTTCTCGGCGACACGAATGGTGGAGCGCTACGTGGCCCTGTACGAGCGACTCCTGAGCTGACCGCCGAGGCTCCGACCGCGACCGCACCGTCCGCCGCCGACCACCACGAGATGATCAGGAACCGCCGTGCCCGATCTGGGACCCCTGAGTGAAATCGTCTGTGTCCAGGGTGAGTCGTTCGTCATCTCCGGACACAACGGCAACATCGTCCCAGGTGGTGACCACGGGCTGTTCGTGCGCGACACCCGCTTCCTCAACCGACTGCAGCTGCTGATCGACGGCATTCCGCCCGTCCACCTCGCCGGTGCCTCGGTCGGTGGTCACCGCGCGGTCTTCCACAGCTTCGTGCCACCGTCGCGCGACACCGAGATCGACCCGACCGTGTCGATCACCCGACGGCGGGTGGTCGCGGGCGGCCTGCGCGAACAGATCGACGTGCACAACGCTGGCACCGAGCCGGTCGCGCTCAAGCTCGGCGTGCGGGTCGGTGCCGACTTCGCCTACGTCTTCGAGGTCAAGCACGGCCACCTGCTCGATGCCGTGGAAGCGCGTCCCGGCGCCGACGGCAGCGTGACCTTCCACCGCGACGGTGGCGAGGAACGGACCCGGGTCAGGCTCTCCGGCGGGTCCCTCGACGGCGATGTGCTGTCCACGCCGCTCGACGTCGCGGCCGGCGGTACAGCCACGGTCGTGCTCGAGGTGACCGTGGCCGACGTCCACGGTGAGGTCACCGTGCCCGAGGGCGCAGGTGCGGACGCGATGGCCCCGACGGCGGGCGTGATCGGGGCGGTATCCGACGGCGACGGGCAGCCGGCCATCGAGTGCTCGGACCAGCACTTCAGCCGGCTGGTCGCACGTTCGGTGCGCGACCTTGCGTCCCTCGGGCTGCGCGATCCCGATGCTCCCGACGACCGCTACGCCGCCGCGGGAAGCCCGTGGTTTCTCACCCTGTTCGGCCGGGACTCGCTGTGGACCGCGTTCATGGCGCTGCCCTACGACCTCGAGCTCGCCCGCGGGACCCTGCGCGTGCTGGCCCGTCGACAGGGCAGGAAGCTCGACGCCGAGACCGAGGAGGAGCCGGGCAAGATCCTCCACGAGATCCGTCGCGGCGCGCTGGCCGACCGCGGCGACCTCCCGTCGGTCTACTACGGATCCGTGGATGCGACCCCGCTGTTCGTGATCGTGGCCAACGAGGCGTGGAGGTTCGGTCTGCCCGACGAGGACCTGCGGCCGCTGATGGGCAACGTCGAGGCCGCGCTGGGCTGGATGCGCGCCCACGGGGACCCCGACGGCGACGGCTTCCTCGAGTACGTCCAGCACGGCGGTCGCAGCCTGGCCAACCAGGGCTGGAAGGATTCGCGCGACGGCATCCGCTTCCGTGACGGCCGGATCGCGACCGCACCCCTGGCGCTCAGTGAGGTCCAGGGCTACGCGTACGCCGCCGCGCTGCGCGGTGCCGAACTGCTCGACCACTTCGGCCGGCCCGGCGGCGACGAATGGCGCAGGTGGGCAGCGGACCTGCAGCAGCGGTTCCGTGCGTCGTTCTGGGTCGAGGACGCCGACGGCCGCTACCCGGCGGTGGCCCTCGACGAGGACAAGCGACCGGTCGACGGGATCGCGTCGAACATGGGCCACCTGCTGTCCTCGGGCATCCTCGACGCGGAGGAGACCGGCTGGGTCGCCCGCAGGCTGGCGAGCCCGGGCATGGCGTCGGGCTGGGGCCTGCGAACGCTGTCGTCCGAGTCCGGCGGGTTCAACCCGCTGTCCTACCACTGCGGTTCGGTGTGGCCCCACGACACGGCCATCGCCGTCTGGGGGTTGGCGCGGACCGGCCACGACCAGGCGGCGCGCCGCCTGATGCGGGGCCTGGTGCGGGCGGCGCCGGAGTTCAACTACCGCCTGCCGGAGCTGTTCTCGGGCTTCGCGGCCGACTCGACCGCGGTCCCCGTGCCCTATCCCACGGCCTGTCGGCCGCAGGCATGGGCGGCCGCGGGCGCGCTGCTGATGGTGCGTGCGGTGTTCGGGTTCGAACCCGACGTGCCCGGTCGGCGGCTCCACCTGCGTCCCCTGGTCTCCGCGCCGTTCGAGCGGCTGTCGGTGACCGGGCTCGTCATCGGCGCCGACACCATCGACCTGCACCTGCGAGACGGACGCGTCATCGTCGATGACCACGGGCGGCAGTTCGACGTGGTCATCGGGTCCGCCGAGTAGGCGCGCCGCGACGCGTCGGCGGGGCGTAGAGTCGGCCGGGCGTCGAGTCGGCGCGACGGCGAGGTGGTGGGCGGATGTCGCAAGCGGCGATCGAGATCACGGACCTGCGCAAGACCTTCGGCGCGACAGTGGCGCTCGACGGGGTCGACCTGACGGTCGCGACCGGCGAGGTGCACGGGTTCCTGGGCCCAAACGGCGCCGGCAAGACCACGACGCTACGGATCCTGCTGGGGCTGTTGCGTGCCGACAGCGGCCAGGCCGTGCTGCTCGGCGGCGACCCCTGGCGCGACGTCACCGAGCTGCACGGCCGGCTGGCCTACGTGCCGGGCGACGTCGAGCTGTGGCCGCAGCTGTCCGGCGGCGAGGTCATCGACCTGCTCGGTCGGCTGCGCGGCGGCGTCGACAGGACGCGACGTGCCGAACTGATCGAGCGCTTCCAACTCGATCCGACCAAGAAGGGCCGGGCCTACTCGAAGGGCAACCGCCAGAAGGTGGCCCTGATCAGCGCGCTCGCCTCGAACGTCGAACTGCTGCTGCTCGACGAACCGACCGCCGGCCTCGACCCGCTCATGGAGGCCGAGTTCCGGGCGGTGGTCAAGGAGGACCGCGACCGCGGCCGGACCGTCCTGCTGTCGAGCCACATCCTCAGCGAGGTCGAGGCCCTGTGCGACCGGGTCGCCATCATCCGCTCTGGCCGGATCGTGGAGTCGGGCACGATCCACGAACTGCGCCACCTGACGCGCACGGCGGTCACTGCCGAACTCGACACGGTCCCCGACGGTCTCGCGGCGATGGCGGGTGTCCACGACCTGGTCGCGTCCGACCACCGGGTCGAGCTCGAGGTCGACGGTGGCGCGATGGCAGCCGTCATGCGTCGCCTCGCCGACGCCGGCATCCAGAGCCTGGTCAGCCGGCCGCCCACGCTCGAGGAGCTGTTCCTGCGCCACTACGACACCTCCGTGGCGGGCCGCCGGTGAGATCGCTGGCCGGCACGTGGTCGCTGGTCCGGCTCGCGCTGCGGGTCGACCGTGTGCGCCTGCTCGTCTGGGTGGTCGCGCTCGTCGGCGTCGTCGTGGTGTTCGCCGGCGCCATCGGCGAGCTGTACCCCGACGAGATGTCGCGGCGGCAGCTAGGGGCGTCGGTTGCGGCCAACCCGGCGTTCGGGGCGATGCTGGGCCCGCTCCAGGACCCGCTCTCGGTCGGCGGGCTGCTGACCTGGCGCATGAGCTTCTTCCAGATGGTGCTGGTGCCGTTGATGGCGCTGCAGGCCGTCACCCGCCACACCCGGGCCGAGGAGGAGGCCGGACGGCTCGACCTCGTCGGCTCGACCATCGTGGGCCACCGCGCGCCACTGACCGCCGCGCTGATCGTTTCCATCGGTGCCAGCCTGCTCGTCGGCGCGTTGGTGGCGGCGAGCCTGGTTGCCCAGGGCGAAGCCGTCTCAGGGGCGATCGCCCTCGGTGCGGTGTACGCCGGCGCCGGTGCGATGTTCGCGGCGATCGCCGGGGTCACCGCCCAGCTCACCGAGACCGCACGCGGCGCGAACGGCATGGCCGGCGCCGTGCTGGGGGTCGCCTTCCTGGTCCGCGGTGTGGCCGACGGCGCGGGCGAGGCCGGCCCGACCTGGCTGCGCTGGCTGTCGCCGACCGGGTGGACCACCGAGGTCCGGCCGTTCGCGGGGGAGCGGTGGTGGGTGCTCGGCGTGATGGTCGCCCTGGTCGTGGTGGCCAGCGGGGTCGCCTACGTCCTGGTCGAGCGGCGCGACATCGGCTCGGGACTGCTGGCCACCCGCCTCGGGGATGCCGAGGCGGCCGGGTGGCTGGCGAGTCCGTTGGCGCTGGCGTGGCGGCTGCAACGCAGCACGCTCGGCTGGTGGACGCTCGGCGTGTTCGTGACCGGCATCGTCTACGGGTTCGTGGCCGAGAGCGTCAGCGACCTCATCGACGACGTGCCCGGCGCCGCGGAGATGCTCGAACGGCTCGGCGGGGCCGACATCCTGACCGACGCCTTCATCGCCGCGACGATGGGAATCCTCGGCCTGATCGTGGCCGTCTACGCCATCTCCACCCTGCTGCGGGCCCGGACCGAGGAGACCAGCGTGCGTGCCGAACCGGTGCTGGCGACGCGCGTGACCCGAACCGCCTGGCTCGCCGGCCACGTCGTCATCGCGGTGGTCGGCAGCGCATGGCTGATGGCTGCGGCCGGGGCGGGCGAGGGGTTGGCGCACGGGATGCGCATCGGCGACCTCACTCAGGCACCCCGGCTGGCCGGCGCCGCGCTGGCCCAGTTGCCCGCCGTCCTGGTCGTGGCCGGCCTCACCGTCGCCCTGTTCGGCCTGATCCCGCGCCTGGTGGTGCTGGCGTGGGGCGCGCTCGTCGCGTTCCTCGTGCTGGGACAACTCGGACCCGCCCTCCAGCTCGACCAGTGGGCGCTGAACCTCTCGCCGTTCACCCACACCCCGCAGGTCCCCGCCGAACCGCTGGCGGCAACGCCCGTCCTCGCGCTGCTCGCGGTCGCGGTCGCCCTGGCGGCCGTCGGGTTCGTCGGATTCCGCCGACGCGACCTCGGGTGACGCCGGCCTCCCTGGGGTAGAGCGTCGGCGGGGACTCGGGAACGATGGCCCTGGTGCGGCGTCGGGGGCGCGCGCATGCTCGTCGAGGAATGGGAGGTCGTGCCCCGGGAGGCCGCAATGAGAATCCTGGTTGCCTACGCCAGCCGTCACGGTGCCACGGCCGAGATCGCCGAGCGCATCGCGACCGGGCTCCGCGATGCGGGGTTCGAGGTCGACGCGCGCCACGTCACCCACGTCGTCGACCTCGACTCCTACGACGCCGTCGTCGTCGGGGCGTCGGCGTACATGTTCCACTGGCTCAAGGACGCCACGAGGTTCGTCGAGCGCCAACAGCAGGCGCTCGCGGCGCGGCCGGTGTGGCTGTTCAGCAGCGGGCCGCTCGGGACGGACCTGGTCGACGAGGAGGGTCGTGACGTCTTCGAGGTCAGCCGTCCCCGCGAGTTCGACGAACTCCAGGCGCTCATCCACCCCCGGGGCGAGCAGGTGTTCTTCGGTGCCTGGGACGCGGATGCGCAACCCGTCGGGCTGGTCGAGCGCTTCATGCGGCACCTGCCCGGCGGCGAGGCGATCCCGGCGGGGGATTTCCGCAACTGGGACGCGATCGACGCCTGGGCGATCAAGATCGCGCGTGAACTACGGACCGCGCCGTCGGTGTGACGCTTCACATGTCCGCGCGTGCCCCGCGTCGTCAGTCGAGCAGCGGGCGCGAGATCGCCGGGGGATCACGGCCGGAGACGAGCCATCCCAGGCCCGCGGCCACCAGCGGCACGCCGGCGACGAGCAGGGTGAGCTGCAGCACCGGGACGGTGTCGATCACGAGGCGGGCGTCGAGATAGCCACCGGCCAGGACGAGGTAGGCCCCGATCACCCCGAGCAGGGCGCCCAGCAATGCCAGCCCGCCGGCCGTGGTGGCGGCGAGGGCACGACGGACCGCGCGCGTGGCACCGGTGGCGGTCAGGATGCGGAGGTCGCGGGATGCCTCGGCGCGGATGATCCCCACCGTCAGGCTCAGCACGCCGAGCGCGGCCAGCGTCCCGGTCCCGGTTGCCGCCCACCGCAGGCTGACCAGATCGGCGCGCTCGGTCCGCGTCTCGACGAGCAGCCCGGCCGCCGCGGCGGCGTTGCGTGCGTCGGCGCGCTCGATCGCGGTCAGCGGACGGTCACGCTCCACCAGCCAGCCGACCCGTTGGGTGTCCCAGCCGCGCTCTTCGAGCAGGGCCGGGGTGGCGAAGGAGCCCGGCAGTGAGGCGTAGGTCGGTGTGGCCTCGCGAACGGCCGCGACGGGTTCCGGCGGCGTGGACAGGCTCGCCAGCCACAGGCTGTCGGGGTCGGTGACGATGTCGGTCGGGCCGGTCGGGCCGGTCGAGATGATCTCGGCCGCGCCGCGGTCCACGACGTCGTAGGCGTCCAGGAGACCGGGAGTGGCCGCATACAGCAGGGCCACGTCGAGGTGGCCGATGTCGGTCGGGCGCGCGAGCGTGACGGCCCGCCGCCCGTCCGGGTCGTCCACCTCGGGGTCGAACACGACGTCGAGACCCGTGACGGAGGTGGCATCGACGCGCGCCGCGATCTCCGCGACCGCGGCGGCCAGCGTGGCCAGGTCACCGGTGTCCAGGTCGGGCAGGTAGGGCGAGAAGCCCTCGTCGTCGGGGTCCTGGGTGTAGAACGGCGAGACGCCGGGCGGCTGGTCCGCGTCGCGGGTCCAGACCAGCAACTGGTGGGCGCCGAGGTTGCCGAGACCGGTGGAGGCCGACGCCGCGCTCGCCGTGACCAGGACGGCGGCCGGGATGCCGAGGGCGAGCGCGATCGCGGCCAGTGCCACACCGGATCGGGCGCGGTGGCGGGCCAGGTCGCGGAGGGCCAACCGTGCCGCGATTGGCAACGGCCGGGCGACCAGTCCGGCGGCCCGGATGGCGGCCGGGCTCAGCAGCATGACCCCGACGACCGCAACGGCCGCGCCGAGCGCCGCGACCGGTCCGCCGACGGCCAGCAGGGCGATACCTGCGGCCAGCAGCACGGCGGCGAGGGCCATGGAGTGGCGTGTGGGACGTGGGATGGGTGGGCGGCCCGACAGCGCGGCCGTGACGGGCACGCGCGCGACCGAGCGGGCGGGCCACCAGGCGGCGGTCGTCGCGGTTGCGACCACGAGGACCACGGTGAGCGCGACCAGTCCCCAGGGGACGTTGGCGGCGTCGATCCGGTGCCCCGCCGCCGTCTCCAGCCGGGGCGCCGCCACGACCCATCCCGCCAGACCGACCGCGGTGCCGACGATGGCCGCGGTCGCGCCGATCAGCAACCCGTTGGCCACGACCACGAGCCGCAGGTGACGCACCTCGGCACCGAGGGCGCCCAGCATGCCGAGCTGGCGCAGCCGTCGGTGGGCGATGGCCGCGAAGCCGGCCGAGGCAACCAGCGAGACCAGCACGAGGACGACCTGGGCCACCGCGAGCACGATGGCGGCGGCAGCGTCGGTGCGGACGTCGGCTCGGCTGGTGAGCTCGGCGTTGCCGAGGCGGCCCTCGGCGAAGGCGCGGATGGCGGTCACCTCGTCGATGTCGCCGCGCCCGCCCAGCAACAGCGTGGCCGACGTGGCCGGGGCGAGCTGGTCCGGTCCGACGAGGGCGAACTCGTCGTCGAGGTCGCTCGGGTTCTCGACGGTCCCGACGACCCGGCGGCGGTGGCCGTCGAGGTCGAACGTGTCACCGAGCCCGACCTGGAAGGTGGTGGCGACGACGTCGCTGAGGGCGACCTCGTCGCTCCCGGTGGGGTAGCGGCCCGCGAGCAGTGCCAGCATGGGGTCGGTGACGGGCTGCTCGGGTTGCTGCGCGCGGTACTCCACGGACTCCACCGACCCGGGGATCGGTTGCGTCCAACGGCCGATCAGCGCGGCGTCGCCGAACCGATCCCGCGCTGCGGCGAGTTGCCCCGGCAGCGCTTCGACAGCGGGATCGTCGATGCGCAGGAGGTGGTTGGCGGTGCCGAAGGTCGCGTTCTCGGGGACGCCGACGGTGTTGTAGGTGGCGGTGGAGAACCCGATCGCCGCGGCGACGGTGAGGCTGAGCAGGGCGAGGACGGCCAGTTGCTGGCGCCACTCGCGACGGAACAGCCGCCGTGCCCACCGCAGGATCGCGCGCCTGGCGGGACCGTTACCGCGGTCGGCGCGGCCCGCGGCCGCCGTCATCGGGGTTCCGGGGGCTCGTCGAGCAGGGTGGCCGCCCCGGCGAGCGGTGCGGTGTGGTCGACGACGCGGCCGTCCCGCATGAACACCACCCGGTCGGCCCACGAGGCCAGTTGGGCGTCGTGGGTCACCACCACGCCGGCGACACCGCGCTTGCACGCCCCGCGCAGCACCCGCATGACCGCTTCGCCGTTGACCGAGTCGAGCGAGCCGGTGGGCTCATCGGCCAGCAGCAGCCGGCGCTCGCCGACAACGGCCCGGGCGATGGCCACGCGTTGGGCCTCGCCGCCCGACAGTTCGTCGGGGTAGTGGTCGGCCCGGTCGCCGAGGCCGAGTGCTTCGAGGGTGTCACGGGCGCTGCGCTGGGCCCGGCGGGCCCGGACGCCGTCGAGTTCGAGCGGCATGGCGACGTTCTCGGTCGCGGTCAGGCCCGGCAGCAGGTTGAAGGCCTGGAAGACGTAGCCGATCGAGCGGCGGCGCAGCCGGGCACGGTCGCGGTGGTCGAGGCTGGCGGCCGACCTCCCGTCGATGCGCACCTCGCCGCGCGTGGGTTCCTCGAGCGTGCCCGCGATGGTCATCAGCGTGGTCTTGCCCGACCCGCTGGGACCCATGATGGCGACGAGTTCGCCGACGCCGACGGACACGTCGACCTCGCGCAACGCCCGGACCAGGGTGGGGCCGGCGCCGTAGTCCTTTGACACCTGGCGGAGTTCGAGGACGGCGGTCATCGCCGCGGCTCCCGGCCGACGGCGGGCTGCGGCGAGCGCGCAGCGGGCACGGCCGGCGGTGGTGCCGGGTCGGTGCCGGCCTGCCGGACACGTGCCTCGACGGCTTCCAGCCACCGGATCATGGCGTCGAGTCGGTAGGTCTCGGCGTCCGCGACGAGCAGCAGGTGCAGGTCCGCTGCCGTCGTGTCCTCCTTGAGGTGGGTGAAGTGCTGCATCTGGCGCACCAACTGGGAGCGGTGGGCCTGCACGAGGTCGGCCGCGTCGACGCCCGGCACGCGCAGCGCCACCATGATCTTGATGACGAGTTCGTCGCGTGGCGGGACCTCGACGGCATCGGGCGGGCCGAGCCAGGCGAGCAGGGCGCTGCGGCCCGCGTCGGTGATGCGGTAGGCCTTCTGCGGCCCTTCGCCGCCGTCGGCGACGATCAGGCCGTCGCGTTCGAGTCGTTGCAGGGTCGAGTACACCTGCCCGACGTTGAGGGGCCACACCTCCCCGGTGCGCTTCTCGAACTCCTCACGGAGCTGGAGGCCGAACGCGGGCGCTTCGCTGAGCAGTGCCAGGAGCGAGTACCGGATGCTCATCCGCGTCTCCTATACGCCGTATAATACTCGGCATACTGGCACGGCTTCGCGCTGTGGTCAAGCCGGTCTCGTCGTTGGCGAAACTGCCGCCGCGATCCGCGATGTAGCCGTCGAGCGAGGTGGTCATCGTGTAGACCAGCGTTGCCACGTGCCGTCGCTCGTACGTCCCATCTGGGCGCCGATGCAGGAGCCATCATGACCGAGACCCACAGGCCAGCACCGAAGGTCCCGCCGCGCTGGTTCGTCCGCACGGCGTGGCGCGTGCACCGGGCGCTGTATCGACTCAGCGGCGGCCGGTTCCTCTGGACCACGTCGAACAAACGCGGCTGGGGTGCACTGCGCCTGACCGCCATCGGGCGCAGGTCGGGGCAGGAACGCAGCGTCATCATCGGCTACCTCGAGGACGGCCCCAACCTGGTCGCGCTCGCGATGAACGGCTGGGGCGAGGGCCATCCGGCGTGGTGGCTCAACCTCCAGGCGCATCCCGAGGCGGTCGTCCGGCTGGCCGGGGACCCGCCGCGCCCGGTACGGGCACGCCCGGCCCAGGGCCAGGAACGCGAACGGCTGCTGCGGCTGTGGGCCGTGCTCGATCCGGATCTCGACGCCTACGTCGCCCACCGGTCGACGGAGAC